>NZ_JAYGIL010000003.1:0-416265 GCF_034931025.1 Arcicella gelida | reverse complement strand
TGAGATAACATCTTAAAATACATTAATAAATCTATTTCAAGATACAAAAAAACGAGCAGAAAAGCTAAGGCTTTCTGCTCGTTTATGAGAGTTAATAAATAGACTTTTTCAGTAGCCTCGAGAAATCAGAAGCTTTTTTATTTTCAAATTACAACAAAAAACTCTTTGATGCGTTGTAATGAGACATTTCTTTGAAGAAACTTATTTCAAGCACTCCTTGCTTCATATCCTGAATACGTTTCATGTATTTCTCTTTTAGCAAAAACATTCTAAATTTCGGGGAGTAATAATTGGCTGGAATCAATATTATTCGCAAATTTCTCAGTATTTCCATAAGTATTACAAACATATTAAACCCTCTATAATTATGACTCAATCAATTCTACAAAAACCTTCGCAACAAAATAATTTAGTACTTCAATATGGCAAAGATGCTTTATTGGTAATCGTTGGTGTACTTTCTGCAAGCTTCGGACTCAAAGGATTTTTACTTCCAAATGACTTTCTGGATGGAGGCGTAACTGGTATATCACTGTTAATAAATATATTGACAGACATTAATTTGCCTGTATTAATTATCATTGTCAACTTACCTTTTATTTGGTTAGCATACACGCAAGTATCAAAAGTTTTCGCAGTAAAAACGTTGATAGCCATTGGACTTTTAGCACTGAGTTTGACATTTATTTCTTTCCCAATTGTTACTACGGATAAACTACTAATTGCAGTTTTTGGAGGTTTCTTTCTTGGTGCAGGAATCGGACTTTCCATTCGTGGTGGTTGTGTGCTAGACGGAACAGAAGTACTTGCCCTATTTATTAGCCGCAAAACAGTATTGAGTGTGGGTGATGTTATCATTGTTATTAACGTAATTATTTTCTCAGCAGCTGCAATTTTAATCAATATCGAAACAGCAATGTATGCGATGCTTACTTATTTGGGTGCTTCAAAAACCATCGACTTTTTAATTCATGGTCTTGAAGAATTTACTGGAGTAACAATCATCACAGAACATAGTGAGGCTGTTAGAAAAGTAATTATTGAAAAGTTAGGACGGGGCGTAACTATTTTTAATGGGAAAAGAGGCTTTGGGAAAAGAGGACAACTCAATGAAGATTTAGAAATAATCTATACTGTTGTTACTCGATTGGAAATTCAAAAATTGACTGATGAAGTAGCTAATATCGATAAATCAGCTTTTATTATACAGCAAAGTATAAATGATGTAAAAGGAGGAATGATTAAAAAATTACCTTTACATTAATTTCTTTTTACTCAAAACGGGCTAGTTTCATTAAGAAACAAGCCCGTTTTTCTTTGAAATCTTTATAAATAAAGAGCTTCCAAAAAAGCCTTTTTTAAGTATCTTTTCTTCAATTTTCACTAAATGATAGAAAAAGGAATTAATAAAATTAGAAGGTACTTCAACATCCGAAACTACATTTTTTGTATCAATTAATTTGAGTGCTATTCCTAATCTCTGACTTAATCTTACCGCTAAGACTAAAGGAGATAAAAACCAAGTCCAATAAGAATAATAATCAATCTTCAACATTCTTTTGGGCAATAAATCCTCAATATCTTGAAGAGTAAATCGTTGTTTCCCTCCTACCGCAATATCATGTGTTCCCCAAAAAACGTTAAAAGCATTATTATTAGAAATAAAAATGGCTTCATCTTTTAACAAGCCATGAATCGCTTGAAGAATATTGACAATTTGTGTATTCTCCAAACAGTAAAAAACATCATTACAGACAATCACATCAAACTTATTTGAGGTTGTAAATTCTGCCAAAAAGTTAATATCAAATCTCTGAACATTCAAATTTCTTTCTTTACAAAAAGAAATAGCAGCCTCAGAATAATCTATTCCTTGAATATTTTGAAAACCATTTTTGATTAAAAAGCTCATCAACCCACCCGTTCCACAGCCAATATCTAAGATATTTATTTGATAATTTTCAGGATATTTTTTAGTAATTTCTGCCCAAACCTTTTCGTGCAAAATTCGATACCACCAAAGCTTTTCTTCAGCCTCAAACATTACTTTGTATTCCTCAACATTACTATTCAGCATGGCTCAGTACTTTATATTTCACAGAATATTGTGGATAATTATTTTGAGTTAAGAACATCCTTCCCATGTATTCTCCAATGATGCCTAGCGACATCAATTGTACTCCACCAAAAAACATGAAAACTGTAATAGAGTATTGTGACATCACTCCCCAAATATCTAAGCCGAAAAGTAGCAAAGAGAGTAAAATCAAGAAAAAACCTGAAAGTAGAATAAACCTAGCTGGTAGAATTGAATAACCAAAAATAATGGTGAGAAACAGTACAGATAATTTACTAAAAGTGTAATTTGAGCGTCCTTCCTCTCTTTCTGAATGTTCTACATGAACACTTCCAACATTAGATACCACACTAAAAATTATTCCATCAATATAAGGAAATGGGCCTTTGTAATGACAAATTTCATTGACAATATCTTTACTAATCAGTTTAAAACTTGATAAATAAAGTCCTTTAGGCTTATTTAACAACCTTGTAGCAAGTTGATTGACCAACCAACTGCCAAAGTTTCTAAAAATGCTGTGCTTTTTATCAGAGTAATAAGTATAAATTACTTCATGTCCAGTTCTCTCTGCTTCCTTTAATAATTTAATAATTTCAGATGGAGGATTTTGGAAATCATCATCAATCATTACAGCATAATCTCCTCTAACATGATTTAATCCACACATTACTGCATTAAATTCTCCAAAGTTTTTCCGTAATGAGACAAAGGTAATATTTTTGTATTTTTTTGATAATGCTAAGCAAACTTGTTCTGAATCATCTGGGCTTCCATCATTGACTAATACAATTTCAAAACTATACTGATTCAGTTCTTCGTGAAGTTTCTCAACCAGTTTTCCAATAGTTTTTGCACCTCTATAAACTGGAATGACAACTGATAATAACATATTATATAATGGTTTAGTATGAATTTATCGTTTCTACGATATAATTAATTTCGTTTTCAGTCAAAGCTGTATTTAGTGGAATACTAATCACTTCTTGATGAATTTTTTCCGTAATCGGTAGCGATTTATCATTCCACTCTTCAAAAGCCTTTTGCTTATGAGGTGGTATTGGGTAATGAATATCAGTTCCAATTCCTTTTGAATTCAAAAATTTCATAAAATCATCTCTATGCTTTGTTCTAAGTATAAATAAATGCCAAACATCGTCATTAATTGTATCACTAGTGGGCAAAATAACTTTATCATTTTTAATCTGACTTAGGTAAGTAGATGCTATTTGTCGCCGATACTGATTATCAACATTTAGTTGCTGGAGTTTAAGATTCAATATTGCGGCTTGAATTTCATCCAATCTACTATTTAAACCCTGATAATCAAACACATACTTTTTACTTGAACCATAGTTTCTTAAAGCTAGGATTTTTTCAGCAAGTTCATCATTATTAGTTGTAATTGCCCCTGCATCACCTAATGCTCCTAAATTTTTAGAGGGATAAAAACTAAAGCCCGCTGCGTCAGACAAATTCCCCGCCATTTTTCCATCATATTTGGCACCATGAGCCTGAGCGGCATCTTCAAAAACATGGAGATTGTATTTTTGAGCTATCAGAGAAATGCTATCCATATCACAACATTTGCCATAGAGATGAGTAACTAAAATTGCTCTAGTCTTCGAACTGATTACTTTTTCAATATTGGGAGAATCAATTAGGTATGTTTCCAAAGAAGGTTCAACCAAAACTGGAATATACCCAGCTTGTTTAATTGCTAGTATCGTAGCGATATAAGTATTGGCAGCTACAATAATCTCAGAAGATGGAGGGAAATTACTTGCTTTTAAAATAATAATCAAAGCATCTAAACCATTAGCAACACCAAAACAGTGCTTAACGCCACAAAATCTTGCAAAATTCTGTTCAAATTCTTTACCTTTCTCTCCAAGAATATACCATCCTTTTTCAACAACTTCATTTACAATATTTTGAATTTCTACTTCAAACGGCTTATTTATTAATTTTAAACTAAGAAATGGTATCTGCATTTTTCATTGTTTTTAATTCGTAAGGTTCATCGATATAATCACTAGGATCATATAATTCATTTGCTAATACTAAAAGAATGCAGGATTTTGAGAAAGAGTCCATAATATGCCAATCCTCTGGCTGAAGAATAATACATTGATTTGGTGAAAACAAGAAGTATTCTTGTTCATACTGTCCGTTATTTATATAAATCCTACAACTACCAGTCAAACAAGTAATTGCTTGCCACGTTTTTTTATGGCGATGTCCACCCCTCACCTTTCCTTCTTCACAATGAATATAAAAAACTCTTTTTATACTTCCAGGAAGGTGTTTTTCAAACACGGTTAGAGAACCTGATTCAGAATCAAAACATTGTAATTCAAGAAATTTACTCATTGAAAATTTTGTTTTTCCCACCCAAAAATCTGAGCCTAAGTAGGACTAGGCTTGATAGCATTGATGGTTTGATTAATAATACTCTGAATTGGATAAAAACGATGTGTTCATGAGCATCGTCTATTTAGATAATATAAATAACTGACTATCTATATACTAAATAGTTTTTTCATGATTGTGCAAAACTAAAAGTCTCACACTTAAAAGTAGCTATTTCAAAGATAAGCTACAGAATTCTATTTTCCAAAAAGGACTAGAGATTGGCATTTGATTTTACTCAAACCTAACATCTATTAAACAAATGAGGCAGTAACTATTTTTAATAGATTACTGCCTAGCAATTGTAAGAGATAGATTTAGAGATTAATATTTATTCGAGGGTATTTCCCAACAATTTTACGAATTGAAGAGACTCTTATCATACTTCTTTTTCTTCTTGCAATAGGTGCGAATAAATTATTTTCAAGTATAATTTTTCTTTCTCTACTGACATAATCCAGTACATATTTAGGGTTTATAATGTAAGATTTATGTACACGCAAAAAACCGTATTTTTCCAACTCTTCGTCAAAAGCATTAATACATCTAGCATACAAACAACTATTTCCATCTTTAGTATGGATTAAAGTGTAATTACTTTCTGCTTCTAACATGATTATTTGTTCAATTATTAGCGATAAACTTTTTTTTGAATCTACAATTAATTCAAAATTGGAACGAACTATCAATGATGACATATACTCAGTTTTTGTGGTTAGTGGTAATCCAAAGCTTCTGAAGTATTAGTCGTAAATGCGAAGTGGAAGGGCAACAAAACTTTATCATTTTTTTTATTCTAAATACAGTTTTACTTCAACCTTCGTTTAAAATGAATTAATCAAAAGATAAATACTAATTTTGTGTAGCTGTGTAAAACATAAATACTTTTTGAGATTCTAATCACAATTGAAGACAAGGAAAATTCTTTAGAAATTAAATGAAAAATAAAAGCGTTCAGTTTATCATCATTTTTGTAGCAATACTGGGAGTAAATCTCTTGGCTAGTCGTTTCTTTTTTAGACTAGATTTAACCCAAGAAAAGCGTTATACTATTTCTGAGGCAAGTAAAAATTTATTACAAAACCTAGATGACGAAGTATATGTAAAAGTATATCTCACAGGGAAAGGCATTCCTGCGGGTTTTAAACGTTTAGAAAATGCGGTTAAGGAAACACTTGATGAATTTCAAATCTATGGCGGAACAAATATTAAATATACTTTTATCGACTTGAATGCTGAGTATAAAGATGAAAAAACAAGAAACGAGAAAATAGCTGCTATTGCTCAGAAAGGTATTACTCCAACCAATGTTTATAACAATGAAGACGGTAAAAAAACACAAAGTTTAATTTTGCCAGGAGCAATTATTACTTACAAAGACAAAGAAATTGCTACGCTATTATTGAAAGGGAATAAATTATCATCTCCTCAAGAAATCCTAAATCAATCTTATGAAGGAGTAGAATATCAATTGGCTTCTGCCATTAAAAGAGTAACTGCTACAGAGAAAAAGAAGATTGGCTTTTTTATCAATTATACCAATTTACCTGCTGTAAATCAATTGGATTTAATTGGGGCTTTAAAACCCAATTACGAACTTTATCCAGTTGATTTAAGAAATTCACCAACGTTAGATGGTTTAGATGCCATTTTTGTTTTGAAACCTGAACAAGTTTTTAATGATGATGACAAGTATAAAATAGACCAATTTATCATGAATGGTGGCAAAGCAATTTTCTTTGTCGATGCTGTAAAAGTAGATTCTGTGGCACGTGAAGGGAATATGGCACAAGTTCAAAGTGTTGGTCTTGAAGATTTATTATTCAAATACGGTGTTCGCTTAAACCCAAATCTTATCAAGGATGCTCAAATGAGTGCTGCAATTCCTTTAGACGTCGGAAATTTTGGTGACCGTTCCAACATTCAACTTACACAATGGCAATATTTCCCTTTGATAAATACTTTTGGGAAATCGCCAATTGTTAGAAATTTAGATGCTATTTATACAAAATATGTCGGTACACTTGATACTGTACGTGCGAATGGAATCTTGAAGACTCCATTATTGATGACTTCGCAATATACACAGCTACTGAAAGCACCAGCAATCATGAGTTACAATTTTGCTAGTAAAGATTTAAATGCAAGTCAATATAATGCTGGAGTTCAAACCGTAGGTCTGTTACTAGAAGGAAAATTTGAATCTTTATACAAAAATAGAATTCTGCCAAGTGATGCTCGTTTTGCTAACTTTAAAGCTGATGGAAAAGCCACCAAAATAATTGTTTGTTCAGATGGAGACATTCCAGCGAATGATTTTGACAAAAAAAACAATACTCCTCTCCCACTTGGTTTTGATAAATATTCAGGTAATACATTTGCCAACAAGGATTTTGTACTGAATGCTATTGACTATTTATTGGATGATAACGGCGTAATTGTAGCAAGAAATAAAGAAATAAAATTAAGACCTTTAGATAAAGCGGCTTTGCAAGATGATAGAACCTATTGGCAATCAATTAATTTAATCATTCCAGTAATTATTTTGGCGATTTTAGGAATAGCTAGAAATTTCTGGAGACAAAGAAAATACACTCGCTGAATATTTAATTCATTTTCTCATAATCGTTGAGTGAATAAAATTAAGTTTCAAAAAAACTTTTTCTTGCTGGCGAAATTTACCTAAAAACAATTAAAAGTCAGGGCTTATTTGTACTTTTGTTGAACTTTTTAAAATACAGTACTTTATATCAAAACTTAAATCATTTTGATAATTTAATAGTCATTCCCAACTAAAAATATTCTTTCAAGATAATGAAATTCGTCGTATCCTCATCAGTTTTATTGAAACAACTCTCGACAGTTAATGGCGTTATTGCCAACAACCCGATTGTACCTATTTTGGAAAATTTCTTGTTCCAAATTGATCAAACTCAACTGACTGTTACTGCCTCTGATTTACAGACTGTAATGATTACGACATTGGCAATAGAATCTTCAGATACTGGAGCAATCGCTATTCCTGCTCGTTTATTATTGGATACTCTTAGAGGCTTACCAGACCAACCAATTACTTTTAAAGTTGACAGAGATACTTTTGGCACTGAAATTATCACTGAAAATGGTCGTTATAAACTTTCAGGCGAAAACCCTATTGATTTCCCTAAAGTACCACAAGTAACAAAAAGTTTATCGGTACAAATTTCTGCTGATATATTAGGTGCAGCAATTGCCAACACTATTTTTGCTGTTTCAAATGACGATTTACGTCCTGCTATGACAGGTGTTTATGTTCAATTGTCGCCAGAATATACCAATTTTGTAGCTACAGATGGTCACCGTTTGATTCGCTATAAAAGAAGTGATGTAAAATCAGAATATGATTCTACGATGATTATTCCTCGTAAAGCATTGAATTTATTGAAATCTTCATTGCCTTCTGATGATACAACTGTTACTTCTGATTTCAGTTCTTCGAATGCGTTTTTCAGCTTCAATAACATTAGAATGATTTGCCGATTAATCGACGAACGTTTCCCTGATTACGAAAATGCTATTCCTCAAAACAATCCAAACGTTCTAACGATTAATCGTTCAGAATTTTTAGGCTCTTTGAAACGTATTTCTATTTATTCAAACAAAACTACTCATCAAATTCGTTTGAAATTATTGAAAAACGATTTAGTGATTTCAGCCGAAGATTTAGACTACTCTAACGAAGCGAATGAAAGATTAATGTGCGACTATGATGGAGATGAAATGGAAATCGGTTTCAATGCTAAATTCATGATTGAAATGTTGAGTAACCTTACTTCAAACATGATTTCTTTAGAAATGTCTCAACCTAATCGTGCTGGTTTAATTATTCCTGCTGATAAAAAAGCTGACGAAGATATTTTAATGCTTGTAATGCCAGTAATGCTAAATACTTATGCATAATTAACATTCAATAATCCATATATTGGGCGTAAGAGTATTATATTCTTACGCCTTTTTAATTTAAAATGTTAATGATTGTTAATCTAAAACTTTAGTATTAGTTTAATCGTTTAAAATTTACTCGTCAATTAAACGTTTTGTATCAAACTTAATCAATCTTAGAAAATGTTAAAAACTAGAATTTTATCTGCTTTATTATTTCTTTTTGCCATCAGCGTAAACGCCAAAACCGAACCTACTAAAAATAATACTACTACGGGTATTCAATTTTTCAAAGGTACTTTTCAACAAGCTTTAGCAAAAGCAAAAAAGGAAAATAAAATGATTATGATGGATTGCTACACTACTTGGTGTGGTCCATGTAAAATTTTGAAAAATCAAGTATTTACTGATAAAGCCTTGGGTGATTACATGAACCAAAAATACGTTTGTGTTGCAATGGATTATGAAAATGGAGAAGGACCAGCGGTAGCTCAAAAATATCCAGTAGATGCTTATCCATCAATTTACTTTATGGATAACAATGGTAAAGTAAAAACGATTATGGTTGGTGTTCCAAACCCTATTCCCAATGCGGCGAATGTCATTCTTGCACAAGCGAAAAAGTTTGTAAAGTAATTTTTTTATTACGCATAAAATCCGTGAATTTGTTTAAAACAAATTCACGGATTTTTTATTTTCTATCAAACAAAAGCGAGTGATTAAATCACTACTTCATAAAGTTTACTTAGAACTCTCTTGTTTAGTTCTCATTCTAATATTGAGTACTTCAACTAATAAAGAGAAGGCAATCGCAAAATATAAATAGCCTTTTGGTACTTCACCTACACCAGAACCAAAGAGAGAAACGTGTGCGTCGTGTGCAGATTGTGCAATAAGCATAAAACCAATCATAATCAAGAATGCCATTCCTAGCATCTGAATAGAAGGATGACGGTTCACAAAATCGCCCACAGGGCCTGAAAAAGCCATCATAATAACGATTGATAGAATTACTGAAATAATCATAATTGGCAAATTATGCGTTAAACCAATAGCAGTAAGAATTGAATCTATCGAGAATACAATATTAATCAACGCAATTTGAAGTACCACTGCCGTTAATTTATCTGCCGCTGAACCTTTAGGAACGGTAACTTCATGTTCACCACCAACCTCTAGTTTTTCATGAATCTCAGAAGTCGCTTTGTACAATAGGAATAAACCTCCGATAAATAAGATTAAGCTCTGTCCAGAAATTCCTGCATTTAGCCATCCTAAATTGATATGAGTAAAAGGCTCTTGTAAAGAGATGATGAATGAAATACCAAACAGTAAAGTAATTCTGAAAACCATTGCTAATAGCAATCCTATGTTCCTTGCTTTTGCTTGATCTTTCTTGGCTAATTTATTAGCCGCAATTGAAATAAAAATGATGTTATCTATTCCAAGAACAATTTCTAAAAAGGTAAGAGTAAGTAAACTTATAATACCACCAGCTGTAAATAATTCTGACATTTTAATTTTGGTTTAAATTTAATTTCACAAATTTATCCAGTTTAACCAATAATCAAAACTTCAATTGTTATGAAAGGTTAAAAACATCTACAGTCATTCCAAAAATGACATGAACGTTTTAGATGTATTATATATTGAAATACTCAATTCTATTCTTTGTCAATCATTACTAATAAGTAGATATAGGACGTACAAAAAACATCAAAAAATTATCTAATTTTAACTTACTGATAATAAAACACTTATAATTTTATTTAAAAAAGATTCATTTTTTTCTTTGTTGAAGTTTGGAGTGTAAGCAAATAAAGCGTAATTTTGCACCACCTTAAAAGAAAGGGATTTGGTTTCATAGCTCAGCTGGTTCAGAGCACCTGCCTTACAAGCAGGGGGTCCTAGGTTCGAATCCTAGTGGGACCACCAAATTACAACAACAATCTCGGTTTCATAGCTCAGCTGGTTCAGAGCACCTGCCTTACAAGCAGGGGGTCCTAGGTTCGAATCCTAGTGGGACCACTTTCAAAGCCTTAACATTCCAAAATGTTAAGGCTTTTTTATTGTCTTTTAGTTTCCACAAGAAAAAGGGTCAAAAAGATATAATCCCTTTAACCCTTTCTATATTTATTCAATACTACAATTTCTATTTACGCATCATATTTGCCATATTAGGCATTTTCATTTTTCCATCTTGAACATTGTTCATCATACGCATCATTTTACGCATTCCGTCGAATTGTTTCAAGAGATTATTGATTTCTGTGACAGAAGTACCAGAGCCTGTTGCAATCCGTTTCTTGCGAGACATATCTAATAATTCTGGTTTTTGGCGTTCTTTCGGAGTCATAGATTGAATAATGGCTTCAATTGATTTGAAAGCATCGTCTGGAATATCTACATCTTTCACCGCTTGCGACATTCCTGGCACCATTCCCATCAAATCTTTCAAATTTCCCATTTTCTTGATTTGCTGTAACTGCGAATAGAAATCTTCAAAACTGAACTGGTTTTGACGAATTTTCTTATTGATACGCTCAGATTCTTCTTCGTCAAATGCTTGTTGAGCTCTTTCTACCAAAGAAAGTACGTCACCCATTCCCAAAATACGGCTTGCCATACGGTCGGGATAGAATTGGTCGAGTGCATCCATTTTCTCGCCTGTTGAGATAAACTTAATTGGTTTATCTACAATATGACGAATAGAAAGTGCCGCACCACCACGAGCATCACCATCTAATTTAGTAAGTACAACGCCATCAAAATTCAAACGTTCGTTGAAAGTTTTAGCAGTATTTACAGCATCTTGCCCCGTCATCGAATCCACTACAAAAAGGATTTCCGAAGGTTTGATAGCATTTTTAACCGCTGCAATTTCATTCATCATTGCCTCATCTACTGCCAAACGACCAGCAGTATCGACAATGATTACTCTTTTACCCATTTTACGTCCGTAAGAAATCGCATTTTGTGCAATCTCAACAGCGTTTTTATTTTCAGGTTCAGCATAAACATCTACGCCTACTTGTTCACCCAAAACTTTCAATTGGTCGATAGCCGCAGGACGATAAATATCACAGGCTACCAACAACACATTTCTACCACTTTTTTTGAGGTATTGAGCTAATTTTCCAGAGAAAGTAGTTTTACCCGAACCTTGCAAACCTGCAATCAAAATAATCGCTGGGTCTGGTTTAAGGTTAATAGCTTGCACAGAAGAACCCATCAATTTTACAAGTTCTTCATGGACAATCTTCACTAACATTTGACCGGGGTCAACCGCAATAAGGATTTTTTGTCCCATTGCTTCTTCCTTGATACGGTCAGTGATTTCTTTGGCAACTTTATAGTTTACGTCGGCATCCATCAAAGCCTTGCGGATTTCCTTGACAGTACTTGCTACATTGACATCCGTGATACGTCCCTTACCTTTCAGGGTACGCATTGCGGTGGTTATTTTACTGCTTAAATTCTCAAACATTTTTATCTATTGCTTCTAATTTTTCTTGTATAATTTTTAATATTTCTGGACGATACTCAAATGAAATAAATTCATCACTTATCCATGTAAACCTATTGGGATTAAACTGCTCTTTGTTAGAAATAAAAAGCATTTTTTTCACTTCACCCACATAAACTAATGAGCCAATCTGACTTTTATACTTAATATCAGCTTTCAAAGACTGAATGGAAATAACTTCAAAATACTGTCTTTTTATTCTGGCAATTCCGCCCAAAGTATTTACCTCTTTCCATTTTATCACTACTCCTCTCATCCAAGATTTATACTCAATACCTTCGTGGGTCAATTTTATTTCTGCAAAAACTAAATTTAATTGCCAAAAGAGTATTACCAATAATGGAATTACCACAAACCAAGGAACATGAAAAATAAAAAATACCGATACAAACCAGAGTAAAATAAATACTAATCCAACAACTAACTCCCAATCTTTTATGATATTAACTTTAAAAGTAATGGGGAAATTTGTTTCCATCTCCTTAGTTTTAACAGTAAAATGATATTTAAAAAGCTATTCTCTCGAACAAATTTCTATAATTCAAAGGTTATCGCACAAAGGTACAAAATTCTTAATAAAACAGGAGAGATTGATTTATGTATGTTGAGTTTGCATTAGGTCTATCAAAAAGAGAATTTATTCATTTTTTGAAATTAATTATATCTACGCAAATACCTTGCGTAGGAACTAATCAACTTTGTACTGTTAATAATGATTATCAAAACCCACGACGTTGGTTTTAAAGAACCATGTAGTATTAAAGCTTTAGCTTTTAATATGCTGTTGAAGATAATTTAGGTTAACCCTATGAACACAGGTTCGAATCCTGTCACCAATTTAATTTTGGTGTAGCTAAGCCTGGTAAAGCAGTTAATTTCATTAAAATAGTCAATTAAACTAGAGATGATTTTTATCTCAATTTGAAAGAGGCTTGAATAAGATGGATACCGTAAGAATGGCGTAATAGTGTGTGATAAAATAATTGGTTAATAAATTCTGAGCTCAAATTAAAATCAACCAATTAACTAAATACCTTTTAACAGCTTTCTTACTCAAATCAAATCCGCATTTTTTGGATGGTTTAATTGGCTATTTTTTCACAAAAAACAAATAAAGCAATGAAGTACATAAAAATATCAGCATATAAAATTGGGTTAGTTTTCAAAAATGAAAATTACAGTAAAGTCTTAACAGAAGGGAATTATTGGTTGATGCCTTATGAAACTTGTAAGGTATATGATATGACAGAACCCTTTACGATTAATTACAATTTAAACATACTCTTGCAAGACACAAAAATTGCCTCAATGCTGGATATTATAGAAGTAAAAGACAATGAAGTTTTCTTACAATATGAAAACGAGTTGTTTAAAACTACGCTGACAACTGGTAAATATGCGTTTTGGAAAGGTTTAATCAGTTATACCTACACGAAAGTAGATTTAAGTAAAATTGAAATTACAGAAGCTATCAATTTAACAACCTTAACCACTAAACTTTTACCTTTTGTTCGTACTTTCAACGTAGAGTCGTATGAAAAAGCACTATTATTTGTAGATGGTAAATTTCAGAAACAATTAGTTGCAGGAACCTATTATTGGTGGAAAAATAGCATTTCTATTCATATTGCCAAAATAGATACTCGTATTCTTCAAATTGAAATATCTGGACAAGAAATCTTGACAAAGGATAAAGCATCCTTACGGTTGAATTTCTTTGCTCAATATAAAATAATTGACATCATTAAAGCTGCTTTAGAAAACAAAGACTATGAAAAACAATTATATGTATCTATTCAATTAGCGTTGCGAGAATATATTGGTACTTTGACCTTAGATGAACTTTTGGAGAAAAAAGAAAGTGTATCTTCATTCATTATTACATCTATTACTTCTAAAACAGAAGTACTTGGTGTTAGTATAGTAGGCTGCGGAATTAAAGACATTATTTTATCTGGCGAAATGAAAGACATTATGAACCAAGTACTAATAGCTGAAAAGAAAGCTCAAGCGAATATCATCATGCGACGAGAAGAGACTGCTTCAACTCGTAGTTTATTGAATACAGCTAAATTAATGGAGGAAAATGAAATGTTATTTAGATTAAAAGAAATGGAATACATCGAAAAAATAGCAGATAAAATCAACACTATCTCAGTCACTGGGGGTGGACAAGTATTAGATCAATTAAAACAAATGTTTATTTCAGGGAAGAAATAAATACTTTATAGCCAATGAACACGACTACACTCTTCAAAACCATAGTAGGTAGCCAAGCCTATGGTACTAATACTGTAAACTCTGATATTGATTATAAAGGCGTTTATGCCCAATCGACCAAAGACTTAATTGGGTTTAACTACCTTGAACAAATTGAGCTTAGTAAGGATGAATGTTATTATGAAGTTAGACGATATTTACAATTACTCCAATCTGCAAACCCTACGATGTTGGAGTTATTGTTTATGCCCGAAGACTGTATCATTGAAAAACATCCTGCTTTCGATTTAATCATTCGTCAAAGACATAAATTCCTGACCAAAAAATGTTTACACTCTTTTGGTGGATATGCTATTGCCCAAATCAAAAAAGCTAAAGGACTACAAAAGAAGATGAATTGGGAACATGAGAAAGTAAAAAGAAAGTCTCCTTACGATTTTTGTTATGTGTATGAAAATGGAAAAACTATTCCACTCTTAACGTATTTGGCTATCAATCAACTTGATGAAAACCAATGTGGGTTGGTGGCTTTAAACCATTTTAAAGATTGTTTTTCATTGTATTACGATGCACTGAACTGTTTGGGCTATCATGGAATTGTGGCAGAAAAAAGCAATGCTTTGAAGCTTTCAAGTATCCCAAAAGAAGAAAACCCATTGACTATTTTATATTACAATCAGGAAGGGTATTCAGCACATTGCCGAGAATACAAACAATATAACGAATGGTTGACTAAACGAAATACGCAAAGGTATGTTGATATAAATAATCATGGACAACAAATAGATGGAAAGAACCTTTTGCATTGCCGAAGATTATTGGACATTGCCTTTGAGATTGCTATGGAAGGAACTATTCATGTACGACGACCAAATGCCAAAGAACTTTTGAAAATAAGACATGGAGAAATTGATTTGGAGGCTTTTATAGAACAGGCAGAGTATGAAATTGAGCAGTTGCACCAACTTTTCGATACCTGTACTTTGCCTAATGACATTGAAACACTATTTGTTAATTCGCTATTATTAGAAGTAAGAGAAGCAGTAAATTTATAGAGATTTTATGAAGGAAATATTAATATTAAGAGGCTTACCAGCCAGTGGAAAATCGACTTTTGCAAGAAAGTTGATTCGAGACAATAAAGGTTCTTGGAAAAGGCTTAATAAAGATGAGTTGAGAGAGATGTTAGACTCCTCTGAGTATTCGCTGGAAAACGAAAAATTTGTCGATACTGTTCGCAATCTAATGCTAATGGAAGCCTTGAAAGAAGGCAAAAATGTGGTAATAGATGACACAAACCTTTCGGAAAAACCCATTGAGAGGATTCGTGAAGTAGCACAAAAATATGTAAAAGAAACTGGCAAAAAAGTAACCATAACATTTAAAGAATTTGATACGTCTTTAGAAGAATGTATTATTCGAGACGAAAGACGAGACAAGAAAGTAGGTCGGGAAGTAATTATGAAATTCTATCATCAGTATATGTTGAAAAAAACTGATATAACTTCCGATACTATTAAGCCATCAAAATCAAGGACTAAAGAACGTGGACCATATTATGAAGTACAAGACGATAGTTTACCGCCAGCTATTATTTGTGATTTAGATGGCACTTTAGCTATCATTCATGATAGAAGTCCTTATGATTCTAAAAGCTGTGAAACAGATTTACTGAATGAACCTATTGCTGCAATATTGAAAACCTATCATCAAAAAGGGTCAAAAATCATCTTGATTTCGGGCAGAGAAGACCAAGCAAAAAGTCAAACGATTAATTGGTTACATTATAATCGCATTCAATATGATGCCCTATACATGCGAAAAACAGGTGATAGTCGTAAAGATGTTGAAATAAAGAAAGAGTTTTATGAGCAGTATATTAAAGATGTATTTTTCGTAGAATTCATTTTGGACGACCGTAATCAAATAGTTGACTTATGGAGAAACGAACTGGGTTTAGCTTGTTTGCAAGTAAATTATGGAAACTTTTAAGGGCTAAAAATTAAAGGTCACAAGAACAGTAATTCTTGTGACCTTTAATTTTTTCAATCAGATAAATTTATTTTCTAATCACTGCTCCGATTTCTTTTTCAAAAGCTGCCATTAGTTTTTCCATTGTTTTGTCGATTACTTTGTCCGTCAAGGTTTGTTCGTAATCTTGAAGAATGAAACTTACTGAATAAGATTTCTTATCTGCTCCTAAGTTTTCACCTTGATACACATCAAAAACATTGATTTGACGCAACAAGTTTTTCTCATAATTACGTGCCAATTTCTGAATTTGGTCGAAAGTAACAGTTTTGTCAATCACCAAAGAAAGGTCACGACGTACTTCTGGGAATTTCGGTAATTCTACAAAAACTGCTTTGTCGTTATATTGTTTGAACAAGTAATCCCAATCAAAATCAGCAAAGAAAACGTGCTGTTTTACTTCTGCTTTTTTCGCCACATTTGGTTTTACTAAACCTACTTTAGCTACTTCTTTTTTGTTCAAGACGTAGCTCAAACCATATTCAAAAGTTGCCGTTCCTTCTAAAGGTTTTGTGTCAAGATTTTTGAAACCTAAACTTCCCAATACTTTATTTACAGCACTTGCCAAAGTATGGAAAGCTACTTTTTGTGATTTCAATTGCCACGTTTCATTTTCTGTATTTCCCGTTACATACAAAGCTAAATGGCGTTTTTCAACGTATTTATCATTGATTTTGTGATAGGTTTTTCCAAAATCAAACATTTTCAAATCTTTCTGACGACGGTTGATATTGTGTGCCAATACTTCTAAACCAGAAAACACCATCGACTGACGCATTACGCCTAAATCTTCTGATAATTTGTTTAAAATCTCAACGTCATCATTCGGTAAATCTGCTTTAATCAAGGCAGAATAAGCAGGTTTTGTTAAAGAATTGGTAATGATTTCGTTGAAACCATTCGCCGCCAATACTTGCGAAATTTTTAATTGTAATTGTTCTCTGTCTTTTTGCGGGAAACCAGATAAAAATTCCGTTCCAAGATTTTCAGACAATTCTACATTTTCAAAACCATAAATTCTAAGTACTTCTTCAATTACGTCGGCTTCACGAGTAACGTCCACACGGTAAGGCGGAACGATTGCCGTAAAACCATTTTCGTCTTCGTTCTGAATCGCAATATCTAAAGATTCAAGAATTGATTTTACTAAAGCTTTATCCAAGGTTTTACCAATCAAACGGTTTACGTTTTTATATAAAACTGGAATGCTGAAATCTGCAATGGGATTCGGGTAAAAATCAGATACTTCCGAAGCAATTACGCCACCTGCCAATTCTTGAATCAACAAAGCTGCATATTTCAAAGCGTATAATTTGGCATTTGGGTCTGTTCCACGTTCAAAACGGAAAGAAGCATCCGTTTTCAAGCCATGACGTTGAGCCGTTTTTCTTACCGAAGCAGGGTCGAAATAGGCTACTTCTAAATAAACACGAGTCGTTTCTGGTTTGATTCCTGATTTTGTTCCACCAAAAATTCCAGCGATTCCCATCGGTTCGTCGCCATTACAAACCATCAAATCTGTTTCGCCCAAAGTACGTTCTACTTCGTCGAGTGTAGTAAATTTTGTACCTGCTGGCAAAGTTTTTACAATTACTTTTTGTCCTGAAATGGCAATCCAGTCGTAAGCGTGCATCGGTTGCCCTAAGCCATGACAGATATAATTGGTAATATCTACAATATTATTAATTGAACGCAAACCAATGGTTTCCAAATATTTACGCAACCATTCTGGCGATTCTTTCACCGTTACGCCATCAAGAGTTACACCACAAAAACGTGGACAAGCCGTAGCGTCTTCAACGATTAATTCAATCGGAAAGTTATTATTATCAACTTTGAAAGCTTCAACCGAAGGCAGAGTAATAGCACGACCAGTTTTAGCTTTAATATCACGAGCTACTCCCCAATGCGAAGCAGCGTCTGCACGGTTGGGCGTTAATCCGATTTCGATTAATAAATCTGCTTCTAAATTAAAGTACTGAGCCGCAGGCGTTCCATTTGGCAAATCGGTATCCAACACCATAATACCAGCGTGTGAAGTACCAAGTCCGATTTCGTCTTCGGCACAAATCATTCCTTCCGAAAGATGTCCGTAAGTTTTTTTACTGGTGATTTTAAAAATCTCAACACCTTTTGCATGGTCGTAAAGCGTAGTTCCGACAGTAGCAACAATTACTTTTTGTCCGGCTTCAACGTTGGTAGCACCACAAACAATTTGTGAAGGCGTTTCTCCACCCACATCAACAGTAGTTAAGCTCAACTGTTTTTCCTTGACCATAAATCGCTCACAAGTAAGTACTTCACCTACTACAAAACCTTGTAAACCGCCCAAAATTGCTTCGTGACGCTCGATGGATTCTACTTCTAAGCCCGTTCCAGTTAAGAGTTGATCTAATTCTTGAGCCGACTCTGTTATTTCTACAAATTGTTTAAGCCAATTAAGGGAGATTTTCATTCTAAATGCAATGTAAGATTTCGTGATTGAGAAATTCATTCCTTTTAAAATTTCTCGGAAATACAAAGTTAATCAAAAAAAAGAAGACAAAAATAAACCCCACAAGATTGCTTGAATCTTGTGGGGTAAAGATTTTTATTCTTTGAGTTTAAAATAACCTTACAAGGTTACTTTTGAGGAAAATCATAAACCGTTAATTTCAATCGCTCTTTTGATATTTTACTATTCAATTGATTTATTTCAGCACTAATTCTAGCTGTCTGAGTTGTTGATTGTAAGACACCCGTTCTGTAATACTCCAAAGCAGATTTCAGGCAAGCTTCATTCTCATCGCCTAAATCTTTGGTAAAATCATCCGTCTGAACTTTATCTACTGAAAAACCTTCATAAAAATCGCCTGTTCCTGCTGAATTAACATTTCGAAAAGCAACTGGAAAAGCGTAATAATCCATCGTTGGAATTGCATAATAACCCACTGGTTTGCCATGTGTTGTATTTCCAATCAATTTAACGGTCATAACAGGTTTTAAAGCATTTATTAATTCCTCGCTTGCCGATGCAGTTCCTTTATCTACTATGATTACTATTCTACTTAGTTTCAATCCATTGGCAGCATTTGCAAAATAATCTGTGCTATTGTATTGTGTGTAAATAGTATTATGCTCTGTTTTGGCAAATATTTTACCAATGGCAGACGTTGGAGCAATTAAATTACCTAAATAATTAGAAACCAGTCCATAACCTCCTCCATTATACCTTAAATCTAAAATTAATTCTGTGACATTTTTTGATTTAAAATCAGCAAATGTTTGGTCTAAGACATTAAGCGTTGTCTGAGCAGTTTTATTACCAATAGCATCTCCTAAAAATGAATCAAAGGCAAAATAAGCTACATTATTTCCGTTGACAGAAAACACTTTCGGGTTCATTACATAATCAGCTTTGTAAGCTCCCGCAGTAAGAGTAAGTGTTTGTTGCGTACCATCAGGTTTCACAAAAACAGTTGTCTGAGAACTCTTACCTAATTCTGTATTTAACTGATTAATATTAGTCGTTGTAGCATCAACTCCGTTGATTTTCAATACTTTCCAACCACGTTTTACTCCCAACAAACCCGCTGGTGACTGCGAATAAACTAATTTCACTCTTAAATCTGTCGCACTTACAAAGCCATACTGTACTCCAGCATCTGAACTATTTCCACTTACATAATTATCCCAAACAGATTTCTCAATGGCAAAACTCCATCTATCTTGATATTTTCCATTTACGAAAGGACTATAAGTTCTTACTTTTCTCATCACCGAGTCAGCAGTTGGATAACTTGTCGGTTTAAATAATGTAGCTGTTGGTAAACTCGTATTCCAGAGGTATAACGATTGTGAAATAGCATAAACACTATCTCTTACGTCTTTTGTTGCATTATTGACAACATCGTCTTCTGTTTTCTTGCAAGCCGAAAACCAAGTAAGTGTAAAAAGCAATCCAAAAATTGCAATGTATTTAGTTTTATGAAGCATAATAATTTGTTTTGATTTGGAATAAATACTTAACGTTCACAAACTAAAATTATTGAGCATTAAAGTTGCTTATGAGCATCAGCTAATTATTGAACACTTTTCATTTTTCAAATCCTCCTCAATTTTTTTAAATTTAACATCTTTCAAAATTGTGCCATCTTCATATTTTACACTTACTTTATCATTTCTATTGTATTGCTTGTAGAGTTTTTCAAACTTTTCTGCTTGATTTAAAAGAGCCATTCTCTGTGCTTGTAGTAAACGATTTTCTTCCTCTAATCGTTTACGATTTTCCTCAAATTGTCTCTGTTCTTCGACCAACTCCTCCCATTCCTCATTAACTCCATATATATCTGGGTACGCATCAAATGACTCTCGTTTGCTTTCCAATAGTTCATCCAAATCTCCAAAAATATTAGTTTCAACTAAATCTTGCTCGAATAGAGATTTAACATAATCCGTTGCTACATCTTCTCCTAACAAATTGTACAAATCACTAATAAGAAAAGCAAGGTGTTCGTCGAGATTTATCCAAGAAATATCTTCACCTTCAGTGATTGCAAAACCTTCTCTATTTTCAGGAATAGATAAAAATTCAAGATATTTTAACAAGACTGAAATCGCTTCTTGCTTAACGATTTCATTATCATGAATGATTGCCATTTTGACAAATACATCACTTAACAAATCTTTATTGGCATAAGTGATACTTCTATCATACAAAGCTTCTTCTACTTCCTTTATTCTGTTTGGAAACATAGCACAGAAAAGAGGTAGCTGGTCATTTATTGAATCCTCATAAATATCAGACAGTACATTAAAATCACTTTTGATATGCCTTATCATTAAATCAAAAGCATTCTCATCTTTCAAATAAGACAAAAAATTAGTAATATGAAAAAAAGGAACTAAGTTTTCGGAATACTCTTTGAGGGAATCAAGATTCTCCAAATATGCCTCAATAATTAATCTTAAATCTGGCAATACATCTTCACCAATTTCAATAATTTCATCAATTTGAGTTTTAGTTAAAAATGTATCATGTTCCAATAAATCAATTATTGCTTGATTTTGTAATTTCCCCTCTAGTTTTAGTAGCTCAATGTTTTTCATTTTGATATATTAGTTATTAGTCCTAGAATCTATAATTTGCCATAAATTCTAACAAAAATAGACACTTATCCTAAAGCTTCAAAACCACTTGTGTTCTATCAGCTTTGCTTACTTTTTTGTAATATTCAATGAGTTCAGCATAGCTTTCTGGTGGAAATTTGCCTTGATTTCTCACTAATTTTCTAATGTACAATAAGCTTCCATCTTTTACCTGAAATTCTGATTGATAAGTACCAAAACGGTTTTCAAACTTAATTCCTTCTGGTTTAAATTCTAAAGTAGCATTTTTAGGTAATTGATAAGTAACAGAATCGGTTTCGGTCAAAGCAACTTTTAACACTACTTCTGTTTGACGAGGTTTATCCAACGCTGGCGGAACAGTATTAATCGCCGACATTAAATTAGGCGTTAAAAACAATCTCGTTCCACTTTTTGATGCACACTTCCTTACATTCAAATCTAATTTTACAGTAGCCGTTGGAATTCTTTTCTTTTCATCTTGAATAGAAAAACTGTTTACTTCAAAACTGGGAATATTAATTCTTTTATAAAGATGTTTTTGCTGTTCTTCTCTGCTTGATAAGTTTTTAATATCCGAATAATCATCCGATAAAAGTCCAGTATATTCTGTTACAGCAGTAACTGTAGCATTTCCATCTTCTGCCAAAGCTACTTTAATATTCCTATTTTGCTGATTGTCTTTGGCTTTATAAACTGGCGTTCGCACTAATTTCCCTCCTTCTGGTGTTGATAAAAGTGCATAACGGTCACTTGTAAAATCAGACAAATAACCAAAAGCATTATCTTGTGAAGTACATTCCAGCCAAATAGTATCGTTTTTCATTGGCACGCACACAATTACGTGATTAAATTGCTGAGAAGGGAAATCTGAATGAATATCTCGCTCGTTACTTCCTCCTCTGATGGACGCATAAAATGATTCTATGCCAACACTTTTCAACAAGGCTTTTGTGTAATTCGACAATGCTTTACAATCGCCGTAACCTTTTTCGGCTACATAACTCGCTTCAAAAGGTTGCCAACCACCAATTCCTAATTGAATAGAAATGTAACGGGTTTTAGATTGTAAGTACTCATAAACCTTTTTTACTTTCAAGGTTGGGTCGCTAATATTTGCTACCAATTGTTTTACTTCTTGTTGAACATTTTCGGGTAAAACGTCTCTTCCTTTTCCTAAAATATTATCAAACTCACCCAAATCTTTCCACGTTTTCATACTTCCTTTGAAACCTTCTACTTCAAACTCATTCGGAGCAGTCAATACTCCTTTTCCGTAGCGTGTCCATTTAGGTGAATAAAGTTCATTTTCATAAACTTGTAAATTCTTTACTTGCCAAGTATAACTTTTCGTTTCTGCAATATTTTCCAAGGTAGGTTCTGCTAATCCGTTAATTGATTTATAACGAAGTGGCAAATTGGCAGGCATTTGTATTTTTAAAGACGATTGTTCAACTGCTACATTTTCTTCGTCTTCTTGCGGAAACCACATCGGATAAAAAAGTAAATTTTTATTTGTTGTTTCTGTTGTGAACTCTACCGTGAAAGGGAAAATCGCATATTTGAATTCCGCATGTTTATAACGGTTGTCGCCAAAAAGTGTTCCATTTCCAACGGCACTCCCATCTTGAATATCATCCTTCTTTATTTTTTTTACTTTTTCTCCATTACTGTCGTACAATACACCTTCAAAATTATTTACTTTTTCAAGCTTACTATAAAAAAGCGTCATAGAAGCATATTGTAAGCCTTGTTCATCCAAAATAGTGATTACTCTATGATTCTTTTCAGTAGCTTCTCCTAGGTTTTTAACCGTAAAAATGGTTTCGCTTTTACGAATTACAGCATGTGCTTTTTCCTTTAATTCTGCTGGAATGCTGGCTACATTCCAAGTATTCTGAGCAAAAGAATTACTCAAAATACTTGTCAATAGTAGTGAACTGATGATAAATGCTTTCATTATTTATTGGGCTTTCTTTAAAACTATTTGTTCTGCGTGTTTCTGAATAATTTGGTCGTAAAACCTTTTTAGTAATTCATATTCTTCGGCAAAATACATGGTTTTCTTTAACATAACTTTGCTAGAAATCGTAATAATATCTTCTGATTTAGCCACCATAAAAGCAAATCTGCCAGCATCTTCTGGTAAATTCACTCTTAAACTTTTAGGCATTTCTTCAACTACATAACCTTTTGGTATGGTATAAGTAGCGATAAAACTATCTTCAATCAAAGTACCAAAATCAACTGGAAATCTTCTTTCTAATGTAGTGAAAGGGTTTTTGTTTTCGCCCTCACCAATCATCGGATTAAAATAAATTCTATCTCCTGCTACTCCTACCCCTTCATTGATATTCAAATCTAGTTTTACTTGTAGCGGTCTTTCAATTTCGTTTTCATCTTCAATCTCAACTTTTTTTACTTCCCAGTTATTATGCGATTTTTTAAGATTATCAATGTATTTTGCTTTGGTATCTTTTTTGATTTGCATGCGTTCGTCATGTGCTGCATAACTGATGTGATTGATGCTTAATTGTCCTTTTATTTGTCCTTCTGGCAAAATTTCAAAGTTTGCAATCAATGTTTTTGCTAGTTTTGCATTGGTTTTTAGTTCAACCCAATCGCCTGATTCACCATGAATCCATCTTCCTTTTCCATTCAAACAACGCATCGGTAAAGTCCCCAAAGGCATTCCTGGCTCTGTAGCATCTATCAATAACCATTGTCCTTGTACATCTACCGCCGCAATTACATAATTGAACTTGCGTTCAAGCACATAAAAATCTAATACTCGCCCGTTATCTCTAGTACTCAACACAACGGGGTCAGCTTCAATATCCAATTCTCTGAGCAAAGCAATCAACATCAAATTCAAGTCTGCCGAATTTCCCGTTTTTGCTTCAAAAGCCTTTTTCAACGTTCCACTTGCATAGAAACTCTTTTGCTGATTCCAAGTCATATTCTTGGCAACATAATTATAGGCTGCTTGAATTTTAGACAAACTATCTTTGGCAGTTGCTCTAATCGTTGCGGCTACTTCTTTCAGAAAACCTCCTTTGTTGAGTAACCTTCCGAAATTATCATAATTGGTTAAGGTTTTTGAGAAATCATTCCATGTAGAAGAAAAATGTTTGGGAATACCTCCTGTTGGCACATAAGCAGAAATCTCAAACTCAACTTGCGAACGATAATCTTCAATCGTAGTAATGTATGGTTCTACTTTTAAAGCAGGTACATCTTTCTGAACAAATCTGTAATAGGTAGCAGCGACACCCTCTAAACCAGGACCAAAATTCAAAGATTCTTTAGTGATGGATGATACCACAAAAGGTTCATAACCTTGTGTAATTAATTGGAATTGGTAAAAATCTGGCACTTTTACTTGATATTCACTCCACAGTGTTGGAATACTTCTTTGGAATTCCCAAGAACGAACTTCTGTATCAAAGTCTGATTCAATTCTGTATGAATATTCTATGACTGAGCCTTCTTGAACATTGGGCAATGTGATTTTTTGAATCATCAGATTCTCACTTTTCTTTTCTAGGAAGATTGAGCTTTTTTCTAATTTGGTCGTTACGATTTTTCCATCTACTAAATTGTAAGTGGCTCCTTTGATATTAGAAGAGTATTCTTTAGCAGTTCCTGTTCTGGAATTACTCAATCCAAATGAATAAGTAGCCCATTCATAACCAGATTTCTTGAGGATTTTGATTCTTCGATGCCTTTCATAAGCAACTTTTAAACCTTGTCCTTCACGATAGGTGTAATTGTGCGTTCCGAAATCGCAAAGTACTACTGCTTCGGCAGAAGTATCTTTGTCGTAGGCTTTCATTTGTAAATCAGCCATGTCCACTTTGCCATATTTGATAGGACTATTTTGGGCATTGATTGAAAAGGTTACTAGGAATAATAAAAAGCAACCAAGGCTACTTTTAAAAAAGGTATTTTTTTTCATTTGTATGTGTATTATTAATGTATGTAGTGAGTTTATAAGTATTAAATCAAACCTGTAATAATTTTATAATCAACTAATAATAAGAACCTTAACCTCAAATCCTTATAAGTTTACATTCTCAATCAATTTATTCTTAGGGAGTCAACACACTCCCAACTACAAAGCCAGATTTCAAAGTTACATTGCTTTTTACTTCTTCTTCAAAATAATCTGCTCTGCATGTTTAGCAATAATTCTGTTGTAAAATTCTCGTAGAGCCGAATACTCTTCACTGCTGTAAAGTGCTTTCTTTAAACTTACTTTGCTGTCTATTTTAACTTCTCCTTCCAATAATGTTACTCTAAAATCAAAACGACCGCCATTATTGGGTAAAGTAATACTTTCACCTTTTGGCATTTCTTCTACTACATAGTCAGCAGGAATTTTGAAAATAGCACTGAATGTTTCTTCTTGTGGTACACCAAACTCAACGGGATAATTTCTGATTGGCGATTTGAATGGATTGGTTTCTTCTCCCAAATCAAGCATCGGAGTATAATAGATGCGGTCGCCAGCGATGGTGTAGGCTTCATTATAAACCGTTTGGATTTTCATCTCTGGCATCAGCCCTAAGGAATCAATAGCCAATAAATCCAACTTACTGATAGTCTGGTTGGGTTTGTTTTTCTTGAAATTACTGATGTAATCCTCTTTTCCTTTACTCAATACCGCTGATCTAAAAAAAACAGCATCATGCCCAACATAAGAAATATTTACGTTTCCTTTCATCTGTTGGTCAGGCAAAATTTCCATGTTAATCAAACTTACTTTTCTGCTTATTGGGCGAGCAGGAATCGGTATCCAACGACTATTTTTTCTGACAATCAATCTCCCTTTTTCATTCAAACAATGTAGCGGAAGCATATCTACTTGAGCATATTTGCTAGTTGCGTCTAGCAAAATATCTTTACCATTCAAGGAAACATGTGCGATAGTAAAATCAAATCTATCTAATAAAACTAAATCTGTCGGTAAACCATTTTCACGAGTACTCAATATCATCGGGTTGGCATCAAAACCACATTCACGAAGTAAACGTACCAACATCAAATTGATTTCTGCTGAATTCCCTAAGCCCTTTTCTGCTACTTTATTCAAATTAACACTTGAGGTAAATACTTCATTTTCACCGTCCCATTTCATATTACTTTGAATATACTGATAGGCAGCCGTCAGTAAAGCCAATGAATCTTTGGTTTGTGTTTTTAGGAGCTTGGCAATATTCTGAGCTTCATCATATTTCTTGATTTGCTTTCCGAAATAATCACTCATCAATAAAGTTTCATTGAGTGCCTCCCAAGTTTGCGAATAATCTATTTTTCCTTGGTTGGGTAAATAAGTTACCGCTAATTCAAAACTAAGTTTAGAACGATAGTTTTCAAGGGTTGTCAAAAAAGGTTCTTTTTTTAAAGCAGGAATATCCTCAATGGCAAATCTATAAGCAAGATAAGGGTCACGAACACTGCTACGCATAAAATTCTGACTACCCTGTTTTGTTTCTTGCACTTTCAAAGGCAAAAGACTGTTCAATGTAATTTTATAGTCAAAATAAGCTGGGATTTCAGCACGCAATTCACTCCAAAGTGTAGGAATACTGGTTTGGAAATTCCAATTGCGTAAACGATACCACAAGCCCGATTCTATTTCATAAGAATATTCTAGCACAGAGCCTTCTCTAACTTGTGGGAAAGTAAATTTTTTATAGTAAAGTGTATTTGTTTCTTTTTCCTCAAAAAATTCATCGTCCGACATCGTATAGCTTGTCGGGCTTCCATTTTCTACATTCCAAGTTATTGCTTTCAGATTACTGATTGTTTCTGCTTTATCGACATTGTCTGTCACATAAAACGGGATTTTCTGACTTGCATATTCAAAGCCAGATTTCTTGAGAATTTTGATGCGGATGTGTCGGCGATAAGTAACTTTTGGCATGTCTTTACCAAAGTAATAAGCGTATTCGCCATAGTCGCAAAGTACAACTGCTTCAGCAGCAGTGTCTTTGGGATAGCTTTTCATTTGAAGGTCTTTCAAATCTACTTTACCGAAAGTAATCGGAGTGGGAGTTTGAGCTTTGGTATAAAAACCTAATAGCACACAAGTAATCAGTAGAATACACTTGTGAAAAGTAAATCTAGGTGTCATTGGAATTAAATTAGTTAATTATGGTTTAATAAATTATCGCATAATTACTCATAAAATTAGAACTCTCAAAAAAATATTCAAAAACTTTATTTTATTAAAACACCAATAGCTTTACAGCTTGCAAAAAAGCTATAAAAATAAAAGTCCAACCCATAATTTTATCGAACATATTCTGTGATAAATATTCGAAAATTAGCCCTCTTTTTTGATTAGCAATGAATGCACAGAGATAATTCAAGAAGAAAGCACCAATACTTGCTCCTAACACAAAAGCAACTTTATCGAATTCATTTTCAATCTTTAAGAAACTGTAATTCTGATAATTAATCAAGATAATCAACCAAAAAGGTAAAAGTTGTGGATTGAGCAAGGACAAAAGAAAACCTCTAAAAATATCTCCTCCACCGACTGCAATTTTAGGTTCGGTTTTAACATCAGAAGCTTTTGGGGATTCGATAAACGCTTTTTTAGGTTTTAAATAATTCCAACCAACCAATAATAAAATTGGCAAAACAGCCCATTGCATGATTTCAAAAATAAGTGGGTATCGTTCAAATATCTTTAAGCCTTCAACAGCCAAATAGCCATAAATCATTTCAGGAATTACTCCTCCAAAAGTCATCCACAGTCCTGCACGAAGATTTTTCTTCAAAGTATTTTGAATCACCGACATATTCAAAGGCCCAGGATGAAATGAACCCGCAAAACTGATGAGGAAGGTAATGGAGAAAATGAGGAGTAATTTTAGCATGTTAATTATGGCTTTTAGTCAAAAGCGAGTATTAGCAACAAAACTACGAGATTTATCTATTTATGGCTGGTCGGCTGCATTACCAAAACATTATTTCCCGTAAATTGCGGTCATCTCAACAATTTCGAGAAATAATTTAGTATTCGCTCAATTCATTTTCAAACTTTAGGAATACTTCAATCACGCAAATGCAATCCTTAGAAACTAATCAAACAAGTTTATATACAGAAGAAATCACCCTTTTTGCCGATGTAATTGTACCCGTTGCTGTACCGAATACTTTTACGTATCGTGTGCCACGTGAGTACGCTGCCAGCATCACTACGGGTTTAAGAGTGATTGTACAATTCGGGAAAACCAAGGTGGTTACGGCTGTTATTGCCCGTATCCACAACAAACCGCCAGAAAAATATCAAGCCAAATATATCTTAGAAATATTAGATGACGCTCCTTTGGTGAATACCAAACAAATTGAGCTTTTCTATTGGATTGCCGATTATTATATGTGTACCGTCGGCGAAGTACTGAACATTGCTTTGCCTTCGGGTTTGAAGATTTCGAGTTTATCGAAAGTACAGTTTAATCCCGAATTCGACCAGCCTGCTTTATTGACAGAACGTGAAAACGAAATCATTGAAGAACTGAAAAAACATCAGTCTTTGAATTATGATGAACTCTCACGTTTTGCCGAAGTAAAGAATGTTTATCACATCATTAAGTCTTTAATTCAGAAAAAGGCTGTCATTGTTTTTGAAGAAGTACGTGAAAAATATACGCCCAAAATTCTTAAAAAAATCAGGCTAAATCCTTTTTATGAAGATGCAAGTTACTTAACGGCTTTGATTGGCGAATTAGAAAAATCGCCCAAACAATTGGATGTGATTTTGAATTATTTAAAGTTCGTTCCCGTCCTCCGCACGCCTGAATTGAACAAAAAAGGTTTAGAAAAAAGTGCCTTGACCAAAGCCAATGTTTCGGAAAGTTCGCTGAGTACTTTATTGAAAAATGGTATTCTTGAACAATTTGAAGTAATCGTTAGTCGCTTTGAAGAGGACCTTGACTTTGTGGAAGCTCCAACGCCCGTACTTTCCGAATCTCAAGAAAAAGCTTTTACTGAAATCATGCAAAGTTTTCAGACAAAAGACACTACGCTTTTACATGGCATTACGGGCAGTGGAAAAACCGAAGTATATATCAAACTGATTGAACAAGTACTAGAAAGTGGCTCGCAAGTATTGTATTTATTGCCAGAAATTGCCCTAACGACCCAAATTGTGGTGCGACTACGCAAAGTTTTTGGCGATAAAATGGGAATTTATCATTCTCGCTTTTCGGATAATGAACGGGTTGAAGTATGGAAAGGTGTAGTTTCGGGCAAATTTCAATTTGTGGTAGGCGTGCGTTCTGCGGTGTTTTTGCCTTTTGATAATCTTGGACTTATTATCGTGGATGAAGAACACGAAACTTCTTATAAACAATTCGACCCTGCTCCTCGCTATCATGCCAGAGATGTGGCGGTCGTGATTGCTCATCGACAAAAAGCCAAAGTATTGTTGGGTTCTGCAACGCCTTCTATCGAAAGTTTTTACAATGCTAAAACAGAAAGATATGGTTTTGTAGAAATGAAAGAGCGTTTTGGTAATACGCAATTGCCCGATATTGAACTTATCGACATTAAGGCGGCTCGAAAACAAAAACTAACCAAAGGTGATTTTTCAAACCTGATGTTAGACACAATGGGCTTGAATCTGGAGAAAAAACAACAGACCATTTTATTTCAAAATCGTCGGGGTTATTCGCCTTATATTCAGTGCGAAGATTGCGATACTATTGCGGCTTGTCCCAATTGTGATGTGAGTCTTACTTATCATTACAGCAATCAGGAATTGCGTTGTCATTATTGCGGACACCACGAACCGATGTCAAAAACTTGTCAGGCTTGCGGTTCTACCAAGTTGAAAACAAGAGGTTATGGCACAGAAAAATTGGAAGAAGAATTACAAATCTTTTTGCCAAATGCCAAAATCGCCCGCATGGATTTAGATACTACCAGAACCAAAACGGCTTTCCAAACCCTGATTAATGAAGTAGAAAGCGGTGCGGTAGATATTTTGGTGGGTACGCAAATGGTTTCTAAAGGATTAGACTTTGAAAAAGTAAGCCTTGTCTGCATTTTTGATGCGGATAGAATGATTCATTTTCCAGATTTTCGTTCTTCAGAAAGAGCGTTTCAGATGCTGACACAAGTAGCAGGACGAGCAGGACGAAGAGGAACGCAAGGAAAAGTATTGATTCAGACCAATAATCCAAAGCAAAAAATACTGCAACAGATTATTGAAAATGATTACGAAGGTTTGTATCAAGACGAAATCAAGGAGCGAGAAGACTTTCAATATCCACCTTTTACCAGAATAATCAAGATTACTTTAAGACATATCGACCAACCCAATGCCGAAAAAGCAGCCCAAGCTTTAGCCCAAAAGCTTATCGAAAAATTGGGAACACCAAGAGTATTAGGCCCAGAAAAACCATTGGTAGAAAGAGTACGGAATCAGTATTTATTTGAAATCATGATAAAACTCGAAAAAACCATCAATCTAAAAGGAGCAAAAGCCTTTATTGCCGAACAAGTACAAAATATAGCACTATCAAAAGACTTTAAAGGCGTTGGAATTGTCGTGGATGTGGATTGTGGGTAGTTTGAGTTTATCCCATTTTTATGGTTTGCTAGCTTATTTAGTCCGAGTAATGTTTTACTTTACACCTAAATTAAGTGTAATTTATTTATTGGAATGGCAAAAATATATTTGGATTCATCAGAGAGAGTAAAGGTCTTTTAGCCTTTTCGACTTAAAAAGGCAAAAAAATTTCAGCCTATAGGCTGAAATTTTATAAAACATATACTTCGTAATTATTATTAATATAACTTACCTTGCTTAATAATTTTTATACTAAAGTATTTCATTTTCTCTGATTGTAATGTTGTTGGATAAGTAACATCTCCTCCAATAAAATAATCCGTCGAGTAGTTGAAATCAAAAATTATTTCACTTGAGATATTTACTTGAAAATTAAAATTTAAAACAGGCTTATCATCTTTTGTAAAGAAAGAAGGCTTCTCAAAAAATACGGCAGGACGCATATAAGTTTCTTTCCCATCATATATCAGATGATACATAAATCCTCCTCCGTATTTCATAATATCATACTTAAAAGTACCTTTTCTAACATCATCAGTTGCAGAATTTCCACCATTTGCTGCATCTGCATCGTAAGAATAATTCCCTTCTCTATTAAAATAGCCTCCTTCAGCAAAAACTTTAAATTTTGAGCGAGATTTGTGGCTTAAATATAATGTTGCTGTTGAACCATACTCAACATAACCTCCACTTGTACCAGCACTTAATGCACTAAAACCTGCATTCAATAAAGGATTGAGCATAAAAGATACTCCTTTGTTATTAAAAAATCCAGATTTAAAGCCCATGTGAAAAGTTGGAAGCGTGAAAGATTCTATATACGAATTATTTACATGATATTGACTTGCATTATTGCTATAAATAGGGAAATTTTCATAGCCCAAACCAGCTTGGAATTTCATGGCATACCATTTATAACTATAACTATCATTTAATAGAGCCATCATACCTCCAACACTTGTTGCTAAACCTGCATATTCTAAATTTTCCTTTTTATCTTTTTCTTGTTGTTTTGCAACTCTTACTTGTCGTTCTGCTGTTTTTTTAGCCTCAAAGGCTTGATTGTATTTATTTTGTGCAAAAGTACTTTCATTAGAGTTTTGAGCATAGTTTTTAGCAAGGCTGTAATAACTCATTGCATTGTCATACTGTTTACTGTTCAATGCGTTATCACCGTTTTGAATAGCTCCATCAAATTGTGCTCTTTTTGCTTCCTGAGCTTTTCTAATACGTTCTTGTTCTTCTTGTTGTCTTTTTTGTAATTCGTTCTGTTTTCTCTGTTGTTCTTCTTGAGTTTTTGTTTTTCCTTCTGTTTGCTTATTCATTATACTTATTGCACTTTCTAATCTAGCAATCTCATTATTTAAACGTGCATGATCATTGATTGAATAATTAGATTGGTTTCCTGTGCATAGATCTACAAATGTTGGGTTTGCATTACCTCCATTCTTTATCAAATTATTAAACTCCTCACACAAGTTATTTTTTTTACTAATGAGCTCCATTATGTTGGTTTGAGAACTTGTCTGGTTTGCTTTTTGGCTATCGTTCGAAGGATTATTTTGATTGTTGACTTGTTGGGTTACTTCTTTTTCACAAACAGGTCTTCCAGTTGTAGTATAAACAATGTCTTTAGGTTGCCATTTTTTTATATAATCACCACTCATTTTATGAACAAAACGTGTTGTTTCTCCTGGATTAGTAGTGTGTTTATCTCCAAAATGCACTTTATCTTTACTATCCAATAAGTTAAAAGTATAAGAAACGGTCTTATTATTGTTATTTCGAACCTCAAACCACATATGTACTTGATAGTTTAAAGCAAAACCTCTTTCTACCAAATATCTATATTCAATATTAAGATTACAATCTTGAGCAGTAAAGGGTCTCCAATCAGACCATTCAGGTTTTACAGTTGGAGTTTGATTATTATTAGGAGATTTTTGAGGGGGTAGTGGCTCAACACATCCTTGTGTATAAACAGATAGGCTGTTTTCAGTAGCATTTCTAAAAATAGCTTCTCTCTTTGCTGCTTCAATACATTGGGCTATTGTTCTATTACCTCCATAGGCAACACCACAAGCATTTGCTCCACTAGCTGTTCTTCCTCTTACAACGGCATAACACCCTGAACCTATATTATTACCATTTACAATTGGCCAAGGAGATTCTCCCCCCTTGTTAATACAATCCACTCTAGCTCTTTCATCTCTTTCAAAACCTTCATTAGTAACTCCTGTAGCAATACCAATAGCTCCTGTTTTCTCACAAAAATAAACAGATATTTGACCATAACTTTTATTAAGTACTAATATGCTAAAAATTATAACTAATAATAAAAAGTATTTTTTCATCTCATGCGGTTTTAATTTTTATCTATTTGACAAAGCCTTTATATAGGGCTTTAATGAATCTTTTTGCTATTTTGAAATATATTTAACTTAAAAGAATAGAACTATGTATTATAAGAATAAGGCATCAAACATACAAAAGACAAAACATTATTAGTAATAACCATATTAATTTCACACACTGCATCAAAAAAACATAACAATACTAATGATTTTCTATTTTATCTGATAGGTGATATAATAAAAGGCTGAAAACCTTATCCTATTCTTTCGAAAGTGCTACTATTTCAGTATCAGATAGGCTACGGTTATAAATTCTTATGTCATCAATAGAGCCATTAAATGGATACCAATTTGTGCCTAAGGCCATCATGGTACCGATATACAAATTTTTGGCATTTGCACTTGAAAAGTCAGGAGATACTAGTGTTGTCTGAATAAGTGTACCATTAATGTATAATTTGGCATTTACTTCATCTATCACTGTCACGGCATGAATCCATTTATTAGTGTTTTCTGAATTTGTGCCTGTTGGATTACCAAGTATTGAGAAATTACTACTAAAGGTAATTTTGTTGTAAAAAGCTACATTCTGTTTGTTAATAGCCTGATTATTATCAACTGCCATATAGAAGCCATCTCTGTCTCCTTCTTTTCCAATCAAAACGTGATAGCCATTTTGACTTGCTTTTGCATAGCTATCCATTCCATAGTATGAGTTTAGTTTGTACCAAATAGAGATAGAAAGTGTCTTGGTTAGATGCATATTTTCTGAATTATTGACTTTGATATAACCAACGTTGTCAAAACCTCCAAAACTATAGGCTTTGTCTTTATTTAATTTTCTATCAGCAGTTAAAGCCACTCCTTGAATTACCTCCCCATTGTTTTTATATCCACTCTCATCATTGGCATTACCATTGAAAGGAAAGTATGCAATTAAACCATTGGTAGGGATTGGTGTAATATCATCATTTTCTTTTAGTTTACATCCTACGACAAGAAGAAAACATAGCATTACAGTCGAAATGATTACTGATTTTCTCATAGATTATCATTGTTTCTAAGTTAATCAATATGAATACACTTAATTGTGTTAGTTACTAAAAATTGTATAGAAGTTGCCTGTCTCCACTTGTTTAAACAATATCATAAAACTTGTAGTTTTTATCATTCTACATTAGTACTGAGACGCCTTCACGAACAGAATCACACCTCATATCATTGTATTGTGAGTGTTTAATCATGAATTTAAATCCTTAGAGCTATTATCAACGTGACAAACTTATTAAATTAGGGTAGGTAAGACAATACCTATAGGTAGGTATTTTAAAAATGAGCAAGGCTTTCTAAATAGCTAAAAACTAAAAACACATTTATCAAACCGATGATATAAACTAATGGCGATAGTAGCCTTAATGTATCATTGTGTACAGTTTTTCATAAATAATTTTATCACTATTAGCAATTTACACCCAACCCTCCTGAATCGCTTTACGCACGAGTTCCACTGCTGTTGTAACCTTAGCTTTTCTCAATATGTTTTTACGATGGGTGTTTACTGTATGTAAACTTATAAAAAGTGTACTAGCTATTTCTTTACTCGTTTTATTCTCTACAATCATTTTTAAAATCACTCGTTCTCTTCGTGTAAAAAGATTATGAGATAAGGTAAGCGTGTTAGTCTCGGTAATATTGTAGTATGATGGTTCTCCGTCGAGCCCTATGATGGAAAACGAAGGTATGCCATCATTCTTTATATGCGAAATATCGGTATCAACATCCAACGTGCGATAGTAATTTGTTTCGTCAAAATCTATTTGTATTGCTTGATGTAATAGTCGAACATAACGTTTGTCTTTTGTACGCATCCTTAAATCGTACTGCATTTTATATTTCGATATTTTCTCAAAGGGCAAATTCTTGAAAAACTCTGTAATTCGCTGTTCAAATTGTAAAAAATAAGGTTTGTCGTCGGGATGTATAGAATCCAAAAACAAATGAATATCCATTTCTTCAGGCATATAGCCCAGAATATTAGTAATGCCTGGACTTACAAAATCAAAGTCTGCTTCAAAAATGTTAAACACATAATAATAGTAAGTACCTGGTTGAAAAAGATTAAGAAGTTGCTTGTGTAACTCCAATTGTAATTTTAATTCGAGCGGATATCCGGGCTCATCTTTTACCACTGTTCCCCATATTTGTTTGGCTCTGACGTAAAGTTGTGAATGCTCGTTAGTCATAATTAAAATTAATTATATAAATGATAAGTAAGTTAAACTTTTCAATAAATAAAGCCATACTTTGAGCCAAATATTTCTTCCTAAAAATAGTATCTACTTACAGAATAATCTCCCAAAGGAGGCTTTATCATTGTCAATTATACTTGAAAATAAGGTATTTTGTTGTTTTTACCAATGTCCATGAATAGCTATATGAACTTCCTCTACTGTTTCCATTGTTAAGTAAAAAACTATTGGTTTATATATCATCCATTTCCTACATATTAGGGAAAAAAGTACATTTATCTATATTTAAAAGTTAGCGGTCTAGCTACAAAACATCATAACAATACTTTAGAAAAAGAAAATATGTCGATAACAAAAGAATCAGAATTAGTTGGAATGCAAAAAATTAGTGAGGCGGTTGCTTACACGTTGAAAGAAATGAGAAAATTTGCTCAGCCGGGTATCACAACGAAAGAGTTGGATAATTACGGTGGACAAATCTTGAATGACTTGGGAGCTAAATCTGCACCTTATCTTACTTATGGTTTTCCAGGTTGGACTTGTATTAGTACTAATAATGAATTTTGTCATGGCATTCCTTCAAACAGAAAAGTTTTAAAAGAAGGAGATTTAATCAATATTGATGTTTCGGCAGAACTTGATGGTTTTTGGTCGGATAATGGTGCTTCATTTGTCATTGGAAATGATGTAAACCAACATCAACAATTGGTTGAAGCTTCAAAACAAATTTTACATAAAGCGATATATAATATTAAGGGTGGTGTTCGTATTTCTGATATTGGACTTTTAATTGAAACCGAAGCAAAGAAAAGAGGTTACAAAGTGATTAAAAACTTGACAGGTCACGGAGTAGGAAGAAGTCTTCACGAAGAACCAAGTGAAATAGCGAATTTCAGAGATAAGTATAATACAACGAGATTTAAGAGAAACTCAGTCGTTGCTATTGAAACATTCATTTCAACTACATCAACTTACGCTGAAACATTGCATGATGGTTGGACAATGGTTGGAAACAAAGGTGGTTTTATGGCACAACACGAACATACGATTGTAGTTACCGATGGAAAACCAATTGTATTGACAGAGATGAATGACATTTGGAATTAAAAAAAAGCATTGTTTTACAGAAGTTCGTGGAGACACGAGCTTCTTTTTTGAACACAATAAAAGTGATTTCACGAGTTGCAAACTCGTGCTACGGTTTTGGTTTTTGTTGTTTTAATTGAAAGACATTTCCTTCTGGGTCTTCTCCATTACATAAAAAGTAATCGTAATTATCGAAAGTTTTTACTTCGCCTAATGTTACTTGTTGGGCGATTAGTTGCTCTCTCAGCACATAAAGGTTTTCTTCTACTTCAAAAACAATTTTGGTATTATTATCAAATTTGAAAGCTTCTTGATTTTGCTCTAAATACTGTTGCCCTATTTTATGTAATCCGATTTGACATTCCCCTGCTTTTAAGAGTAACCAATTATTTCCATATTCTTCAATGATTTCCAATGCCAAAATACCTACATAAAAGTCTTTCAGTACTTCTATGCTTTGAACAAAAATGATGATGGAAGTTAGTTTTAGTTTCATGGGGAAATGATTTATACTATTTCTTAATCTTTATAGTTTTTGCTGACTATCCAGTAATTTCACCAACAATGACAACACCTAGAAAAAGCCATATTACAGCACCAATTGCAATAGATAGTACATACTTCTTATATCGTTTATGTTTTTCTTCATCAAATTGATTATCGAAATAGACAAAATATTGTTGCAGTTTTTTCTTCTTTCTTCTATAGATAAAAAAAGATACTATTGTCTGGATTACTAGTATCATACCTATAGCAAGTCTTCTTTCTAAAAAAAATAAATCATTATCCCAATATTTTGACAAGCCAAATGTTGATGTACAGTAAAACATAACTGGAGAAAAATATAGAAAACCAACCGTTAACAATACAAAAAAGGAATGAATCTTTGCGTCAACCAAATCTTTATTATCTTTTGAATAATACCTGTATGTGAAATAAATAATGTAAATCAAAAATTCTTTGATTTTTTTCATTTGCTATAATTTCTTTTCTTTAATATGAATAGAAGAATCAACTCATACCTTTTACTAAAATGATTGATAGAATTAACATAAGTCGGTTTGATATAAAAATCTCTCAAATAATGACTTGGATTTTCACTTTGTCTTTTTTAATAGTTTCAACAATTATAATACTGTATTCTTTTACATTAAATGGACTATTGATGATGATTTTGATTCTATTGATAACCGTTATTATCAATTATAGCAGTGCGAAAATGTGGAACATTTGGTATGAAGACGGTTTTCTAATACTCCAGAATATCTATGGTACACAAAAAGTTCCGATTGCTCAATTTAAACAAATTGAGATGACAAGTGTATTCAATAATGCTTATACAATTTATATGAGTAATGGGGAAAAATACACATTTAGAATCAAGATGACAGAAGATTTGAAATTGTTTTTTAAAAATGATTCTCAATTCTATGCAAAACAAATAACTAACCAATTAAATGAAATAAAGGCGGACAGTGCCAAATGATTAGTTTCAATCTTCTGACCAATCAGGACCTTGAAAACATTCATAATAAATACTATACTCCTCCAAATTATATATCAATAATTCAGGTATTGCGAAGCAGAGTTTCATATATTGCTTATCATTAATTTCGATGGCTTAATAAAACTATTCTCTATTTCACGAGTTGGAAACTCGTGCTACGGATGTGACAAACGGGATAGGCGACTGCATTGATAATATTAGCTCCTGCACTCACGGGATAGGCGACTGCATTGATAATATTAGCTCCTGCACTTACGGGATAGACGACTGCATTCATAATATTAGCTCCTGCACTCACGGGATAAGCGACTGCAATGATACTATTAGCTCCTGCATTGACGGGATAGGCGACTGCACTGATACTATTAGCTCCTGCACTAACGGGATAGGCGACTGCATTGATACTATTTGCTCCTGCACTGACGGAATGAGCGACTGCATTGATACTATTTGCTCCTGCACTGACGGGATAGGCGACTGCATTGATATTATTAGCTCCTGCACTCACGGGATAGGCTATCGCACGGACGGGATAAGCGACTGCATTTATAAAATTGGCTATCGAAAGTATTCATTAAGTGATTTGTCTTTTAAAATAAATATTATATTCAAAATGAATAACGACATCTTTTTCAATTTAAAACATTGTATATCAATATTTTAAACTCACAACTCATCATTCACAATTCACAACTCATATTTACCTCCCTTAATATTACTTAAACAATAGCCAATTGCTTCTACGCTCTGTACCTTCCCTATTAATCAGGAATGCTTATAAGTTTTTCTCGATAAAGTTGGTCATCATTGTGTAAAGATGGAAACGTGTGTTTCCTCCATAGATACCATGATTCTTGTTAGGGTAATAAAACGATTGAAATTGTTTATTTGCCTTAATCAATGCCTCCTCTAAAGCGATTGAATTCTGAAAATGAACGTTGTCGTCGCCTGTACCGTGTACTAATAAGAAATTTCCTTTTAAGTTTTTGGCATAAGTAACGGGTGAGTTTTCATCATAGCCTTTTGCATTTTCTTGGGGCGTTCTCAAGAAGCGTTCAGTATAAATGCTATCATAAAAACGCCAGTTGGTTACGGGTGCAACGGCAATGGCTGCTTTAAAATAATCAGCTCCTTGAAACAAACAGTTGGATGACATATAGCCACCATAACTCCATCCTTGAATACCAATTCTTGTTTTATCTACATAAGGCAAATTACCCCAGTATTTGGCGGCTTCTATTTGGTCTTTTACTTCTAATTTCCCTAAATTCAAGTAGGTACATTTCTTAAAGTCTGCTCCTTTTCCGCCTGTACCACGGTTATCTACACATGCCACGATGTATCCTTTTTGAGCCAAATGTTGATACCAAAAAGCATTAAAGCTATCAAATTGATTCAATACTTGCTGACTGCCCGGCCCACCATACAAGAACATAAAGACTGGATATTTCTTTTTAGGGTCAAAATCCGTTGGTTTAATCATCCATGCGTTTAGCTCAATGTTCTCTGAGGTTCTGATAGTCATGAATTCTTTTTGGGCAATATCAAAGCTTTCAAGTGTTTTTCTGAGTGCGGCATTATCTTCTAATACTTTTACTAATTGTCCCGATGGTGCTTTGTGTAAACTTACTTTCAGTGGACTATTGGAAGCAGAATGTTGAAGGATATAATATTTGAAGTCGTTGCTAAAGCTTGCGGTATTCATGCCATGCTCTTGCGAAAGTTGTTTTTTTAGTTTTCCTTCTAAAGAAATACTGAATAATTGGCGTTCAGTATTTGATAATTCGGTAGAAGTAAAATAGAGTGTTTTAGTATTCTCGTCGATGCCATAAAAATTATCTACTTCCCACTTACCATTCGTGATTTGGCGAATTAATTTACCAGTTATATCATAGTGATAAAGGTGTTTAAAGCCATCTTTTTCAGAAGACATGATAAATGATTTTCCATCTGATAAATAAGTCAAATCATCTCCGAAGTTTTCAACATCCACATAAGTATTACTTGTTTCTGTAAGCACAATATTGCCTGTACCAGTTTGGGCATCAGCATGAATAATGTCCAAACGATTTTGTAAACGGTTTAATCTTTCTATTGAAAGTACGTTAGCATCTTGTGTCCAGCGGATTCTTGGAATATACATATCTGTTTCAGAACCAATGTCCATTTTAATGGTTTTCCCTTCTGATAAATGATGTACTGAAATGCTTACTGTAGAGTTTGCTTCGCCAGCTTTTGGATATTTATAGCGGTAATCTGTAGGATAAAGCTTGCCCCACATTTGCATATTGTATTCTGGAACATTGGTTTCGTCGAAAGTATAGAAAGCAATCTTTTTACTATCTGGTGACCATTGAAAAGCACGAGCAAACGAGAATTCTTCTTCATAAACCCAGTCGCAAGCACCGTTGATGATATAATTCCACTTACCATCGTTGGTAATTTTTTGTTCAGACATGGTTGCTAAATCAACCACAAACAAATTATTCTGACGAACAAAAGCGACTTTAGCACCATCAGGCGAAAAAGTAGCAAACATTTGTTTTCCACCGCTTGATAACTGGACTAATTTCTTGGTCTTTAAGTCATAAACGAAGTTTTCTTCCTTAGAACTTCTACGATAAATTGGTTCAGACTCAGTACTTATCAATAATTTTTGTTCATCGGCAGAAAGAGCGTAATCATCCACGATGATTTTCTTTCCTAAGTTTTCAACACTCACGGCTTCGTTGAATAAAGTTTCAACCGCAGCACCATCTGTTACTTGGTGTTTGATAACTTTGCCATTATCAAGGGCAGTATAGTATGCACCATCTTTCATCCAGTTGATGTTTTGTACTTGTTTCTGTACAAAAGTGTATTTAGACCAGATGTCTTCTAAAGTAATGGCTTTTTTGTTTTGTGCCAATGCGGAGTAATTATTAGCAGAGAAGATTACTAAGGCAAAAAAGAGTAGTTTTTTCACGAATGTTATGGGAATTGATTGTTGATTAATGATTTGACGAATAGCTTTTCGGTTTGTACAGAATTAATTGTAAGATATATCATCAAAGTTAAAAAAAATAGCGTAGAAAAGGCTGTTACAAAGCTGTAATAGCCCAAAACAAAATAGGCATGACCGAAGCCATGCCTATTTTTTAGAAGATATATTTAGGATTTTTATTCTTTATAAATCACAACCTCTGGTGTTTGAATGGTATTGCTGGTATTCATCGCTCTATCCTTAATGGTTACGTCAAATTTTACCGTGTCCCGCTTACCAGTTAATTCAGGGATTCCTTCGATTAAGTTATACTCAAAATTTACAGAATAATCAATTACTCCTTCGATTGGCCCAGGCTTAGCTCCTTCTTTCAATCGGAATCTAATATTTCCTCCATACTTTACGCTTGGATTGGTCAATACAAATGCTCCATTCTTTTTTACATAAAGTTCAATCAAAAAAGTTCTTACATCTAAACCATATTGTTTTTGGAGTGCTGCAAAATCAGCATCATTGAATCCTAAATCACCATCGCCATCTTGGTAGTCAATAGATATAATTACAGAATCTCTTTTAGTCGGATTACCCAATTGCCCCGTACTTGTACCCGTTAAAATACGAACATTATTATAGGAAATACTTGGCGTATTACTGAAATCTGGTAGCCCAGTACAAGAAACCATCAATATTAAAAATCCAAATATGTATAAAATCTTCTTCATAGTATAAAAAAAATATTTTGACGATATAACGTTTTATCCTTCTTGCTTGTTGCTTTATTGTTCTGCAATTTACAGAATTGCTTAATTTTGTAGAATGGCAGTAGATAGATTTGAAGAATCGACCACAAAAATGATAACATCAACACAACTAAAAGCAAGCGTTTTAACAGTAAATCCAGCAAATTTTGATGCTTTGGCTTTGGATATTTTCCGTTTTCAAGCACAAAATAACATTACTTACGCAAAGTACTTAAAAAATCTTCAAGTTGATGTATCAAAAGTCCAGTCAATTAAAGACATTCCTTTTTTACCGATAGAATTTTTCAAGACTCAAAGTATTATCACTGGCGATATTCAGCCTAAAGTTATCTTTGAAAGTAGCGGAACGACTGGACAAAATACTTCAAGACATTTAGTAGCCGACCCTGATTTTTACTTGCAAATTGCGGAACAAATTTTTGAGAAATTTTATGGAAAACTTTCAGACTTTACCATTTTAGCTTTACTTCCCTCCTATCTTGAACGTAATAATTCTTCTTTGGTTTACATGGTTCAGCATTTTATTCAACAAAGTAAATCGCCAGATTCAGGATTTTACTTGAATAATTATCAGGAATTAGGAGAAACAATGAAGCGTATTTCGACAGAAAATCCTGAGAAAAAAATTCTTTTAATCGGCGTTACTTTTGGTTTGTTGGATTTTGCCGAAGCAAGCTTAGATTTATCTTTTTTACAAGATTTCAACAACTTAATCGTGATGGAAACGGGCGGAATGAAAGGCAGAAGAAAAGAGTTATTGCGAGAAGAAGTACACGAAATCTTAACGAAAGCCTTTTCTGTCGATAAAATTCATTCAGAATATGGCATGACGGAATTACTTTCTCAAGGCTACTCTTTTGGCGAGGGTATTTTTGATTTACCTGCTTCGATGAAGATTTTATTACGTGATGTAAACGACCCATTTAACTTTGAAAATCAACAAAGAGGTGGCATCAACGTCATTGATTTAGCCAATGTTGATTCATGTTCTTTTATAGAAACTAAAGATTTAGGCTCATTTGTCACAGGAAATCAACAATTTAGAGTATTGGGGAGATTCGACAATTCGGATATTCGTGGCTGTAATTTGATGATTATGTAATTAAGGATGGGCTTCTAACCATTCTTCACCATTTTCATAAACCTCTCTTTTCCAGATGGGTACTACTTGCTTTAAAGTATCAATTAACCACTGACAAGCCTCGAATGATGCTTTACGATGTGGCGTAGAAACGGCAATTACTACGGCTACATCACCGATTTCTAATACTCCTTTGCGATGAACCATTACTACTTTTTCGATTTCCCATTTTTCACAAGCTTGGTCGGCAAGTTCTTGCATTTTTTTGACTGCCATCGTATCATAGGTTTCAAAAATGAGTCGAACAACTTCTTTTTGTTTATTATGATTTCTGACTGTTCCGATAAATACATCCACAGCTCCCGCACGGTCAGACTGTGCGGCATCAATGCAAGCTTGAATATCAATGGCTTTGTCGGCTATTTGTATCATTTTAATTAAGAATTGTGAATTGATGCAAAGTTTAGCGTCATTTAATAATACTCATTAGACTAAACATGTTAGAGGTAACCCTTGCGGTTACCTTATCTAAAACGGCAACCGCAAGGGTTTGCCGCTACAAATTATTAGTTTGATTTTTAATATTACTGATTAAAACAATCTTCAAATCAGCACACCTTCAAATTTTCAAATTCAGTTTACTTATTTCTCCAATTCCACAAAAGAGTATTTGTATAAATGTTTTTCGTCTGTGTCGTGGTCGGTTCGGTTTACTTCTTCCCAAAGGTCTTTATCAATTGCTGGGAAAAAAGTATCGCCTTCAAAGACATGATGTACTTCTGTTAAGTAAATCGTATCTGCAAAAGGCAAAGCCAAGCGATAAATTTCTGCTCCACCAATAATAAAAGCCTCGTTTTCTTCTATTTCGTTGGCTGCTTCGATGGCTTCTTCCAAAGAATGAACCGTAATGCAACCTTCAATTTGAAATTCAGGATTTTTTGTAATAATAATTGAAGTACGGTTCGGCAAAGGCTTTCCGATAGATTCAAAAGTTTTACGACCCATAATAATCGGATGCCCCGAAGTAAGTCTTTTAAACATTTTTAAATCTTCTGGCAAATGCCAAATCAACTGATTATTATGTCCGATAACGCCATTTTCTGCAACGGCAACGATGATTGATAATTTCAAAGTAGTTTTATTTATTTTTATTCAAAAATAATCGTCTTGTTTCCGTGAATAAACACTCTATCTTCAAAGACTAATTTTAGGGCTTTTGCCAATACGATTTTCTCTACGTCACGTCCTGCCTGAGCCATTTCTAAAGCATTTTTGGTATGATTTACCCGAGTAATATCTTGGAAAATAATTGGACCTTCATCCAAATCATCCGTTACAAAATGTGCTGTAGCTCCAATAATTTTCACGCCTCGTTGATAAGCTTGTTTGTAAGGATTTGCACCAATAAAAGCTGGTAAAAACGAGTGATGAATATTGACTACTTTCTTGCTAAACTTCTCGGTAAATTCTGGGGTAAGAATTCGCATAAATTTCGCCAATATCAAATAATCGGGCGAATAACTTTTCACCAATTCTTCTATTTTCTTTTCATGCTCTATACGAGTAATGCCTTCGGCAGGAATGTAATGAAAAGGAATATTAAACTTTTCAGTAAGCGGACGCAGTACTTCGTGATTACCGACAACAGCTAAAATATTGAAAGGCAAATCCTTAAATTCATTACGAATCAATAAATCAGACAAACAATGATGTTCTTTCGTTACCAACACCACAACATCTTTTACTTGCTTGGTCGAAAGGTCGATATTGGCAGAATTGGGTAAAATTCCTCTTAAGCCATCTTCAATTCTTTCAGGTTCACAATCTCCTGAAAAAGCTACTCGCATGAAAAAAAGATTGTTGTCTATATCTACAAATTCGTCGGTACGTTCAATATTGAGATTGTTGAAAAAAAGTACTCCAGTAATTTTATGGACAAGTCCTTTTTCGTCAGGACAATCTATTCTTAATATATAATCAGTCATTTTTAATGAATATTAAATCTGGGTTTTGAATGTTTTACTCATTTTCACAAACTCGATTCCATCTTTTGTCCAAGTTTCTGACACAATTTCAAAACCAAATTTTTGATAAAAAGGATAAGCAGTTGTTCTGGCATTACACCAAAGATTTTTTATATGTTGTTTTTCACATTCGTGAATCAAGAAATTAAGTAAAGCCGAACCACGCCCTTTTCCTTGATGAATTACTTGTGTGGCAAATTTTCTAAATTGTGCATTGTCATTTTCCATAAATAAGGATATAACTGAAAGTAATTCGTCATTTTCGAATACTCCATAATGTAAACCATTTTCATCTTCGGCTAATTGTACATAAGTAAGTGGTTTGTCGGGCCACATTACACTTTGGCGAATTGACCAAGTATCTTCAGGACTTATCTTTTTGATTTCCACAAATAAAATTAATTAATATCATTTTGGGGTAAATACTTCACTTTTAGCATTATTCTCCTTCAAACAGAATACAAAGTAAGTAGATTAATTCTTATTATATTCAAAGGATTTGTTACTATTTTAGTTAAAATGACATTTTCAGTTAAAAATTAAATCTTGGTTTCTTATCAAGCCTGATTTTCAATATTTTTATTTTCAGGCACTAAAAATTGTATTTTTTTCAAGCACGAATGAATCTATATAGAATTTAGATAAACAAAACACATTCCGTATTAATACATTGATTACCTTTGCCCCAAAATAATTCTTTAATAAAAGAAATTTGAATTAATTCAATCAATTAAAATTCAAAATTCCCAATTAGCATATTTCACAATGGAAAAAATTAAAGTTGCGAACCCTGTCGTTGAATTAGATGGCGACGAAATGACTCGAATTATCTGGAAATTCATTAAGGATAAATTGATTACTCCTTACTTAGATGTAGATATTAAATACTACGATTTAGGAATGGAATACCGTGACGAAACTAACGACCAAGTAACAATTGATGCTGCAAATGCTATCAAACAATACGGCGTTGGTATCAAATGTGCTACAATCACGCCAGACGAACAACGTGTTGAGGAGTTCGGCTTGAAACAAATGTGGAAATCGCCAAACGGAACAATTCGTAACATCTTGGATGGTACTGTTTTCCGTGAGCCAATCGTTTGTTCTAATGTTCCAAGATTAGTACCAAACTGGACAGCTCCAATCATGATTGGTCGTCACGCTTTTGGTGACCAATACCGTGCTACTGACTTCGTTACAAAAGGAAAAGGTAAATTAACAGTTACTTTCACTCCAGAAGATGGTTCGGAAGCTCAAACTTTTGAAGTATTCAATTTCAAAAACGACGGTGTTGCTTTAACAATGTACAACACTGACGAGTCTATCCGTGGATTTGCTCACTCATGTTTCAACATGGCTTTAAGCAAAGGATGGCCTTTATACTTATCAACTAAAAACACCATCTTGAAAAAATATGATGGCCGTTTCAAAGATATTTTTGAAGAAATCTATCAAGCAGATTACAAAGCAGCATTCGCTGAAAAAGGAATTGTTTACGAACACCGTTTGATTGATGACATGGTGGCTTCTGCTTTGAAATGGAATGGTAATTTCGTTTGGGCTTGTAAAAACTATGATGGAGACGTTCAGTCTGACACAGTTGCACAAGGTTTCGGTTCATTAGGTTTGATGACTTCAGTATTGATTACTCCAGACGGACAAACAATGGAAGCTGAAGCAGCACACGGAACAGTTACTCGTCATTACCGTGACCACCAAAAAGGAAAACCAACTTCTACTAACCCAATCGCTTCTATTTTCGCTTGGACTCGTGGGTTAGAATTCCGTGGTAAATTAGATGACAACCAAGAGTTAATCAATTTCTGCCAAACTTTAGAACAAGTTTGTGTTGAAACTGTTGAATCTGGTAAAATGACTAAAGATTTAGCTGTTTGTATTTACGGAAATAAAGTAAATCATGGCGAGCATTATTTATATACTGAAGAATTCTTAGCGGCATTAGATGAAAATCTTAAAGCTGCTTTAACGAAATAGTTTTCGTTTTTCTTTAATATTAAAGAGGTCAAAATCATGATGATTTTGACCTCTTTTGTTTTTTATTAATTCTTTCTTCTAAACAAAATCTATGATAAATTCTGTAATGCTTTCTTTATTCGTTTGTAAAGAAAACGCAAACCCATGATTATTTAAAATTTCTCTACAAAGCATTAATCCAATTCCTTGTCCTTCTGGTTTATCACTAAAAAATGGTGTAAATAATTGTTTTTCAATTGCTTCTGGAATAGGTTTTCCATTATTACCGATGATGATTTGTGTATTTGTAACGCTTACTTGTATTATTTTCTCTGTATTTCCATCACAAGCTTCAATGGCATTTTTCAAAATATTCACTAATACTTGTTCAATTTGTCCAACGTCAAAACTTGCTTGATTGGTGTTTTCTTGATATGCTGTTTGTAATGAAATGCCTTTTTGTTCCATTTGTAAACGCATCAGTTCAACTACATTTTTAACGACATTACTCATACTTTTGATTTCTTTATTGGGCAAAGGCAAACGCACAATATCGGCAAAACGCCTCATAAAAAGGTTCAATCGGTCGTTACGTTCGGTAGCTACTTTTAGAGCGTTGGATAAATCGTCGTCTTCAATAAATTTTTTAGTTACTTCTAAAATAGAATTCACCGCCCCAATAGAATTATTTACTTCATGTGCCATCATGCGGATTACTTTTCCGTAGGCTTTCTTTTCAGTTGCCCAGATTTCATTGGTAAGTTCTTCAATCAGCAAAAAAGGGCGAGCAAAACCTCTGTCCATAAAAAATGAACGTTGAATTTTATAAGTACTCAAACCATTTAATTGAATAGTTTTAGCTTCTCGGTTTTCTAATAAAATCAAATATGGAATAATTGGGTGTTGAATTTGACTTAATGACAAAGTACTCGATGAGTATTCTGGCAAACTAAAAAGTGCTTGGGCTTGAGGATTAGCTTTAGTAATATTTCCATCAAAATCCAAAATCACAATGGCAATCGGAGAAGCCTGAATGAGTTTTTCCAGAAAGAAATGTTGTTCCATTGCTTGCAGGCGTTCGTTGCGAAGTTGGTCAATCATGGCATTATATACTTCTATTAATTCATCCATTTCTTGTTTACCAACTTTTCTGAATTTTACAGAAAAATCTTGGTCTTTTATCGCTTCTGCCCCCATCAACAAGAATTTTAAAGGCTGTATGAAATCTTGGTATAACTTGATGGCAATCGCAATCGAAGCCAAAACCAAGATTTCAGAAAGGATAAAATAGAGCTTATTTTCATTCAAAAGCCGAAAAGTTAAAAAGATAATCACGGCATGAATGAGCGTAACGAAAAGAATATATTTGGCTTTTAGGGACAAGGCTTTTGAGTTTTGAATGATGAGTTTTGAATGAGGAGTATTTTTGGTGAATATTGTTTTAATATCTATCTTGAATTCTTTCATTAGAGTGCGACTAAAGTCGCACTCTAATGAAAGAAGATGTGAGTACTCTTTTTTATACTTTGAAATTTTACTCAAAACTCATCACTCCACAAAAGGTATATTAAACTTCTCCAATCTTCTATACAAAGCAAAGCGAGTGATGCCGAGCGAACGAGCGACTTTTGAAATTTTGTTTTGATGAAAAGCCATTGCTCGTTGAATCATCAATAATTCCATTTCATCCAAAGTCATTGTGCCTACTTCTGGCAAAGTATTTTTGTTAGTTTGTGAAGTATTGATGGAGATATTTTTTTGAAAATCTTCAATCGTTAATTCATCTGTTGGTGTTAATAAAATGGTTTTTTCTACCAAATTTTTCAGTTGTCTGATATTGCCAGGTAAAGCTAAAGTTTTAAGCCAATTGATTGCTTTCGGGCTAATACTCAAATTCGGACGCTCGTAAATGGTTTTCAAATTATTGGCAAAGTAAATCGCCAAGGCTGCAATATCTTCGGGTCTTTCACGCAAAGCGGGCAATTTTACCGAAATCAGATTGATTCTGTAAAACAAATCTTCCCTAAAAGTATTGTTCGCTACCATTTCTTCCAAATTACGGTTCGTCGCACAAATTACTCTTACATCAACCGTTTTACTTTTGCTACTTCCCAGTGGTTCAAAAGTTCTGTCTTGTAAAACTCGCAATAGTTTCACTTGGCTCGACAAATCTAAATCACCAATTTCATCTAAAAAGATTGTTCCTTTATTTGCCAATTCAAAACGCCCAATTCTGTCCGATTTTGCATCTGTAAATGCTCCACGTAAATGTCCAAACAATTCACTTTCAAACAAACTAGCTGAAACACCTCCTAGATTTACTTTAATAAATGGCTTAGTTCTTCTTTTACTATTTTGGTGTATGGCTTCTGCAATCAGTTCTTTACCTGTGCCGCTTTCGCCTGTTATCAATATGGGGGCATCTGTAATACCTACTCTGCCAATTGTTTCAAGGATTTCTAAGAGCTTTGGGTCATCGCCCACGATGTGCTCAAACTGATATTGTTGGTCTAATTTTTTACGATTGAGCGATTGTACTTTTTGCTGAGAAAGATTCAGAATCGTATTAACCGACTGGATGATATAATCGTTTTGCCAAGGTTTAGTCACAAAATCTTTAGCTCCTAATTTCATTCCTTCCACCGCCAAATTGATTGTTCCCCAACCTGTTAGTAAAATCACAGCAATATTTGGGAAAGTATGACAAATGATTTTCAAGGCTTTTATGCCTTCATCGCCCGAAGTTTCAATCGAAAAATTAAGGTCAAGTATAATTAAATGAGGTTGAAACTCTTCGATAACATCCATCGCCAAAACAGGTGAAGAGGTTGTCTTCACCTGAAAGCCTTCTTGCCGAAGCATCAACGAAAGTGATGTCTGCACAGCAAAATCGTCGTCTATGATAAGGATTTTGTTCATTTTTTTTGCTTTAGGCTATAGGCTGTAAGCTATAGGCAGGAAGTTATTACAGTCTTTTTGCTTTAGGACTGTTGGCTATAAGCTTTAAACAAGTACATTCAAAAGCTTACAGCCTAAAGCCTATTGCCTAAGGCTATTGTTCATGCAACGCCATAGCTGGTTGAATGTTGGCGGCTTGTCTGCTTGGATGATAAGCACAAAGCGTTACGATGCCGTATAAAATTACGATAGAAAGTCCAATTGCCATCCAATAAATACTGCTTTCTATATTGAACATGTGCATTAAGGGAACTTGCACCGCAAATAAAATACCCAAAAGAACACCGAAAGTAGTGATTACCCACATTTCGCCCACAAACTGAATTTTGATATTGCCTGCGGTTGCTCCCATTGCACGACGTACACCGATTTCTTCACGACGTTTGGCAATGTTTAAATTCAAAATACCAAATAAGCCCATTGCCACATTCACCAATAAAAATACGGTAATAATCATAAAAATAATGACTGGTACTAAAGCAAAATTATGCTGATTTTGGCGTTGGTCAGTCAGGTAACTTACTTCTGTCGTCCAATCTTTAGCGATAGCTCCGATGTCTTTCGTCAATTTTGCTTCAAAATTGGCATCTGTGCCAGGTTTTACTTTTATCAGTACTTTATTATATTCATATTTATCATCAGCAAGATTAAAAATACAAGGACTATTTTCGCTAAATTCTCCTTTTGCTTTGAAGTTTTCAATGACTCCTACTACTTTTTGATTGTCTCCAATTACTTTGCCAATCGGATTTACTTCTCCAAACAAAGCTTCTTGTGCTTTTTTATTAATTACCACAGGTTTGAATTTGGCTACTGCATCAGCTTTTTTAAACCAATGACCCATTATTGTTTTCATGCCCAAAGCCTTTGTAAAATCTTCATCGGCTACATAATAATCAGCAAGGATAGTATTCTTTTGGTAGCTAATATTTCCATTACTATGTGTAAATGAAAAAGGGGAATTATTAGACATTCTTGTTACTACTTCTACTTCTGGATATGACTGAATTTTCTGAAAAACGGTATTTAATTTTTCAGCAATGGCTGTGGTATCTTGGTTTTTGTTCAAGTCCAAAGCCCAAACATTTTCGTATTCAAAACCGATAGGTTCTAAATAGTTTTTGAAGTTGTAACTTATCAGCGACATTACGCCAAAAAGTACCAGAAAGGAAAACCAAATCTCTACCATCAATAAAGTATGGTGTCGTTTTTTGTTCCAGATGAGTTTAAATAAATGCGTTAACATGATTTTGAGTGTTGAGTTTTGAATGCTGAATGATGAGTGATTTTTTTAATTGTGAGTTGTGAATGAGTGATTGAGTGATTTTTTAAACCGATATTCTGATTACGAGACATTTTTACACGAACAATATGTTGTAGGGGCACCCCCTTGCGGTTGCCCTGTTGCGATTGCCTGCGTTTTCCACGTTTGCATTTGCCCGACGTTGAACGGCAACCCTTGCGGTTGCACTGTTGCGATTGCCCTGCGTTCAACGGCAACCGCAAGGGTTTGCCGCTACACATTACCAAAAAATGTCTTGTAATCAGACCGAAATCCGATAGCCGAAGTCCGACAGCCTCTAAGAACTTTTCAAAGCATCAATTACTTTCATTTTCGACATTCTGAGGGCGGGGACTACGCCTGAAAGCAAACCAAAAATCAAACAAACCAATAAACTCACGCCAAATACACTAAAATTGATACTCAAATCGGCATGAAGAATGAGTCCGCTGTCATTGAAAATACTGATAATGATGAGGGTAAGTATCAAAGCAAACGAACCGCCAATCATCGTAATAAAGATATTTTCAATAATAAACTGCCAAGCTAAAGAACTGGAAGGTGCGCCAAAAGCTTTACGAATACCAATTTCTGAAGCCCTTTCCATGATTCTACTCACATTCAAATTCACTAAGTTGATAGCAGGCAAACCCATCAACATCAATACAATAAAGAAAATACCAACGTACAGAAAAATCTGTTGTCCATCTCTTGTAAAACTATTCAAAAAAGTATCTACATAGGTTTGTGCTTTGATGTCGATAATATCAAATCTATTTCCCCAACTCATAATAGGCAAAGGAATTCTTCTGACAGAAGCGTCAAATTCATCTTGAATTGCTTTGAAATCGCTTTTGTTTTTTGCCAAAATAATTGCGGTAAAACTACCTTGTAAGCCTTTGGATTGATAATTACTTTTAGGCAAATTATAAGGAAAAAACACATCGGAAAAAGTCATAATACGAGTAACAGGTGCAGATTTTACTACACCAATTACTTTGAATTTCTCGTTGTCAATTTCAATACTCTTGCCAATGGCAGAAGCAGTTTCGTCCTCAAAATACTGTTTTTTCATGGCATCTGTAATCACTACTACGTGTTCGCCATTGGCAATATTTTGTTCATTAAAAGGCTTTCCTTCTAAAAATTCATAGTCGGTTACTTCCCAAAAAGTAGCATCACAAAACTTCGTACTTACTTTAATTCTTCTTCCATTCAAATAGGAATTAGCCGAACTAATCATCGTTGAAAAACCTACTTTTTCGGGTGTCTTCAAGGTTTTTAAATGTTCCTTAATAAAATTATAAGAAACAGGGCCGCCATTCATGGAAGTTCTAGCTGAATCTCGCAAGGCAATATTCATAATATACAGCGACCTATCTCTCTTGTATTCTGGATAATGACTTCCGACTAAATGATCGATAAAAGAAGTAATCACCATCAGCACTGTCAGCGTCAGCGTAATGCCAAAGAGTGTAATAAAAGTATAGAATGGATGCCGAAGAAGGACTTTCCACGCTATTTTGATATAATTGAATAACATGATTTTTAGATTTTAGAGGTTAAACTAAGATACTTGTGTGCCATCGAAAAGGCGAATCAAACGATGGGTTTTCTTTGCCATGTTTTCATCGTGTGTTACCATCACAATGGTACTTCCTGCGGCATTGAGTTGTAGCAGAATGTTCAAAATTTCATTCCCCATTGCACTATCCAAATTTCCTGTGGGTTCATCGGCTAAAATGATTTCTGGATTTCCTACAATGGCTCTGGCAATGGCAACACGCTGTTTTTGTCCGCCCGAAAGTTGATTCGGAAAATGTTTCATTCTATTACTCAAGCCTACTTTTTCTAAAGCTTCTTTGGCGGCTTCTCTCCTACTTTTATTCGTTGAAGCACGATAAAGCAATGGAATTTCTACATTATCCAAAATGGATAAATCATTAATCAAATGGAAGCTTTGGAAAATAAAACCGATTTTTTGGTTTCTTAAATACGCCAAATCTTTATCGGTAAACTTCTCAACGGGCTTATTATCAATGGCAATTGTTCCCGTTGAAGGTTCGTCCAAAAGCCCCATGATGTTCAAAAGCGTACTTTTGCCACAGCCCGAAGGTCCCATGATAGATACAAATTCTCCTTTTTTGATGTCGATATTGATATTGTTCAATGCCAATGTTTCAATATTGCTGGTCTGATAGACCTTCTCGATGTTGCTGAGTTTAATCATGATTATTTTCTAAGATTTAAAGATTCATTTAATTCAAAATCGTATAAAGTATAATATCGTAAAGTATAATATGCACGCCAGTAATCTCTAAGAGCAACGATATAATCTCGTTTAGCTCGGTCTTTTTCTTGCAAAGCAATACCCAAATCTGTAATACTCAAATCGGCTAAAATGTACCTGTCTTGGGCAATTTGATACCGTTTGGTAGCAATTTCATCGGTTTCTGCCGTCAGCTTTACTTGTTTTTGTAACATTTCAAAAAGTGTTACTTGGGTATAAATCTGCTGCTCGAAGGTCAGCTTGTCTTGTTCTACGCTTTGCTGTGTGAGTTGTAAATTCGCTTTTGCGGTTTCTGTTCGGGCTTTCGACCTTCCCCAATCCATGATAGGCAAAGTAAACTGAATTTCTACAAATTCACGGTCTTGGGCATTTTTGTAAATATCCAAAGGTTTTGTGCCTCGATTCGACAAACCAAAAGCCACATTCAAATTGGCATTCAAACCATTTTCTGCTTTGGCTTTATTCAAATCTCTTTCGGCTTCAAGGATTCTTCTTCTAAAAGCAATCGCATCCGAGCGACTTCCCAAAGCCGCTTGAATGGCTTTCTGGGCATCAATTTCAAAGTTTTTAATCTGAAAAGGAATCGCCAAATCAAACTTATTTTCTTCTCTGTAACCAATATATGCTTTCAATTGCAAAGTCGCTACTTCTGCTTGTTGCTTGGCAGAAGCCAAATCTTTTTGGGCATTTAGCACCGACAAACGCAATTGTAAAATGTCATTTTCTGAAATTTTGCCCAATTCCAACCTTTTTGAAGCAATTTTATACAGCGTATCATTATTACTTCGGTTCTTTTCGGCAATCTGTAAATTCACTTGAGCAATCAATAAATCAAAATAATAATCACTCACATTTAAAGAAACCTTTTCTAAAGATTCCAGAAAAACCTGCTGACTTTCTGAATACTTCAAAGGTTCAATTTGCTTGTCCCACTTCATTTGATTGTATCGAAAAAGCGGTTGACTCAGTCCAAAAGCCACAGGTACGCCATTGTACAATGTAGAATTTCTTTCAAAATCATCAAAGCGTTGTAATTGCTTTTGAATGAAAATCGTTCCGCCCGTTTTGGCTATACTTTGGCTTAAAGCAAGCGTTAAAGTAGAGTTATTGTTAGAAACCGACTGAAAAGCCACCGTTCCATCAGGTTGCAGTACTTGAATAAAAGAACGAGTAAAACTGGGCAAAGCACCGCTCAAACTCAATTGCGGTTTAAAATCCGCTTGAAAAGATTTGAATCGCCAAAAATCTGTTTCCTTTTGGGTAGAAGCCTGTTTGGCGGCGATAGATTTATCTTTTGCCATTTGTACTGCCTCTTCTAAACTTAATGCTGTTTGTTGTGCAAAGCAAATATTCACCATGAACAACAAAGCGAGTAATATCTTTTTCATCGTTGTTCAATTTTAATTTCCTGCAAATGTTCGTATTGGCTCAAATCCGAAATAATCACTTTTTCGCCTGCTTGAATGCCACTTTTGATTTCTACAAAATCAAAATTCGACAAACCAATTTCTATTTCCCTCCTTTTGGCAATGCCCTTTTCCAAGACAAATACTGATGTTTTTCTTTTGCCATTAAATGCAGGGCCATTGGCAACACGCACGGCATTGGCGATGCGATTGGTGACGATAAACACTTCTACTTTCATATTGGGGCGAAGTGAAGCGTGTTTATTGTCGTCTAAAGCAATTGAAAATTGTACAATGCCATTGGCTACCGAAGGTTTTATTTGTACGACTATGCCACGCAAACTGATTTCGTTGACTTTTACAATGACGGGAATACCCACTTTCAATTGGTCGGAATAGGCATCAGAACAAGAACCTTCTACCCGAAAACTGCCTAAATCAGCCAATTTTGCCAACATTTCACCTTCATTGACGGCAGAACCAATTTTATCATTTACCCAAGTAAGCACGCCCGCACGGTCGGCAACAATATCCGCCATCGTGATTTTATGCTGTAATTCTTTTAAATTCTTACTTTCAATTTCAGCATTCAATTCCGACTCACGGACATTTGCCCCCACAGATTTGCGATGATAATTCAATTCGTTTTCTAATTGAGCCTTTTCCAGTTCAGCAATTTTCAAGATGTTTTCGGCTTTGGTGACATCTTCTTGTGTGCGTCCGCCCACTTTTTGCAGGCGTTTGGTATCTTCCAAATCAGCTCTCAGACGGTTGATAGTTAGCGATTTTATTTTGTCGCTGATGTCGGAATCATAGATTTTTTTATCCAAATCCATTTTGAGTTTTCCGATGCTATTTTGTTTCAAAGCCAATTGGTCTTTGAGCTTTTCCAGTTCGATAAGCGTCAGCGATTTATCCAAATCCATAATCGGCTGACCAGCCTTTACAGCAGCACCCGTGCTAAAAAACACCTTTTTGATACTCGCTTTTATTGGACTGCTAATGCTTTGTTCAAAAGCAGGAATTACTTCGCCCGAAGCCGTTAAAGTATTTTCCACACTACCAATTTCAGCCACCGCCGTTCTGATTTTAGAAGCCTCTAAAGAAGATTGAAGCGAGTTTCTAAAAAAATACAACAACACAAGCAAGGCAAACACCAGCGAAAGACCAATAAACCATTTTTTAGATTTACGTTGTTTAATCAGGTTTTGAGAAATTTCTTTATCCATAATTTTATTAGATTTGCTATTAGTATTCCAAAGACAATGCCAAACAATAATACATTGAATATCAGCAAATTAAACAAAATATAAAATACAATAAATGTGCGATTTAGCACAGTTTGTGCGAGAAAGAACGGGGAAGGTTTAAGAAGAAAAATTGATGACAAACATAAGAATGTTGCAGGTTGCAAACGCTTCTCTGCAAGTCAACAATGGAATATTGTAAGAATGCAATGACATTTTGTTTGTTTACAATGAAGTTTTGTAACCATGCAAAATAGTTTTGCAAGCTTACAATGGAATTTTGTTTGTTTACAATGAAATTTTGTAAACATGCAAAATAGTTTTGTTGACTTACAATGTAATTTTTAAGCCAACAAAATGTTATTGTAAGCTTACAAAAAAGTTTTGCAACCATGCAAAATAATTTTGTTGACTTACAATGCTTCATTGTAAGTCAACAAAACTTTATTGTAAGCTTACAAAATGACAAATACAGTCATCATAGTAAGCGATTAAAGTGAATCTATTTTCTTGAAATCTTGCTTAAAAGTGATGCAAGATTGAGGCGTTTTATTGTTGAGTAACAAGGTTATGTTTTGAGGACGATTTACCGTTTAATAAGTTTTTGAGGAATTATCGTATGATAATTTGGGAAGTATGTGGGGTTTAGGTAAGTTGGGGGTGGATTGCAGTCACTGGTATATTCACGAATAAACGTAAGAGATAGCAGTTATTTTTTAACAAGACAAAAAATATTGTAAAGTCTTTACATATTAATGAATTAGCAGTAACCCAAGATAACATCTTAAATGAGAAAAAAATCAAATTTTATAAAGACATTATTTTTAGGAAGTTATTCTATTGATAGAAAACTTAATCCTGCATTTCAGAACCAAGTCAAAAACTTAAAACGTCTTTGGAAAAATGAAACATACAAAGACTTTGGTATTGAACGAATTTATAGACTATTCTTAACGCTTTTTCAATTTATTTCTATTGGACTTTATGTTAGACATGTATCCGGTTGGTTTGGATTTCAAGGAAGAAAAATCGGAGTGGAAATTTTAGTTTTATCAAAATTGGCTTCTCCAATTATTTTACTTTATTTCAACCAAACAAACCATTGGTGGACACCATGTCTATCAGCTTATTTACTACTTGACACTTTAATATATTTGAATTATCTTATTTTTTGTGCAGACTTAAATACCAAGCCTGTAACTTACAAAAGATCTTTAATAAACTTATTTTACAATTACATAGAAATAGCTTTAAATTTTGCAGTAATTTATTCGTATTGTGATTTAACTAACAAAAACTTTTTCAACAGACAGTTAACAAATAACTTTGAAGCAGTTTATTATAGTTTCATTACTACAGCGACAGTTGGTTATGGAGATATTTATCCAAAAACAACATTAGGACAATTTTTAGCAGTATCACAAGTTATTTTGTTTTTTGCTTTTGTAGGGTTGTTTTTTAACTTTTATGCTTCAAAAGTTGAGACAGGTTCATATTTCAACAAAGAAAAAGAAGAAAGGAAATAGAAATATATTTTGCTAAAGTTTGTCCCTCTTTGAACTTCTTTTTGACTCCAAATAATAATAAATGTATCGCAAAAGTCATTAAATAATTATGTGATAAGACACTAATGACAATTGAGTCAATCTATATATTTTAACCTGTTCTATTTAAAGCGGGGCTTCTACTTGGAATAATCTAATAAACATCAAAAAAAAATTGACGACTTAATTACTTGTAGTCATAATATTATTCAAATAAATAAAAAATGTCTAAAGAATTTACAAAAAAAGAACTTATCGATTCTTTACAGACCCAAGAAATTGATGGGAAAAACTCACTGGAAATCATTGCAGAGCTTGTTTTTGACGAAAAGTTCCCAAAAGAATTATTTGAAAATGCTAAGAATGAGCTTGTCAAGGTAAGGGACGACAGACAACTATTTTCCGAACTATGTATTATTTTAATCCCAAAATGGAAGGAGATTAAAAGATTAAGAGAGCAAAATATAATCTTAAAAGATAACTCTGAACTTAATTTTGAAAAATTACAAATTAATAATGCAAGTATACTTGAAATTGAAAACAGTATCAAGCCTTTAGAAATTAAGTTTGACATCCTACAAAAAAGAATAGAAACCCGTAACCGTAAAATAGATTAATCTCACTCTTTGCCGAAATTCGTGTCTCCACGAACTTCTTTTTTATTACTGATAATATAAAGAATTGAATGTTTATTTACATTTGAGTAAGCAAATCAATAAGTATAGGATTCAAAATTGTCAAAATCAACCTTACATAAAGCTTGAAAGCAATGGAAAAAAATGGTGCTAAATAATCACTCATGGCATGACTGACGATAGACTGGTTTTACTCAGCATTATTTGATAAGTCATGCCATGAGTTTTTTGTGCCAAAGTTCGTTAGCTTACTCTCAGCTTCTATCGGCAGCAGTTTCATTAACAATCGCCTTGATTTTATTATCTAAAGTATCGGTTGCCTCCGTAATCATTCCTAACCAATGCTCATCTACAGGATGAATACCATCTTTTACTAAATTAACTAAACACATAATTGATGATAGAGGATGTCTGATATCATGCGATTGCATAAAGGCAATTTTTCTTAAAGCCTTATTCTTAGCTTCTGTTTCTTCTAATTGTTTTTTTAATAAAGCTTGTCCTAATTTTAATTCCATTAGGTAAGTAACTTGTCTTGAAAGAATGGAGAGAGTTTTCTCTTGTAATGGGGTAATTTTATTTGGTTTTAAATCAAACAAACAAAGCGTTCCAAGTTTTAATCCATTATTTAAAATCAATGGTGCTCCTGCATAAAAACGTACATGAGGGTTTGATTGTACCAACGGATTATCATCAAAACGATAATCTTTAGTAGCATCGGGTATGATTAAAATTTCATCTTGTTGAATACCATATTGACAAAAAGACGTTTCTCTTGGCATTACTTCATATTCAACACCCGACCTTACTTTTATCCAATTTACATCTTCATCTAAAATAGTAATCAGTGCTACAGGTTTTTCGCATAGCAGTGCAGCAAGGTCAACAATATCCTGAAAATCTGATGATTTACTAAAATCTAATTTTAAAAATCGACGTACTTCTTTAAGTCTATCTTTTTCGATACTATCTTTTTTAATAACCATTTTCTATCTAGTCTTTTGATGCTGATGTATGAATATTGTTGCTGAAGATTATTAGTAAAGCCTTTTTATGAGTGCTTGTATTAATTAAACTAAAAGCAATTCTCTTAAATTTACGTTAAACGTAGCGTTTCGGTTTACTTTTTTAGCTTTATTTTCCTTTGCCGAGACTATATTTCCACTAACTTTTGATAGATAAATCATTACACTACCACAGTCAACAAATAGTCGTTCGTGAAGACACGGGATAACGGCGAAAGTACTCAATGAACGATTTAATCAAAGACATCTTTCTTTCTCTGTTAGGCAGAGTCTTTCTGTTTATTCGGTACAGAAATGTCCAAAAGGTTCAAAAAGTATTGGCTGATGAATCCGAAGATTCTTATGCCCAAGCAGGTATGATTTTAATACTTTGGATTATTGGGTTGATATTATTATTTGGTGTTGGTGCAATGTTAATGATGACATTTTATACTATTTTGCACCATTCTCTGCATTTGATTTAGTATATTTAAGCATACAAAAATCACTCTTATTTCTACAGACAATAATATAAGTTGCTGGGTTAAAGCACAAAATATATGACGTAGTATGAAGGAAAACTAAATCATTTAAACCAAAATAATTAACATGAAAGAGAACCTAAAATTTGATCATTTAACCTTAGAAGAACTACAAGCTAAACACAAAAAATTTAAGGCTTTTGTCATTATCCTCTCAATTACTACGCTGATTGTACTTTTTGGTCTAAGCTATTCCATTTTCAAATACAACGATTCCAGTTTAGTATTGCTTTGTGGCGGAAGTTCTATTGCACTTTTGCTATGTTCATTTGTGTTAAGACAGATTGAAGTAGCGATTAAATCACGAGATTTAAAATAGCTTGGATTGGTAGAGAGATTGTGTCTTTTAGAAATTGTTTTTAGGGATAAATAAACGGTAACCGCAAGGGTTACCGCTACTACAAGGGTTATAATTTGTTTCGAAAAATGTAGCGGCAATCCTTTACGGTTGCCGAGAATGAACGATTTGTTTGGGAGTGAAACCTTTGGACGACGAACGGTAACCGCAAGGGTTACCGCTACTACAAAGGATTATAATTTGTTTCTAAAAATGTAGCGGCAATCCTTTACGGTTGCCGAGAATGAACGATTTGTTTGTGAGTAAAACCTTTGGACGACGAACGGTAACCGCAAGGGTTATAATTTGTTTCTAAAAATGTAGCGGCAATCCTTTACGGTTGCCGAGAATGAACGATTTGTTTGGGAGTGAAACCTTTGGACGACGAACGGTAACCGCAAGGATTGTAATTTGTTTCGAAAAATGTAGCGGTAATCCTTTACGGTTGCCGAGAATGAACGATTTGTTTGGGAGTGAAACCTTTGGACGACGAACGGTAACCGCAAGGGTTACCGCTACTACAAAGGGTTATAATTTGTTTCGAAAAATGTAGCGGCAATCCTTTACGCTTGCCGAGAATGAACGATTTGTTTGGGAATTAAACCTTTGGACGACGAACGGTAACCGCAAGGGTTACCGCTACTACAAGGGTTATAATTTGTTTCGAAAAATGTAGCGGCAATCCTTTACGGTTGCCGAGAATGTACGATTTGTTTGTGTGTGAAACCTTTGGACGACGAACGGTAACCGCAAGGGTTACCGCTACTACAAAGGATTATAATTTGTTTCTAAAAGTGTAGCGGCAATCCTTTACGGTTGCCGAGAACGATTTGTTTGTGAATTAAACCTTTGGACGACGAACGGTAACCGCAAGGGTTACCGCTACTACAAAGGATTATAATTTGTTTCGAAAAATGTAGCGGCAATCCTTTACGGTTGCCGAGAATGAACGATTTGTTTGTGAGTAAAACCTTTGGACGACGAACGGTAACCGCAAGGGTTACCGCTACTACAAAGGATTATAATTTGTTTCGAAAAATGTAGCGGCAATCCTTTACGGTTGCCGAGAACGATTTTTTTGTGAATTAAACCTTTGGACGACGAACGGTTGCCGAAAATGAACACAATATTTTTACACTTAATCCTATGCCAAACAAAAAATCAAGACATTCCATTCGCTACAAAAACCACGACTATTCTGCTGGTGGTTCATATTTTATCACGATTTGTTCAATCAATCGTGAAAATATTTTTGGCGAAATTGTAAATCAAGAAATGAATCTCTCCTACTTAGGTTCAATTATTGAAAAAGAATGGTTAAATATTCCAAATCGTTTTTCTTCCGTTGTGATAGATACATTTCAAATTATGCCCAATCATCTTCATGCAATTATTCATATTGAAAATAGTGAGATTAATAAAGATGAAGCGATTCTAAAATCCCCCAAACATACTCTTTTAGGAAATATTATCGGTAGCTTTAAATCGCTAGTCTTCTACAGCTATTATAAACATCTAAAAGACAATCATTTAATACAACAACAGTCTGCAAAAGTTTGGCAAAGAAATTATTGGGAACATATTATTCGTTTTGAAAATGAATTACATAAATGCCAACAATACATCATTACAAATCCCCAAAGATGGAGTGAAGATGCTGATAACTTAGAAAAGTTATTGTTAAGAATGGAAGAAAAAAAAAGTCCTTAATATTTTTGCAAAAGTTCATCTGTCCACAGACTTCATTTTGATAAATAAGCAAAACATTCGTTCACAAAGACACTGACAACGGCTGGAACAAGTTAAAAACGAATATAAAGTCGTTCTACAAATCATTTAATTTTCAGGGAATAGGGTAAAAAAAGGCATTTTTAGCCTTATGTTTACGATACTCTCAAATGAAATGATTTATGAAATACTATCTATTCTTAGCTTGCTTCTTCCTATTTTCTATTCAGGTTACTGCCCAGATAAAACCTGTTGTCAAAAACTTACATTATCAACCTTTTCAGGGAAACGGATTTGTTTGTGTTAATCCAAAACAAAAATTCAATCGAGCTTTGTATGGAGGCAATTCTGCTTTTAGAGTAGAAGCTGGCGATTTCCCAGAGTTTGCTTTGTATTTGCCCGGCATGGGTGGAAACTGTAAAATCGGTTTATTGAATGGCGCAAAAAGCAAATGGTTGTCGGAAGCACAGAAAATCCAAACAGTGTATCAAGATGGAGCAATGTACTACAAAATTCAAGATGAATTATTGGGCGATGCCATGTTGATACTGAAAGTAACAGCCGCTTACACACATGAAGCCATGCTAATTGAATACCATTATGAAGGAAATATGCCCAAACAAACCCAAATATTAGCATTGTTTGGTGGAATTACGGCTAAGAAATTTTCAAGAGATGGTGATATTGGTGCTGACCCAGAAAGTAATTTTTACCTAAAAGCTGAAAATTGTAGCAACAATAAAATCAAGCTCTCGAAAAATACTTTTCAAATTCAATATCAACCTAAAGATTCTACGCAAGTAGTTTCAGGTCTTTTCCCTAATACTTATACTTTAGCCATTACAGAGGCTAAGGCTCAACAATCGCCTTTGTCTGTCAAAAATTTTGCTGATAAAATCACCAATCCATGTTTGATGAGTATTGGCGATTTACAAAAGACGGAGCAATTTATCTTGATTCAAAAAGGAAATAGTGCTGATATTACTTACGCAGAAATCCCTTCTTTTAAAAAGCAAAATGAAGTATTGCGTCAGAAAATCGTCAATACCATTCAAATTAAAACACCTGATACTTTATTGAATCCGATGGGACAAGCTTTAAGTTTAGCTGCCGATGCTATATGGGATAGTCCAACTTATATGCACGGAGCTGTTGCTTGGCGAATGCGTTTGCCTGCTTGGCGTGGACCTTATATTGCTGATGTACTTGGTCAACATGATAGAGCAAAAACGCATTTTACAGCTTATTCAAAATCTCAGGTTGGTGATGAATTTCCTTTAACACATTCTTCTCCAGATACTGCCATGCACTTGGCTCGTCAAATTGAGAAAATTGGAAAAGGTATTTTTACAGAAGGATATATTTGTAGAAATCCGAACGGAGATATTCGTGCGCATCATTATGACATGAATTTGGTTTATATCGACCAATTGCTAAATCACTTCAATTGGACTGGCGACACTACTTATCTTCGTGAAATGTGGGCAACCATTGAAAAACACTTGGCTTGGGAAAAACATAATTTTGATGCTGATAACGACGGACTTTACGATGCTTATTGCTGTATTTGGGCAAGTGATGCTTTGCAATATAGTGGCGGTGGCGTTACTCATGCTACGGCTTATAATTATCGGGCTTTTCGTTCGGCAGCTTTCTTGGCTAAATTATTAGGCAAAAATGAGACACCTTATGAAGATGAAGCTAACAAGATTTATAAAGCTTTGCAAGAAAAATTATGGCTAGATGAAACAGGTTGTTTTGCTGAATACAAAGATGCTTTGGGTTTACAATTAACGCATCCTTCGGCAGGACTTTGGACAATCTATCATGCTATCGACGCACAAGCGGCTTCGCCAAAACAACAATATCTTATGACAAAATATGTTGAAAATAACATTCCGCATATTCCTTTCAGCATTCCAGCACTCAAACAAGATTTCTATCAACTCAGCACAACCAATTGGCAACCTTATACTTGGAGTATCAATAATGTAGCTTTGAGCGAAAACCTCCATACTTCATTAGCTTGTTGGCAAGCAGGAAATAAGAAATTAGCTTACGAAATTTGGCGAAATACACTCATCGAAAGTCTTTATACTTCTGCTTCTCCGGGTGGTTTTGAACAATTATCAAGTTTAGATGCCATCAGAGGTGAACTGTATAGAGATTTTGCAGATGGAATCGGTATGGCTGGCAGAAGTTTGGTAGAAGGATTATTTGGAATCAGACCACAATTATTAGAAAGTAAAATACTTATTCAACCGGGTTTCCCGAATGAATGGGCTTATGCAAACCTTAAAACAAGTGATATTGAGTTTAATTTTAAGAAAAATACAAAGCTTTATGAATATGAAATAAAAACCTCTTGGCAGAAAAACGCTGAAATCATCCTCAATATTCCAGCAGAATATACAAAAGTAAAATCGGTTTTGGTGAATGGTAAACCAACAAAATTCACTTGGAAAACTAACGGAAATGATGAGCCAATCCTTGAAATTAGCACGCAAAAAGGTAAAAGCTTTTTGGTGAAAGTACTGTTTGAAGGAGATAAAATCAATCCTAAAACAAATAATTCCTTAAAAGAAAAAGTTGAAATTGTTCAGCAAAAACTACAAAACATTACTGAAAATCAAGTATTTAAAACCATTGATTTAAGTAATGCTTTCAACGATAAAGTTACTCGTATTTTTAAAAATAAGTATTTATCGCCACGCCCGCAAAGTGCTACTTTACAATTACCTATTCAAGGAATTGGTAATTGGTGTTATCCTTTAGTAGATGCCAATATTGACGATTCAGGACTTCGTCAAAAAGCAAAGCAACAAAATGGTCTCATTCATTATCAGCAAATTCCATTTGCTACTCCTGCTGATAGTAGCCAAGTAAATATTGCCTTTACGAGTAAATGGGATAATTTCCCTGATACTTTGCTGATTCTTCCCAAACAAAAAGTTCAAGGTAAAAATATTCATTTATTAATGGCTGGGACAACAAACCCAATGCAAAGCCAAATGGTCAATGGAAAAATTGTGATTCGATACGAAAATGGGGAACAAACTACTTTTGAATTACATAATCCAAACAATTGGTGGCCAATCGAGCAAGATTATTTTTATGATGGAAAAGCTTTTCAATACAATCAGTCAGCACGACCAACTCGTTTGTTATTAAAATCAGGCGAATTTATGAAACAATATCCCAAACATACAAGTATCAAAGGCTTTAGTAATATGGCTATTGATGGTGGAGCGGCTAATGTTTATCAATTCCCTATTCTTTCAAAACCAATCAAATCTATCCAAGTAATTTCACTTTGTAATGATGTAATTATTGGCTTGATGGCAGCTACTATTGAAGAATAATTGAGCTACAGATTGGCGATAAAGAAAACTCTTTATCGCCAATCTTTCATTTCCTCCTCAATATCTTCTACCAGAAAATGATTGATTGGCACTTTTGCATCTTTTAGCAAATAAATACTTGTTTGATATTCTCTGGCAAAATGATTTTCAATTTTTCCTGTTAAAGTAACTGATTGAAAAAGTGGTCTTTCTTTTTCACGATTTTTATCATCATCATCCGAATCCTCTATCAAGATGATGTTTTTAATTACTGTTTTATCAAGTGGCGGAAACCAATTGATATAATCAGCATTAGTAGTAACAGCTCCGATATTTGGATATTTTGAATAATAGTTGATAGCTCCTGCTTGTCCGTAATTATCACAAAGTACTAATGTATGTTCTTTGTCTGTGATGCCTGCATAAACGCTATCTACTTTTTGTGCCAACTCTTTCCAACCCAACATATCGGCAAAGTCTTGTGGAATGGTATGGTCTTTGCCATCTTCCCATCTTAACAAATCAAACTTTTTGTATAGCTCAGTTCTCTGTTGAATTTCTGTTGGATTATAATTCGGAAAAGCAATTTTCATCATCGGTAAAAACAGAACGATAATCAGTAAAATCGCTAGGGGACGAAGGTAAATTGTCCAGCCTTCTTTCAAGATACTTTCCAGATAAACCGAACCGAATGCTAATAAAATCGGATACAAACCAATAGCATAATAGGCTTTTGCTTGTAAATACACGAAAATGGAAAGAGAAAATACAAAAGCCCAAAAGAAAAAACGATACTCCTTAAAAGCTTTATACTTGAAAAATGAAATGAATGAAGCGATTAATACAAAGAAAGACGATAAGAAAAAGAGTATTTGTTCTTTCAGAAAATCTGTCCTTTTTACATTCACTAATTGATATTTTTTGAGTAATGCCATGTGATGAATCACAGGAAAATTGTTTTCGTATTGCCAAATTAGATTCGGAAGTATCAACAAAAACGTTCCCAAAATAGTCCAATATAAATGTGGATTTTTGAATACTTTTCGCTGTAGACTTATCAGTAAAGCAGGTAATAATCCTACCAATAAAAAGACAATATTATACTTATTCAAAAAGCCAAAAGCGAAAGTAACTCCTGCTATCCACAACCATTTATTTTGTTGTGTTTTGAAGTATTTCAAGATGGAGAAATACAAAAATGTCCAACAAAGTATATCTAAAGAATTGGGTTGGAAAAGGGTATTTATCCGTAAAATTACAGACAGCGTAATGGCAGTTGCTCCTAAAATCAAAGCAAAAATTCCTCCATTGAGTACTTCGATGGCTTTCCAAACGATAATCATGGTTAATACACCAAAAAGTGTTGGGAAAAACTTCACCCAAAATATGCCATTCCCTAACAAGAGAATAATATAAGAAAACCAAGAAGTAACGGGCGGAACAGATAAATATCCCCAAGCTAAATGACGAGCTTGGTCGAGATGTAAGTATTCGTCTCGATGTAAATCATAACCAGCATCAATTAATGTTGATTGTAAGACAAACTTAAAGATGATGAAGCAACAAAGTATTAAAGATTTCTTAAACATAGTCTTTTAGGAAGAGAGGTTATCATTTTTTGAGCAATATATTAAATGTTGTTCATAATGAAAATTGAAGTGGCAATCTTCGTCATAGTTTCTTGAATATTTTATCTATTTTTACAAAAACTGATTTTGAGACTTTAGAAAGATTGTGTGAAAATCAAGAAAGTTTAAACAGCTTTATGATTAAAATTATTTCAATCATTCATAACTTACTAAATCACTCATTAAGTAAAAAACATGATTTCAAAAACACAACAAACGACCAACGAAATCAAGAATTTTGTCTTGAGTTCTTACTTCGGTGATGGACTCAGGATTACTTTTGGTGCATTAGTACCCAGTTTAATTTTATCTCAGTTTGGTTTATTACAAATAGGCATTACGGTTTCTTTGGGTGCTTTATGTGCTAGTATTCCCGATACGCCCGGACCAATTACCCATCGTCGTAATGCGATGTTGGTTACAACCTTAGTTGTTTCTATCGTTTCTTTGTTAACTGGCTTTGCCAATGCGTCTGTTTATCTTCTTGGCATTTTAATTCTTGTCTTCAGTTTTCTGTTTTCAATGCTTTACGTGTATGGCAACCGTATTGCTTCAATCGGCACGGCAGCTTTATTGGTAATGACTTTAGGAATTGGTGATATTCGCTCTTTTTCCGAAATTTTACTCTATACACTTTATATCATTGCGGGTGGTTTATGGTATTCTGCCCTCAGTATTTCTTTGTATGAAATCATGCCTTATCGTTTAGCACAACAGTCTTTGGGCGATTGTGTGATTGAAGTTGCTCATTTCATGCGAATCAAAGCGGGGTTTTATAAAGAAGGAATGGATTACGATAAAAACTATAAAAAACTGCTAGAATGCCAAGTATTGGTCAATGAAAAACAAAATGCCGTTCGTGATTTACTCTTTAAAAGTAGGGAAATTGTCCGTGAATCAACACAACAAGGACGTTTCTTAGTCATCGTTTTTGTAGATGTGATGGATTTGTTCGAACAAATCATGTCAACTTTTTATAGTTACCAGACTTTACATAAACAATTTGATGAAATAGGAATTTTAAAACAGTTTGAAACAGTTTTATTGCAATTATCCGACCAGCTTGAAGAAGTTGGCTATGCGTTGAAGGCAGATACTAAACCTCAACTTTCGTTAAGATTACCTCGTGAGATTAGAGATTTAAAACTTGAAATTGAAGCCTTAGAAAGAGGAGAATACGGTACTAATTTCAAAGAAAGTGGCGTACAAGCTTTGAAGAATATTGAAGTAAATGTTGAGAATATCTTTCATAGAATCAAAAAAATCAACGGACATTTTAAAGATAGAAAAGCTAGAAAATTGACTAAAAGTCAAACACAATCTGCTTACTTTATCTCTCATGAAGAATATGAATTCAGTTTATTCAGAGAGAATCTTGCCTTAAAGTCAGAGATTTTTCGTCATGCCATCAGAGTATCGGTTGTGATGTTGATAGGTTTTATCATTGCTCAATCTTATAATTTCTTACATAGTAACTGGATTTTGTTGACCATCATGGTAATCATGAAACCCGCTTTTAGTTTGACAAAAGAAAGAAATTATCACCGTTTGATTGGAACAATTATCGGGGCAATCGTCGGCATGAGTATTCTCTCTTGGGTTGAAGACGGTAAAGCTCTTTTTGCTATTTTATTGATTTGTATGTTGGGTGCTTACAGTTTCCAAAGAAAAAATTATGTAGTCAGCGTATTGTTTATGACGCCCTTTATTTTGATACTCTATGATTTTTTAGGAATGGGAAGTAGAGCCATTTTTATAGAAAGAGTATATGATACCATTATCGGTGGAAGTATCGCTTTTATTGCCAGTCACGTTTTTCTACCAAGTTGGGAACATCAAAAACTCAAAACAGTTTTGGTTGAAATGATAGAAGTAAATTTGGCATACTATCACCAAGTTTCAACTTATTATTTCGGACAACAATATGATAAGATTCCCTATAAAATTATCCGTAAAGAAGTATATGTTCGCAGTGCCAATTTAGCTTCGGCATTCCAAAGAATGTTCTCTGAACCTAAAAGCAAACAGCTCAGCATCAAAGAAATCCACAAGTTTTCGGTATTAAATCATTTGATGTCTTCTTATGTAGCAACATTGGCATTGTATGTTATGGAACACAGAGAAGAAATTCCTGCGATTGAAGGTTTGAAAGAAATTGCTTCCAACAGCGAAAAGCTTTTGAATGAAGCCATGATGACCTTAATTAAAGATGAGAATGTTGCGGAAAATGATTTAAAAATACTTCCACTTAAACATGTTTTTAAAGAAGATGACGACGCTCTTCTCATCGCCGAACAATTCATCGATCTTCAAAAAGTAGCCTTTGATATTTACAAAATTTCAGAGAAGATTAAGGTTTAAGTCATTATCTCCTGTTGACAAAATGCCTTACTCCTTCATGAGTTTAAGCATCCCCTTTTTCTTTCCTAAAACCCTTTAATAAAAATATTTTCAAGGGTAAAAATATTTTTATCTACCCTACAAAATAATTTTTCAGGGGTGAAAATGTTTTTTTCTATCCTACAAATATTTTTTTCAAGGGTGAAAATGTTTTTTTCTACCTTACAAATATTTTTTTCAAGGGTGAAAATGTTTTTTTCTACCTTACAAATATTTTTTTCAAGGGTGAAAAATTGCAAAAAACAGATAGCTAATCTTCATTTAAGCTTGTAGAGGTTTAATGAAGGTAAATTGCTATTTCAAATCAATTTCATGGCGAGTTTCATAAGCTGAACCAATTTCGCAGAGTCTATCCATGATTTCGGCAAAGAGCTTGAACAGTATTTTTAATTGTGCTAAATCTTTGATGATACCCACTACTTCTAAATATAATTCATCAACGCCTTCAGGGAAATGTTGTCCAAAATAACCTTCATCATCTTTAACTTTTACTTGAAATTGAGATAAACTAGACAATGCCAGAAAATCATTTTTGATGGCTTCATCCTTGAACAATGCTTTTATTTTATCAGGATTCTTACTTTTTAGCACAAAAGTATCGTCAAAGATTTTATCTTCTATTTCAATATCTTCCATGCCAAAGTATTTCCCGATTGTTGCAAAAAAGCCTTCCTTGAAAATCTCAAACCTAAAATCATCTTTGTTTACATAAGCACAACGCATTCTGGTATAAGGTATCGTGCTTTTACCTGTAGAACGATGAAAGACATCCAGTACGATTGTCCAATTTTTATGTTCCAGTACTACCTTAGAATCATCTACCAGAAAACTCTTTTTCATGATAAATTGTGCATTGATTTCTTGTTCTAATTGTACCCAGATTTCTTCCTTACTTGGTCCGAAAATATTTCTTAATAATCCCATTTTATGTTGTATTTGGTGGAAATGAAAAAACTTCGTGAAAATGAACATTTTTCACGAAGTTTTTCTCATAAATATGATAAATCTTGCCTCTGTAGTCTCTCTAAAATAAACGCAGTTCTGTTTGGAAAGAAAGTCTGTTGTATTTTAGTATTTTAAATACAACATTCATAACTCATAATTAAAAACTCATAACTATTAAGCTTCCTGTGGATATTTCAATCCTATCTGACTTCTGATTTCGCACATCAATTCCATCAATTCTAAACTAAATTGTAAAGGAAGTCTATCATTTTCAATTCTTCCTTCTGTTAAACAACGTTGTACATCAATGGCTTCATAACTGTATCCATAGCCATTTCTTTCTGTTTGAAATACTTGTGGTGCTTCGCCCGCTAATTTCAATGTAAAGCTAAAGGTTTCATGGAAACGACCAGAAATAAAAATCTTTCCCTTAGTACCATAAATCGTACAAGTAGTATCTGTTTCAGCCGCTAAAGTTGAAAATAAAGAAGCCGTAGCACCATTCGGAAAAGCTAAAGCTACCGAACAATTCATATCAACACCCGTTGGTGCAAAAGTAGCCACTGCCTTTACTTCCGAAGGTTTGCCCAATAGCAACTTGGTGATAAATAAAGGATAAATACCAATATCGTATAAAGAGCCACCCGTAAGTGCTGGATTAAACAGACGAGCATTTTCATCATAATGTGCCAAGAAACCAAAATCTGCTACAATATGCTTGATTTCACCAATTGTACCCGCTTTAATAATCTCTTCAACTTGATTGATGGCAGGATGAAATCTTGACCAGATAGCTTCCATCAAGAAAAGATTTTTTTCTTGAGATTTTGTAATCATTTCCTGAACCATTTGTGTATTGATGGCAAAAGCTTTTTCACACAAAACAGGTATTCCCGCTTCCAAACACATTAAAGTATTTTCATGATGTTGTGCATGAGGCGTAGCGATATAAACCACATCAATTAAACCACTTTTTAGCATTTCTTCATAACTACCAAAAGCATGAGGAGTATTGTATTTTGCTCCAAAAGCTTTGGCTTTGTCTAAATCACGAGAAGCAACAGCGTGCAAAGTAGCATTAGGAACATAAGTGACTAAATCATCCGCAAATTTCTCGGCTATTTTTCCACAACCGATAATTCCCCAACGAAAAGTATAATTCTGAGCAACTGAATCCATTGAATAATAGTATTAAAAGGTTTGATTGATTATGATTTTGCTTGGAAAGGTAATGTTAGCATTAAAAGATAAATCCTTCGCTAATATCGTATTGGATAACAAAAAATAAAGTCTTTGAATTTTAATCATTCAAAGACTTTAAGGCAATAACTATTTATTTTTTCATGACTTCAATCAAGGCTTCTACTTGCTCAACATTCACTGCTGCGAAATTGGCAATGCGTAGTTGAGAAGCTTTAAAGTCGCCATAACCTGAACCCAATATAAAATTAGCTTCGGCTTGTACTTGCTTAATAATATCTGCGGCTGACCTTCCAACAACATTTACTACCACAACTGTTTGTGAGCGATGGTCTGGATTTTTAACGAAAATCTCTAAATAATCAGATTTTTCAGCAAAGCCATAGAGTAATTTAGCTTTCTTTTCAGTCTCTTTTCTGATGGTTTCGATACCGATTTTATTCATGTCTTCGGCTACTTTACCTAACACATAAATTGCCATCACGTTTGGTGTTTCTGGCGTTTCGAATTTCTCGAAATTTTTGAATAAAGAAGGCAAATTATGATAAGTACCGATTTGATTTTCATGTGTTTTCATACGGTTCGCTTTTTCCAACATTGCTGGATTAGCAATCCAACAACCTAAACCTGCTGGCATTCCGAATGACTTTTGTACAGAAAAGAAAGCAGTATCAATTGTATTGAAATCTAAATCTGGATACGGAGCAGAAGAAACCATGTCAACCGCCAAAAATTTATCTTTATTGGCACGTTTTAATTTATGAATCTCAGCAGGACGCATTTGTACACCCGAAGAAGTTTCGTTAGCAGTAGTACAAATTAATTCTGCATATTCAGGAACAGTGATTTCTGCATAATCAAAACCTTCGCCAAAAGGTTTTTCGTACTTATGAGCGTACTTGTTCAGTTCTTTAGAGAAATCGAAAAACTTCTTTGAAAACGAGCCATTGACCAAGTGAAAGCTTTCGTGTTCGACGGTATTTTGGATAATACGTTCCCAAATTTCAGTAGCTGAACCTGTAAAGAAAATTCCGTTTGACTCAGGAATATCCATCAAAATACGCAATTGCTCAACTGTATGTTGATAAATACTACGAAACTGAGCAGAACGATGTGAGATTGAGCCCAATTGAAGCTCAAAAGCATCTTTATAATGTTGTTCTACAGTAGGGAATAATTCGGCTGGGCCGGGGGTGAAGTATGTTTTACGCATGTATGGTTAAATCTTTAATCTTGTTCAGTAAATTATTGACATCAGCAAATTGCCTTCTTAACTCATTAATATCAAGTTGCTCTATCAAAAGATAAGAGTTTTTCAATTTTCCGTATTTTACTTTTTTTATCTTTCTTCCTTTTTCATATTGAAAAAATTCCTGTAAAAGTGAATTTAGTACTTTATCTGGCTTTTCGATACTTTCGGGTTTTATGTCTTGAATTAACGAAAACTCAGACATTGGACTTTCAATGATTCTTTCATATTGCTGAAAAGTACGCTCAATAGCCTCTGGTTGAGAAAGTATCCATCCTTCCATCGCTTGAATCATAAAAAATACAGACTCCTTGTACTCTTCAAGTTCATATTGTTTGATTCGTGTATCTCTTTGGCTTTCTTCTCCATCCAAATCCAAAAGAGCTAAAGTATTTGTGTTTACTTTTTTTTCAGATTTGATTGCTTTTAAAACACTGGTATAAGAAGCTTTTGTATCAATTTCAATGCTTATGTTATCAGTATTGTCTAAACCAGTAGATAATAATTGATGAAAACTCTCTCGGAGTTTTTCACTATTATCAAATGTATCAGCATTGGCATTACTATTAGGATGAACGCCACCTTCTAATAAAATACTTACCTCTACCATCGTTTTCCTCCAATTTGACCTCTTAACCACATTTGTCCAGCTAAAAACTCTCCTTCCCATTCTGGAAAATCTTCTTCTGAAACCTTTTTTACAATCGTTTCATTTGCTTCATTTTTCTCAAAAATCATCAAATCTTCTAATTCAAAAGCATTTAATAATAAAGGCGAATGTGTAGCAATAATCATTTGTGTACCGTTTTCTGCTGCATACTTAATACCTCTGGCAATGCCATTAATCATATCTGGGTGTAAACCCATTTCGGGTTCATCAAGACAAACCACAGTTCCTCTTTTCGGATTATAAAAGATTGAAAGCAACAGCAAATATCTCAAAGTTCCATCCGAAATATGTTCAATAGTAATGGCTCTGTCTAAATTTTTCTCTTTTAACGAAAGTAAGCTTTTTCCAGCAATTGGGGTAGTAAAAACAAGTTCTCTAAAATTAGGATTTATCTTTTTAAACTCTTCTACAAGTTTATCAAAAGCTTTTACTGAATTTCCGTTCAAATAGCTTAATAAAGCTGTCAGATTTTTGCCGTCACTTAAAAGGTTTTCTTCCGAATAATAAGGCGATAATTGACGAATTGAGCTTTCAAAAGACGTATCGAAATAATCATAGATTTCTATTTTTTGCAATATTTCCTCAGTAAATTCGATAGCGTTATCACTTATAATTACGTCATAAGAGCTTCCAATTTTTTTGATCATAAAATCAATATGGAAATCATTTTCAACGAAATCGTTAATTAAGTTCTTGACAACATTTATATCAAATTCATAACGTAAGTGAATTGTAGAAGCATCGGGATGTATAAAATTACAAGCCCCAGAAAAGCCCCCCCATTTTTGCAGAAATAACTTTTCAAATTCACCTGCAGTCAAATAAGCCTTCAACAAACGTAGCACCTTAATGAAATTTGATTTTCCTGTTCCGTTGATTCCTACAAGAACATTGGTATCAGCATTCAATTCGATGGTTTGTTCAGTGCCAAAGCTAAAGAAATTTTGAATCGTTATTTTCTTAATCATGCTTTATTGATGGGTATAAATAATTTGTGCCACTTCCGTGGCACAAATATAAGCTGTTTTCAGAATCTTAATACAACATTCTAAACTTAATCGTATTATCAATTCCTTTTAATTCTTGGATGATTTCGTCGGCATATTCTTTCGAAATATCTGTAATTACATAACCAATTTCGGTTGTAGTTTTCAAATATTGTCCTTGAATATTAACGTTGTATTTGGCAAAAATGTTATTGATTTTCGCCAAAATTCCCGGTACGTTTTGGTGAATATGCAATAAACGGTGTGCGTTTTCTAAAGCTGGTAATTGCAATTCTGGGAAGTTTACAGAACCGTAAGTACTTCCGTTGTTCATGAATTGCAATAATTTACTTGGTACAAATTCACCGATATTTGCTTGAGCTTCTTCGGTTGAACCTCCCACGTGTGGCGTCAAAATGACTCTTGGTAAACCACGCAATTCATTAATAAATGCTTCGTCGTTAGTTTTTGGTTCATAAGGGAATACATCCACAGCAGCTCCCCAAACTTTTCCAGATTTCAAGGCATTTACTAAAGCAGGAATTTCAACTACATGTCCACGAGAAAGATTAATGAAAATCACATTATCTTTCATCATTTCAAATTCTTTCTCGCCGATGATATTCGCATTGGTTTTACGACCATCTACGTGCATTGAAATAAAATCTGAAATATTTAAAAGCTCTTCTAAAGTCTTACATTTTTTAGCATTTCCCAAAGCTAATTTATCAACTGCATCATAGAAATACACTTGCATACCCATCGCTTCTGCAATGACAGAAAGTTGAGTACCAATACTTCCATAACCTACCAAACCTAATTTTTTACCTCTGATTTCGTAAGAGTTTTTAGCCGATTTATCCCAAACACCTTCGTGCATTTTATTTGATTTTGTCAATAAATCACGAGTAAGGATAATCATTTCGCCAATTGCCATTTCAACAACTGAACGAGTATTTGAATATGGAGCATTGAAAACGGCGATACCACGACGTTCGCATTCATCCAAATTAATTTGGTTTGTTCCAATACAGAACGCACCTACCGTCATCAAACGGCTAGCATTTGGGTGTTCTAATACTCTTTTAGTTAAGTTTGTTTTAGAACGTAAACCTAAAATTGAAACGCCTTTAATTTTCTCGATTAACTCATCTTCATCCAAAGCACCTTTTAATAATTCTACTTGAAAACCTTCTAATTTGAAAGCCTCAACAGCTTTCGGGTGAACGTTTTCTAATAAAAGTACTTTGATTTTAGATTTTGGATATGACTGAGAACGAGTCAAGCCATTGATGTATAAAAATTCATCAAAAGATGCCACCACTTCATCCGCTTTATCAGTTACTTTTTGGCGTTCTACGTTTTCTGTGAAAGCGAAAAATTTAGATGCCAAACCAGCTTCACGCATTTCGTAGTCGGTGTAGCCATCGCCGATGGCATAAACTTCGCCTTCAAATTTCAAATCTTCTAACAACTTTACTTTACCTTTATCTTGCGACAACAAATTCGTAGTATCATAACCCGTAATATTTCCTTCAGCATCGTAAGTGAAAGTATTAGCATATACATTTTCAGCTAAAATACCGATTTGAGTAGCTACAGGAACGATAAAATCTTTGAAACCAGATGAAACAATGTAAATATTTGCAGCATTTTCACGAATGAAAGTTTCGTTTCTAAGAAATGAATTAGAGATTTTCCCTTTCAAAAATTCAATCAAAGTAGCTACGTGGTCGCTATTTGCGGGCAAAAGATCTACTCTAGCTTTCAAGGATTCTGCGAAACCGATTTCTCCAGCCATTCCTTTATCGGTAATCGCTTTGATTTCTCCTACAATTTTCTCTTGGTCTTTATGACCAGTCAACGCAATTGCAGCTAATTCGTCTAATCCTTCAACTTTTGTGAAGGTACTGTCAAAATCAATGACGTAATTTATTTTTTGAGATTTGTTAGTTAACATTTATTTTTTTGAAATTTTTAGAAGAGATTCCTAAACCAATATTCATCTGTTTTAAATTATTATTGGCATTTTCATCTGATTTCTAAATTATTAATTATCTTATTTTTTGCTGTTTTGTTTGAGTTGTTTCTAATTTCGCAGTGAACAAATATCTATTAAACGTGAGAAGCAGAGCATAATAAATGAAACTTGTTTATTCTACCATTGTAGCCTTTCTTATTAATTTCAATACTTCTGTTAATGTTGGCTCTTCTGACTCTTGTACGTTTTCTTCATTCTCTACGTGTTTATGATGTGGGAAAGTGGGAAATTGTCGATGATGAGGGGCATTGTCCCAACGAATTTTTAACTCGTAGTTTTCATTCATCCATTGAAAGGAATATTTCCGTTTATTGAGGTCAAATACAAAAATCTCTGTGATTTCTAAAATAGAAGTATCAGCCATTTTTAGTCTTACTCTAAACTCCATTATTCGGTTGTCTTGGCGTTGAGTAAGAATCTGTATTTCTTCAATAATATCGTCAAAACTACTGATTGTTAATAAAATTTCATTCATAAACTCAAAGCGACTAAGTCTCTTTTATAAGCTTCAATAACATCCAGTGAGGTTTCCCAAATTATACTATCATCTTCTTTTTCTGTAATACTATGATTTTTTATGGAGGAAAAATTATCACAAAAATCAACGAAATTCAAGGCATATTTTTGTTCAAAAAAATCTATTCTACTTTGGTAATAGGCTATTTTTTGTTGCAAAATATTTTTTGCCTGTTCTTTTGCAAATACGTCAACGCTGGCATACCCCCAACCTTGAACGGTTTGACTTAATGTCTCAAATCCTGTTTGTGTTGCCATTGTTTTCTTGTTTTTTAACTCATAACCCACTCTAAAGCTCTTTTTTCAGACCATAAAACTCCTTCGTAATCATTTTGGTAAAATCCACAATGTCCACCATTTTCAGGAGCCTGGAAAAATACTTTTTCTAAAGAATTTACTTTCTCAAAAGGGAAACATGCCTTTGATAAAAAAGGGTCATTCTGAGCATTAATAATTAATGTTGGAATCTGGACTTTGTCCAAGAAGTATAAGGAACTATTACGTTCGTAATAGTCTTCTGCGTCTTGGAAACCATGTAGTTGTGAAGTGTAACAATCATCGAAATCCTTTAAAGTCTTGATTTTCGAGATGTTTGAAGTTTGTATTTGCTCTGGAAAAAGCTTTGCTTTCGCCAGAATTTTCTTTTTCAAGGAATCATTAAATCGTTTGGTGTAAAGCCATCCGATTGTCTGACTACTGCTTGAGAGGTGCAAAGGTACAGAAAATGTAACTGCTTTTTTGATTTTTGAAGACAGTTTTTCTGATTGTTCGCCTAAATATTTCAAGGTAAGATTTCCTCCTAAACTAAAACCAACTAAATATATTTGTTGATAATCTTTTGAAATAGCATGTTTTACAACTAAATCAAGGTCGTCTGTAGCACCACTATGATAAAATCTAGTAGTTCTGTTCAATTCTCCTGAACAACTTCTGAAATTCCAAGCCAAGCAATCAAAACCATTTTTGGTAAAAATTTGCACCATTCCCATCATATATTGTCTTGACGAATCGCCTTCTAAACCATGTGATAAAATGACAAGTTTTTTATTATCCTTATCTATTTCAGGATTAGCTTTTGCCCAATCCAAATCCAAGAAATCGTTGTCGGGAGTAATAATTCTTTCACGCAGATAGTTTACAGTTTTAATTTTACGAAAAACTGAAGGAAAAATAGTCTGAGAATGACCATTCGGTAGCCAAAAAGGAGCTTGATAATCAGCGTGTTTAATAATTGGCATAAATTTCAAAATTATCCATTGAAATTACATTGAATCTTTGAAAGGTTTAACAATAATAGCTAAAATAAATATTTATTCATGGAATAATTATAAAAAACAAGAATCTCCTTTTCCAAAATTTTAAATAATTTTGAAAGAGGAGATTCTTGTTTTGTTCTCTGAGCAAAATTTACATTCCAACCTTTGGCAATACTGGCAAACTCTCGTTACCATCTTCACCTACTGCCTGAACTGCAAAAAAGTAATGGTCTTTAGAATAAGGTAAATTGATTCCATTTTTAGTCGTAAAGATTTTCTTTTGCCAGAAAGGCTGATACGTTTCACGAATCAACACATAATAACCTTTTACTTTACCAGATTTAGGCGTTTGCCAGAAAAGCGTTGTTGAATTTGTTAAGTTTTTAGTGTCAATCGTTAAATTCTGAACTGTTGCTGGTGCTTTAGCTAAATTTGAAAGTGTTGCTAAATTCATGGCAGTATTTTTTCTCAAGTATTCAAAATCCATAAATTCAGGAAAATCTCCATATTTAATTCCTTTTTCAGTGCGTAAATCTTGATGTTGATGTTCAAAATTCTCGTTCATTTCGGTTACTCTTACAGCTGCAAAACCACGATTTACAAATGGAGTATGGTCGCCTCCACGCAAAAATCTATCATTTCGATACACCATCACAACTTCCAGATTATCAACATAGCGTTCGCCAACTTCTTTGGCATATCGAGCCAACTGACGAGCTTTCCCGTCGTTTTCTTGTCCTAAACTACGAATACTCCCTGCTTTTTTATCCAATTCAAAAGCGGGTAAACCTTCACTAAAGATTCTAACACGAGTATTATCAATGATACGAGTATCATGACTATTATTTGAACCCACAATATCATTATTCATAATGGCTTCGATATTCCATTTTTCATCTAAAGCTTTTTGTGCTAAATAATCAGCACCCAAAAGCCCTTGTTCTTCACCACTTACTACCAAGAAAATAATGGTTGCAGAAAATTTGGCTTTAGCCATTACTCTTGCCAATTCAATGACTGTGGCTGTTCCTGAACCATCATCATTTGCTCCAGGTGCATCCGATTCTCTATTCATCACATTCGATACTCGGCTGTCAATATGTCCAGAAACTAAAAATATTCTATCATCATTTGGGTCAGTACCTTTCAAAATACCCATAACATTGCCCATATCTTGGTCTTTGTCAACTCGTTTTCCATCTGGTTTCAATATCCAAGAATCAATTTTGGCTGTCATTCTACCTTCGGATTGTTTGGCAAATTCTTGAAAACGACTCAAAACCCAATTTCTAGCCGCACCAATTCCTCTTTTAGGTTCAGTTGTTGTACTTAGCGTGTGACGAGTACCAAAACTTACTAATTTATTGATGTGCGATTTTAAACTATCAGCATTTACTTCAGAAACCAATTGTTCGATGATGGGATCACGCTGAATAATTTTCTGAGCGGAGACTTGAAAACTAATGAGTGTTAATAAAATAAAAGTAGCCTTTTTCATATTGATGAAAATTTGATTTTAGTGTTCGATGAAGTTTGAAGTTACAAATTATGCTCGACAAAAATCTATTCTCAGAAAGAGTTTTCGCTGAGAAGATGACTTTTTTGGCTCAAAACTGATACGTTAAGCCCATAAAAAAAGCCTCCGCTTGTGGCGAAGGCTTCTGAAATGATGAATTTTACTAATATTTATAAAGCGTTTTAATCTTGAACAAATGCGTATTATTAGTATAAGTTCTAAAGCTTTTTTCAAACTCTGTCGGATAGCCGTTGGCATCGTACTTGTATTCAAATTTATAAGCAATGTTGGATGGAATACTTCCCGAAAATACTTTGTCTTGCTTAATGTTATTGTTTTTTGAGAGATTCGTCAAAAACAAACTATATAAATTCATTTGTGCATAAGGGTTGATATTTGAGTCGTATTCATACTTCCCACTTTCTTCGCCAGAAGTACCCGTTGCGATGTCTTCAATAATATTCCCATTTTTATACTTGATAGTATAATCCATTTTATTGCCATTATCGAAAGAATATTCGGCAATGATATTTTCTACATCGTTTATTATTGCGTATTTAAAAGTAGCATTAACGGTTTGCCCGTATTTTGTTTCTTTGATTGTTGCTACTTTTCCATTAGCATTATAAGTAAGTATTGAAGTCCCAAACGATTTGTTTTCAGCATCAAAGTATTCTACTTTATTGAGCAAACCTGCCTCATAACTATAAACCATTTTGAAAGAAAACTTCAAGATATTTGTCGAGTTTTCTGCTTGAAAATAGTCTATTTGTTTCACCAAGCCGTTTTCGTTATACAAATAATTAACTTTAGAATAAGGTCTTGTTACTCCACCAGCTTCCATAAAGCTTTCTTCAGCACTTAATTGTTTTTGGTTACTTTTTCCACCAAAATTAATCACATCTCCTTCTTTGATTTGCTCTTTTGTAAAAGTCAATTGTTCAGTAATTCCCCATTTCTGAAATTTAAACTGGAATTTCTGATGTGTTTTTACCAAATACACTTTGTTGTTGCTTGCGTTAATACTTATTTCTTTTTCGTGAGCAACATTGTTTTTATCCCAAGAAATAACCGTGATATTGGTCGAAGTATTATCGTAAACGATGCTTCCAACTTCCATTTTCACGTTGATACTTACCGCAAAAACACTGTCGGATGGAACATTTGTATTCGGATTGGAATTGTCTTCTGGTTTTGTAAGAGCGTCTAGCTCGTTTTTTTGACAGGAACTAAAAATCAGGGCAAATGCTAAAATTGCCATTAATAGAAATGAAAACTTCTTCATGATAGATTTTGAAAGATTAAGAGGATAAACATTTAAAAGTAATCCATTGGTTGAAAAATAATCGCTTCTTGTTCTGGAGAGAACAAGGTAATTTCAACTATAGACGATAATCTTTGGGGAAAGGTTGGAAGAGGAGACGTTTTTTTCTGTTATTAGTCAATCAAAATTGATGAATTATTTTTTGTAAACGTAGTAAGCTTCTCGCACAATGTCTTTGATAATGACATCAAGACGGTTGGCTTCTTCGCCTATTTGTTCCAAAAAGGCATTGCGTTCATCTTCTGTTATTTGATAGTCCTTATCTAATAACATTTTGCTAAAGCCTAAAATATTAGCGAGCGGACCTCTCACTAAATGAGATTGTTCCCATGCAATTTTTTTGAGAAGTGTTACTTGTTCACTGCTTTTAATTTCAGCTTTTCTCATTTCATCAATATTAGTGGCATTGAAAGTAACACCAATAATTTTTGAATGTGTATCATATACCGGAAAAAACCTGAATTTAAACCAAATCATTTGGTCATTGAGAGACAATGCTGTTTCCTTGATGGTAATTTTCCCTTCGAGTGCATCATTAAAAGAGTGGTAAAAATATTCTTGAGTACTTGGTAGGATAAAAGGTTTAAAATCCTCTCCTACTTTCAGTTGTTTGTGATGGTATTTCAAAATATCTTCTTCAGCAGATTTATTGAAATTGACAATTTTAAGGTCTGGACTAATGAAAATATTGGTATCAGTTGAACTATCCAGAATGGCTAATAATTTACTTTCTGAACTTTCAAGTTCATCAATCGTTTTGAGGAGTTCTTTTTCGATGGGCTGATAAACATAAATTACTTTGGCAGCAATGATAAAAACAGAGAGAAAAGCTAACAGGATCTCTATGATAATGACAAACTGCTGTTCTTTCTCTACTTCATCTTCAAGCGTTTTCAGAACTTGATTCATTTGATTCAGAAAATCTGTTTGATTCTGGCTGATTACTCGAAGACTCGTTAAATCAATTTTCAATTTAGTTTTCAGATGCTGTCTAATAAAGTCAATTTTTTCAGAAAGCCCCAATAGAATAAGCCTTGCTTGCTCATTTTCGATGGGATTAATCCCTAAAGACTTATTCCCATTCAGTAATGAAAAATGTATTGTTTCCCAATCTTTATATGTTTTCTCTAGTTGTTCATGGGCTAATTCTGCGTTCAGTAATTTTATAAATTCTAGGTTTAATTGTTGGCTTAATACGATTTGTTGAACTGACAGTTTGATTATTTTTATGCTTTCATGCTTTTTATTTAACCAAAATTGAATAAATAGTTGATTGACTGTCAACACCAAAACAGCTAACAATACTCCTACAACGTATTTATTTTTAAGTTTATATTTCATGAATTCAATTATAAACGCTTATGTGTTAGGCTTTCAGGTAGCTAAAAATCATTTATAATTTCTTCTAATTGACAAAAAGAATCAAAACTTTAGACAGTAAAGTTCTCCAATCAACCTTTTTTTTCAACTATAAATAATACTTAACGCTACAATATCTAAAAAAAATAGCATAAAACTTACTGACTTGATTCTATTTCTTAAAAGTTTTTATTAAATGGTCATTTAATAAAAAAATCGTTACAGACATTAAATATTTATTGAGTAAAACCCATAAAAAATTAACCTAAGAAAAGATTACATAAAGGAATAATTTGTAAAAGAAGGGAAGCAATTTGAGAAGCTAAATGATAGTCTGAGGGAAGAAAACATAATTTGCTAGATTTACTGCTGATACTACTTGAATTATCAGCAGTAAATCTATTGAAAACTCAAAAGATTTGTTTTAAATGATGGTCGAGATGACGAACATAATCTTTGGCTACAAATTCAAGCGTCACCAAATCTTGCCCCAACATTGGCGTGGTTTCGTTACCCCAATTGGTGATGGTTTGATAATTTTCTTTGGGTAAATTCAATAATATTCTACAAAAATGTTTGTTCAACAATACCCACATTTGTATTAAATCTTTCGTGTCATAATGTTGATAATCTGCCGCTTTTACCCATTCGTTTTGTCGGTAAATGATATGAGCATTTTCTTGATATTGCCCAACCACCATTCTACGAATATTGCTTTGAGCGGAATCAATCAAATGCCCTAATACTTCTTTTTTAGACCATTTTTCTGGACTTGCTTTTGCTGATAAATCAGCCTCAGAACGCTCAGAAAAGTATTGTTCAACCGTACTAATCCTATTGCTTAATTGGGCGACAATTTCTTCCATTTTATTGATATTCTGGATGTTTTGAAATGAATTTACGAAGGTTTCCCATTGCTCTTTCTTTCACTTTATTTTTTAAGAAAGGTGTCCAACCTAAAAGTTTCCCCATTAACCCCAATGATTGTGAAGACCAGCGATAGAAATTAAAAGTATCACGATGCGTCAAGATTTTACCATCTTTAAAAGTAAACTTCGCATCAATAATGTTATGAACTTTATTGCCTGATTGTGAAAAAGTGTACCAAGCTTCCCAATGAGCTTTCCCAGTACTTTCGTCGGCTTCTACTCCTGAATATTCTACGATAGTACTAGCTCCTACTCCACAAAGCATTCGCCACATGGCAGGAATTTCTTTGCCTTTCAACTCAAAAGCTTCGTCTTTAAAAGTAGCATCAGGATGATAACAATCTCCCATCGTTTTGAAGTCTTTTACCTTAAAAGCTTCATAAAAAATATGGATTAATTTTTCGTTTGTGTTCATGGTTTTATACTTGCTTTCGGCTTTCGGTCTTCGGATTTGGGATTTCGGCTTTCAGATTTCAGTCATCGGATTACTGATAATGGAAATCTTCAAATTTAGAATCAGATGACAGATTACTGCAATCTTAAATCCGAAATCCCAAATTTCAAATCCAAAATCCGATGACCGAAATCCCCAAAGCTATACTTTTACTTCCTTCCCTGTTTTAGCCGCTTTAAAGATGGCTTCAATCAGTTTCATATCTTTTAAACCTTCTTCACCCGGCGTGATGTTTGGTTTTTTGTTAATAATGCAATCACAAATACCGTCTAATTCAAGTACTTGATGATAAACAATTGGTAGATTCATTTCTCCTTTTGATGTTTTTCCTTTCAATGGACCATAATCATAAGCGGGCGACATTTCTAAATTCCCATTTTCATAACCCACATACAAGCGTTGCAAACCGCTGTTGTAAGTAGTAGTATGATTTGAAACTGCTCCGCTCGGAAATTTCATTTGCCAGAAAAGTGTTTCTTCTATGCCCGGCAAGTAAATATCTGGACGAGTTTTTACTGTTTGAGCCGTTACCGAAATAGGTTCTTCGCCAGTGGCATAACGAGCTGCATTCAGTGCATAAATTCCCACATCCATCATCGGTCCTCCGCCCGAAAGTTTTGGATTCAATCGCCAAGCTTTTGGGTCACGCAAAGGAAAACCAAAACTTGCTTCTACAAAAGTAACTTTTCCAAAGTCTTTATCTTTTGCCAAACGCATTACTTCGTTGGTGAATGGTTCGTAATGCAAACGATAGCCAATGGCCAATTGCACATTGGCAGCTTTGCAAGCGGCAATCATTTCTTCGGCTTCTTTTACCGAAACAGCCATCGGTTTTTCACAAATGACATGCTTTCCAGCTTTGGCTGCACGCAAAGTAAATTCATGGTGCATTGAGTTTGGTAAAACTACATACACCACATCAATGTCTGGATTGTTGGCAATTTGGTCAAAATTTTGATAATTGTAGATATTTTTATCTTGAAGATTATACTTTTTCTTCCACGTTTCAGCTTTTGAAGGCGTACCAGTGACGATTCCCACTAAGTGACAATTGGCGGTTTTCTCTAAAGCTGGTGCTAATTGATAAGTGGCATAATAGCCCAAACCAACCAAAGCAACGCCCAGTTTTTTCTCGGGAGCAAAAGCGGCATTCGCTTGTAAAGATGAAAGCATGGGAACCGTGAGCGAAGTAGCCGCAAAAGTTTTTAGAAAATCTCTTCTTGTGTTTTTCATAGTTAATCAACAATTAAAAGGTTTTATTATAATTCAACATATTTAGTTTTCGGCTGTCGGATTTCAGCCGTCAGAATTCCAATGAATTTACTTAATTTTAAGGTATCGACTTCATTTTATTCTTACATTCATCCAACAAAAACCATTATGAAAACGTATTTATCTGCCATAATTTTGATGCTCTTTACCTGTGCTTTGTCGTCCGACAAACCAGCTTATTTGTTGTATAACAAAAATCTAAAAGAAACGTCTTATCAAAAAATGCTGAAAGAATTAGCCGAAGCAGATATTGTTTTCTTTGGTGAATTACATGATAATTCTTTAAATCATTGGCTTGAATTACAGGTTACGAAAGACTTGTATAAAGAGAAAAAAGAAAAATTAGTATTGGGGGCAGAAATGTTTGAAGCCGATAATCAAACCGTTTTAAACGAGTATTTAAAGGGTTTCATCACCGCCAAACAATTGGAAACCGAAGCAAAAGTATGGCAAAATTATCAAACAGATTATAAGCCTTTATTGGATTTTGCCTTGAAAAATAAATTGAATTTTGTGGCAACTAATATTCCTCGTCGCTATGCAAGTATGGTGTCAAAAGGAGGTTTAGAGGCACTGAATCAACTATCAGAAGATGCAAAAAAGAACATTGCTCCGCTACCGATTGACGTTGACCTAACTTTACCCGCTTACGCAGAAATGATGAAAATGGGTAGCATGCACGGAAGTGGAGGTACAAGTATTTCGGCAGAGAATATCACCAAAGCACAAATCATTAAAGATGCTACGATGGCGAATTTTATTTTAAAGAATTGGCAACAAGAACAGTGTTTTTTACATTATAATGGAAGCTATCATTCCAATAATTTTGAAGGCATCGTTTGGCATTTGAAAAGAAAAAATCCAGCTTTGAAAATTATGACCATTAATACCGTAGAAGCCAGTGATATTGAAAACCCAAGCGAAAAAGTAAAAAACTCAGCAGATTTTATTTTTGTGATTCCTGATGATATGACGAAAAGCTACTGAGTTAATTATGAGTTTTGAATTATGAATTAGTGCTAAATGAAGATTTAAAACTAATCTAAAATGTAGTGGTAACTCTTGCAGTTACCGTTTTAAGTATGGCAGAAGATTTAGAACTAACCTAAAATGTAGCGGTAACTCTTGCAGTTACCGTTTCAAGTATGGCAACTGCAAGAGTTGCCGCTACAAAATTTTAAGAAAGGATGACTTAATTTCGGATTTCAGTTCAAAATCAATCACTAAATCACAATTCACTAATTCACAATTAATTATGCAAGACATAGAACCATTTTATAATTGGGAGAATTTGTATGTGGCTTCAAAAGACCCACGTTCGCCCTTTTATGAGCGTCTCTATAATACTTCTTATTACGAACATGATATTTATGGATACTTTATTCATCCGTTTTGGGATGAATTTGAATCTGAGACGTTGTACTGTAAAATCCTGTTTTGTGATTACGAACAACGATTTGTGATTATAGAAATGTTTGGCGAATGGAATGATACTTTGCACAATGATATTATGTGGTTTAAGCGAAACGTTATCGACCACCTCGTGAATCAAGGAATCAATCAGTTTATTTTAGTGGGCGAAAACGTACTGAATTTTCACGGAAGTCACGAAGACGATTATTATGCAGAATGGTTTGAAGAAGTAGAAGATGGCTGGATAGCAGCTTGTAATTTTAGAGATTTTGTGCAACAAGAATGGACAAAATTTAGACTGGATTATTACTTAAATTTCGGTGGAACTTTAGACGTTGTGAATTGGCGGGTATTAGCTCCACGACAATTTTATGAAGTAATAAAAGCATTAATGACAAGACGATTAAATTAAATATTCCTTACAATGAGCGTAATTTTTACAACGGTTAGTACAGACGACGAAATCTGGCAATTATTAGCATTACAACAAAAAAACTTACCCAGAAATATTTCTGAAGAAGTAGCCAACGACCAAGGCTTCGTTACGGTGGTGCATAATTTTGATTTACTTTCTCGAATGAATGCAGCTTATCCGCAAATTATTGCCAAAGACGGCGACCAAGTAGTGGGCTACGCTTTAGTAATGCCCGAGAGTTTCAGAAATGATGTGCCAGTACTGACAGCGATGTTTACAATGTTGGATGGATTGGAGTATGAAGGAAAATTAATTAAGGATTATCTCTATTATGCAATGGGACAAATTTGCGTAGCAGAGGGCTACCGTGGACAAGGACTTTTTGATGGACTTTACGCCAAACATAAAACAGAATTATCAGATAAATTTGACCTTTGTATTACCGAAATCGCTAAAAGAAATACACGTTCTTTGGTAGCCCATAAAAGAGTCGGTTTTGAAATCATCCATGAATACTTTGACACTACACATCCAGAACTTTGGGAAGTTGTACTTTGGGATTTTAGGAAGTAAGGATTCTTTCAGATCATTAGGAATGGATTTAAGTCTATTCCTAATGATAAATGATTTTAAGAATTATATCGTTCATCCTAGCTTATTACCAAGTAATTGTTTGGCTAATGTTAAATTAGATAATCCACCTTCAGGAATTTCTAAAAAATACTTTAATTGCCATTGCTGTGTCTTTTGAGCTTGTTTGCTATTAGCTTCATCCCAAGGCGGATATACTCTGATGGCTCTTTTCCCTTCTTTTCTTTCATCTGAAATTACTCCTTTTTCATAAAGTAACGCTTTCGGAAAGATAAATTGTCCAAAGCGATTGTCTTTTCTGGTACTGATGATAAAGAAATCTACCTTATCATTCATCTCAAAAGGTTCAATAATTCCTTGCTGATTTCTTTTCCATAAAGTAACAAATTGTCCCGTTTTTGTAGGCGTAATTTTGGCTATTCGGTATTTAATATTAAAATCATTTAGCTTGAAATCACAAGCACCGTATTCTGCACTTTCAGCTTCTAAAACAGGTTCAGAACAATTGAAACCACTTGGTTGATAAAGTAATTCTTTCGCAAGAATAAAATCGTTTTTAGCAGACATCTGTGTTATTTTTTCACTTTCACATACTTCTCAATAATCACATGGTCGATTCCTAGTTTTTCAATCTTCTCAATCCCTTTTTGAATTAAAGTATCATTTTGAATTTTTACGGTAAAAGTAAATTTATTGTTCTCCCAGTTTTTATCAATAAAATACTGCAAGTTTTCTGTATAAACACTATCAACCAAAGTGTATTCTCCGCCGCCTGCTGAAAATGAATTGGTTGAATCTTTGGCAGGATTTACAACATGACTCATAAAAGCAAAATGCGTTGGATTGATAATTTTTATCATTTGTACTTTCGGATTGAAAGTAGAGAATGAAGTGTCTTTCTCAATCGTTTCCGCCGAGACCAATTGCCAAGTACCAATCAATGGATTTTCTTTTTCTTTGGGTTGACAAGCCAAAATTGCTGAAAACGACAGCATTAGCATCAATTTAGTTTTAAGTTTCATAGTTTGTCTTTTTTTACAAAGGTGAAATTATTTAGGAAAATCTATGCCTTGTGTTATGCAGATTAATGGAATAATAAGAAAAGAAATACCTGATTTTAGATTTAGAAATTATAGCTATTTCTCAAAATTCAAGGAGACTTCTAACCCGTGAGACCACAGGAGAGTTTCGGGCATGTCTTACACTTTATTTGTATTATAATTTATGAAAGATAAGATAGACTTATTTTAATACAAATAATTCTTTTTTTATTGGATTTTATATATAATTCAAGTTTACTAACTCTCAAAATGAATCATCTTAAAGCATCATTATTTGGTACTGTTGTCTCCCTGTGTTCATTCCAATCCTTTTCTCAAGCCACAACAGACTTTAAATTTGACTTTGGTACTGGAAAAGTTGCTAAAGGATATATACAAGTTTTGCCTGAATCTGTTTACAGCAAAGAAAAAGGCTATGGTTTTTTACCGAATGCTCAAATCATTTCAGAAACTAGAAAAGGTAAAAATGCTTTAACTTCTGATTTCTGTACAAGTACTCAACCTTTCTTTTTTACGGTAGATATTCCCGAAGGAAATTACGATGTGAAATTGTTTTTGGGCGATTCTAAAGGTATTTCAACGACTACGGTGAAAGTTGAAAACCGTAGATTGATGTTGGAAAAAGTAATTACTACTGAAGGAGAAATCGCCACGAAAGAATTTACCGTTAACGTAAGAACACCCAAAATCAACGCAACGGAAAAAGTAAAATTAAAGCCTAGAGAATTTGCTTACTTACATTGGGATAATCAACTGACTTTTGAATTTAATGATGCTAACCCAAAAATTTGTGGCTTGGAAATCACCAAAGCAAGTGATAAAACGGTTACAGTTTTTTTAGCAGGAAATTCTACTGTAGTTGACCAAGCAATTGAGCCTTATGCTGCTTGGGGACAAATGATTCCTAGATTTTTCAAGGCTAAAAATGTAGTATTTGCCAATTATGCCGAATCTGGCGAAACCATCAAAAGCTTTGCAGGAGCAAAACGTTTAGATAAAGTAATGAGCCTTATCAAAGCGGGCGATTACTTTTTTATAGAATTCGCTCACAACGACCAAAAAGCTGGTACAGGCATTGAAGCCAACACTACTTATAAAGAATACTTGAAATCTTATATCAAACAAACAAAAGAAAAAGGTGCAATTCCCGTTTTGGTGACGTCGATGCTTAGAAGAAATTTCAATGCTGAAGGTAAAATCAATAATACTTTAGGCGATTTTCCAGAAGCAATGCGACAAGTAGCCAAAGAAGAAAATGTAGCTTTGATAGATTTAAACGCCATGAGTAAAGTACTTTTTGAAACGATGGGTCCGCAAAAATCAATGAAAGCTTTTGTTCATTACGATGCCAATACTTTTCCTGAGCAAACAAAAGCCATTCACGACGATACGCATTTTAGTAATTACGGTGCTTATGAACTGGCAAAATGTATTGTAGAAGGCATCAAACAAGCAAAATTAGGCATCGCTGATGATTTGCTAGATGGTTTAGCAAGTTTCAATCCTGCCAATCCAGACAATGAAGAGAGTTTTAATTTTCCACACAGTCCACTTGTAAATGTTGTTAAACCAGACGGAAACTAAGATGTTAACTCAGACAAAAATGAAATCAAGCATTTATAAAAGTATCATTGTACTCTGTGTGTTATCGTTGCAGGTTTCAGCACAGAGATTAATGGAAAACCTCAACAGAGGAGTAATTGCCATCAACCAAGGAGGAGGAAAAGTATTTGTCAGTTGGCGTTTGTTAGGTACAGAAGCAGTCGATACAAAATTCAATTTATACAGAGTTACAGGGAAAGCTAATCCTGTAAAATTGAACAAAGAAGCCTTAACAAAAGGTACCAACTTTGTAGATGAAAAAGTGGATACTACACAAGTAAATACTTATTTTGTAAAAACGGTTTCAGGAAAAATAGAAGGAAAACCTAGTGAATCTTTTGCGTTAGCTGCGAATTCATCGGCTAGAAACTACCTTTCTCTACCTTTACAAACACCTGAAAAATATACACCAAACGATGTTTCTGTAGGTGATTTAGATGGTGATGGGGTTTATGAAATCATTGTTCATCAAACTGGTATCGGAAAAGACAATTCACAAAAAGGTATTACCGACGAACCAATTTTTGAGGCTTATAAATTAGACGGTACTTTATTGTGGAGAATCAATTTAGGTAAAAATATCCGTGAAGGAGCGCATTATACACAATTTATGGTTTATGACCTTGACGGTGACGGCAAAGCAGAATTTGCTTGTAAAACCGCTGATGGCACGACCGACGGCAAAGGCAAAGTAATCGGAGATACCAAAGCTGATTATAGAAATGCTGACGGAAAAATTTTAGATGGGCCAGAATTCTTTACCATTTTTGATGGTTTGACTGGAGCTGCTTTAGCAACTACCGATTATATTCCTGCGAGAGGTAATCTTGGTGGTTGGGGCGGAAAAGGTGGCAATGGAGGAAATGATAAATCTGGAAATCGTAGCGACCGCTTTTTAGCTTGCGTGGCTTATTTAGATGGAAAATTACCCAGCGTAATTATGTGTAGAGGCTATTATGGTAGAACGGTTTTAGCCGCTTGGGATTGGCGTGGAGGAAAATTGACCTCTCGTTGGGTATTTGATTCTAAAGATGGAGAGAATCCTTTTTCGGGACAAGGATATCATAATTTAACCGTTGCCGATGTAGATGCAGACGGCAAAGATGAAATTGTGTATGGCTCGATGGTGGTTGATGATGACGGAAAAGGATTGTTCACGACAGGTTTACGTCATGGTGATGCTTTGCATGTTTCTGATTTAGATCCTTCTCGTCCTGGATTAGAAGTATTTGGTGTTCATGAAATTGAAGAAAAAACCGAAGGACCGGGTGCTGCTTTGTACGATGCTAAAACGGGTGAAATTATCTGGAGAAAAAATGAAGGACAAGATGCTGGTCGTGGAGTAGCGGCTGATATTGACCCAAGTAATGAAGGATCTGAAATGTGGTGGTCGGGTTCTGGTGGATTATTTAATGCGAAAGGCGATAGAATCGGTGATAATCCAAGTTCAACCAATTTTTTGATTTGGTGGGATGGCGATTTATCTCGTGAATTATTAGATGGAAATCATATCGACAAGTATAAAGTTGGAAGATTGTTCACTGCCGAAAATTGTTCTTCTAACAATGGCACAAAATCAACGCCAGCTTTGAGTGCCGATTTATTTGGTGATTGGCGAGAAGAAGTAATTTTCAAAACAAATGATAAAAAGGAATTACGCATTTTTTCAACAACGATTCCTACTGAACATCGTTTGCCAACATTAATGCACGACCCACAATACCGACTAAGTATTGCTTGGCAAAATGTTGGTTACAACCAACCTCCACATACAAGTTACTTTTTAGGAACAGGCATGAAAACGCCACCCAAAGCTAATATAACAGTGAAGTAGTTAATAAGTTGTGGATTGTGAATGGCAACAATTTGATATTTTATCGTTCATTAAGTTTTTACTAATTCACAAAACAATCACCAAATCACTCATTCACAATTAAATTTAAAAATGAAAAAAAACATCACAATGGTATGGCTTATCGCTTTGATAAGTATCGTACAAATTCAGGCTCAAGGACTTCCAAAGAAAAAAGAGCTTTTAAAAGGATTAACAGCTGCAAATGATTACTTCATGACAAAATGGGCTGATGTTTCAGCACCCATTGTTCGTCCAGATAAAACTCGTCCAAGTAATATTTGGACACGTGGCGTTTATTATGAAGGATTAATGGCATTGTATAGCGTTGATAAACAAAAACGTTATTACGACTATGCTGTAGCTTGGGGCGAAGCACATAAATGGGGTTTACGTAACGGCATCAAAACTCGTAATGCCGACGACCAATGTTGCGGACAAACCTATTTGGATTTGTATTTAATTGATCCAAAACCAGAAAGAATCCGTGACATCAAAGCCTCCATTGATAGTATGGTGAATAGTACAAAGAAAGACGACTGGTCGTGGGTAGATGCCTTACAAATGGCAATGCCTGTGTTCGCTCGTTTGGGTGTGATGTACAAAGATGACCGTTATTACGAAAAAATGTATCAAATGTACATGCACACAAAAACCATTCATGGCGATAAAGGTTTGTATAATCCAGCAGAAGGACTTTGGTGGAGAGATAAAGATTTCGACCCGCCATATAAAACACCTGCTGGTAAAAACTGTTACTGGTCACGTGGGGATGGTTGGGTTGTTGCAGCTTTGGTGAAAGTGTTAGAAATTATGCCGAAAAATGCCCCACATCGTGAAGAATATGAAAAAACATATCTTGAAATGATGAAAGCCTTGCCTCCATTACAACGTCAGGATGGATTTTGGAATGTAAGTTTAATGGATGAAACAGAATTTGGCGGTAAAGAATTAACAGGAACAGCCTTATTTACTTATGGCATGGCTTGGGGAGTAAATCATGGTTTATTGAACAAAAAACAATACTTACCCATTATTTCAAAAGCTACCAATGCAATGTTGAACGACTGTGTTCAACCAAATGGTTTCTTGGGTTATGTACAAGGAACAGGAAAAGAACCAAAGGACGGTCAGCCGCTAAGTGTTGATAAACAACCAGATTTTGAAGATTTCGGTTTAGGTTGTTTCTTATTAGCTGGAGCTGAAGTGTTGAAAATGAAGTAGGCTGACAAGCTTAAATCCTTCCTATTAGCTAGTGACTTAAGTCACCAGCTAATAGGAATAAATTTGATATTCAAAGTATAAAAACAATAACACATGAAACGCATTCTAATTTTATCAAGTATTATTTTTCTTTCTTTTACCTTCTTTAAAAAACAAAAACCTACGTTGTATATCATCGGTGATTCTACCGTGAGAAATGGCTCTGGTAAAGGTTCAGATGGACAATGGGGTTGGGGAAGTGTCATCCAAGATTATTTTGATACGACCAAAATCCATATCGAAAACCATGCAATCGGTGGAAGAAGTAGCCGTACTTTTTTAACAGAAGGACGTTGGGATAAAATCATGGCTAATCTTAAAAAAGGTGATTATGTAATGATTCAATTCGGACATAACGATGGCGGTGCTTTGAACGATAGTACTCGTGCTAGAGGAAGTATCAAAGGAATAGGCGAAGAAACTGAAGAAATTGATAATATGATGACCAAAAAGCATGAAACCGTACATACTTATGGCTGGTACATGCGTAAATACATCAACGAAACTAAAGGAAAAGGTGCAACTGCCATCGTTTTTTCACCAGTGCCACGTAATGTTTGGAAAGTCGGAAAAATTCCAAGAGATACTTATGGGAAATGGGCGGCTGAAACTGCAAAAACTACAGGAGCTTTCTTTGTTGATTTGAATGAATTAGTTGCCGTAAAATATGAGCAGTCGGATGAGGCTACTTTAAAGAAAAACTACTTCCCTATCGACCATACTCATACTAATTATGAAGGTGCAAAAGTAAATGCCATCACCGTGGTAGAAGGTTTGAAAGGAGTAAAAAAATGTAAGCTGAACAAATTCCTGAAAAAGTAACTCGGATTTCTAATCCGAAAAAAGAAATAGTCTTGTAAAAGCTAATACCTCATTGTTATGCAAATGACAATGGGGTATTTTTTTGTCTTCCAAAAAAGAATCCTTATGTTATTGTATCATTCTGATACAATTTTATATTATTTTTGAGATAGAAGTAAAATTTCAATCAAAAACAATCAATTTAGAAACATCTCTATTAAGCTTCGACTATGAAAAATTCCAGATTATTTACCAAAATCTTGGCGAAATGTCTATTAACGACTAGCCTAATTTTAGCAAATGTATTGTTTCTTTCCGCACAAACAGCCGATAATAAATTACTCTTTGGCGTAGCTTATTATGATGAGTATATGCCTTATGACCGTTTGGAGAAAGACGTTGCCATGATGAAAGAAGCAGGTATTAACGTTGTGAGAGTTGCAGAATCTACATGGAGTACCGTTGAACCACAAGATAATGTCTATGATTTTTCGCATATCGACCGTGTATTGAATGCAATGCACAAAGGAGGAATCCATGTGATTATCGGAACTCCTACTTATGCTGTTCCAACATGGTTAGTGAAAAAATATCCTGATGTTTTGGCGGTTACGGCTCAAGGTCAAAACCGTTATGGCGTGCGTCAGAACATGGATATTACCAATGAACATTTCAGATTTCATGCAGAAAGAGTCATTCGTAAAATCATGGAACATCTAAAAGACCATCCCGCTATTATTGGCTACCAAGTAGATAACGAAACCAAACATTATAATACCGCAGGCGATAATGTACAGAAGGCTTTTGTACAATACATGAAAGCAAAATTCAAAACTGTAGATGCCATTAACAAAGCTTTTGGTTTAGATTATTGGAGTAATAGAATTAATAACTGGGATGATTTCCCATCAATGGTTGGCACTATTAATGCAAGTTTGAGTTCTGAATTTTCTAAGTTTCAAAGACAATTAGTGACTGATTATTTAGCTTGGCAAGTAGCTTTAGTGAAAGAATATAGCAAACCTAATCAGTTTGTTACTCAAAACTTTGATTTTGATTGGCGTGGTTTTTCTTACGGCATCCAAACGGATGTAAATCATTTTGATGCAGCCAAATCAATGGACTATGCAGGTGTTGATATTTATCATCCAACCCAAGATTTCTTGACGGGTATTGAAATTTCTTTAGGCGGTGATTTAGGTCGCTCGATGAAGAATGGAAAAAATTACTTAGTAATTGAAACAGAAGCACAAGGTTTCCCACAATGGACACCTTATCCTAATCAATTGCGTTTACAAGCATTCAGCCACGTGGCATCGGGGGCAAATATGTTGGAATATTGGCATTGGCACTCAATTCATAACTCGGCAGAAACCTATTGGAAAGGTTTATTGAGCCATGATTTTCAACCGAATGCTACTTACAATGAAGCAAAAAACATTGGTAAAGACTTTGATAGATTGAGTTCGCAATTAATCAATCTTAAAAAACAAAATGAGGTAGCGATTCTTTTCAGTAATGAAGCACAAACGGCTTTTAATGCTTTTAGTTTTGGTTGGGGGGCAAGAGAACGCTATAATGATATTCTTCGTCCGATATACGATGCCCTTTATCGCATGAATATTGGCACTGATTTTATCGACCCAAGCTCTACCAATTTTGAAAAGTACAAACTTATTGTAGTGCCTGCTCTTTATGCAGCCTCGGATGAATTATTAAACCGATTAAATACCTTTACCAAAAACGGAGGTCATGTAATTTATACTTTCAAAAGCGGTTTTTCTAACGAAAACGTAACGGTAAGAAATAGCATTCAGCCCGGAATTATCAACGAAGCTTGTGGAATTTCATATAATCAATTTACTATTCCCAATAATGTGTCTTTGAAAGGTGACCCTTTTCAAGTAGGAACAGAAAACAACAAAATCAATACTTGGATGGAGTTAGTTACGCCTACAACTGCTAAAGTTTTGGCATATTATGAACATCCATCTTGGGGAAAATACGCTGCGGTGACAGAAAATGAATATGGCAAAGGTTTAGCGACGTACATTGCTTGCATGACGAATGCTAAAACAACCGAAAATATCTTGAAAGATGCCTTAAAAAAAGCAAAACTTTGGGGAGTAAATCAAAATTTGGCATTCCCATTAATCACAAAAGAAGGTACAAATACAGCTGGAAAGAAAATTCATTATTATTTCAATTATTCAGCTGAAAGCAAAAACCTTACTTATCCACATAAAAGTGGAAAAGAGTTGATTTCCAATACAAAAATTCTAAATAACCAAGCGATAGATTTAGAAGCTTGGGGTTTTAAAATCATCGAAGAAGAATAATACGGCACCCATTTATATCCAGAGCCTCTTTGCAGACAAGCAGAGGGCTTTTTGTTTTTTAGAATATAAATATGGGTTTAAGTAGGCTTTAATGGTTATTTTATAAACAAACAAATAATTTTTCAAGGGTGAAATTGTTTATTTCTTGTCATTCCTACATTTCAAAACGGTAACTGCAAGAGCTACCGCTACAATTTATCATGAGATAAAATACCGAATAATAATTTTCGTGAAATGAATTAGGGTTTGTTTTGGGGATTTTGTGGGAAAGTGGTAGGTTGTGTGGGAATTTAGATTTGTTTTATTTTTAAATAAGAATTTGCTACTCGCCATTGTTCGTGTCTCCACGAACAATTTGTTGAATAATTATCTAATTGTTGTTCACAAAGACACGAAGAATGGCAAAAGATTAGTAGTTTGTGAAGACACAAACTACGGCGAGAAAACAATAGTTTGCCACATAGCCATTGTTCGTGTCTTCACGAACAATTCAACGATAAACATTAGCAAGCATAAAAATAAACGAAAATCTACAAAACCAAATAAGCTATGCAATATTCCAGTATGCAAATAGGCGTTCCATATTTTTATACTGCCACCATTTTAAATTGGCAAAAACTATTAAAGCCTGACAAGTATAAAGATATAATTATCAGTAGCTTACAATATTTAGTAGCTCAACAAAAAATTAAGGTATTTGCATTCGTTATTATGCCTAACCATATCCATCTGATTTGGACAATGTTAGCTAAAAATGGGAAAGAGATGCCAAATGCTAGTTTTATGAAATATACTGGACACAGGTTTTTAGAAGATTTATCATTGAATCATCCGAAAGTCCTATCTTATTTTGAAGTAGAATCTGCCAATCGTAAATATCATTTTTGGCAAAGAAATAGTCTTCCAATTGCTTTGTATTCACCAACTGTGTGGCAACAAAAAATTGATTACATTCATAATAATCCTATCGCAGAAAAATGGAACTTAGCTGATTTGCCTGAAAGTTATAGATATTCCTCTGCTAAATTTTATGAATATGGAATTGATGAATTTGGACTATTGAGTCATTGGCAAGATTAATCTAGATTAGTAGCGAAAATTTGTTCGTGGAGACACGAACAACGGCGAAAGGGTTTGTTTTGGGGATTTTGTGGGAAAGTGGTAGGTTGTGTGGGAATTTAGATTTGCTTATTACTATTACTAAGTTGATAGTCTTCTTTAAACGACCGTGAAAAAAATAACGAACTCCCCATTAAAGATACTCGGATTTATTACACTTGTTATTGGATTAATAGCGGTGTTGACGCTGAGTTACTTTACATTTTGGGGAATCTACTTGATAGGTATTGGATTAATAATTTATTTCATTGACTATCTAATATTCATACTCACAAATAACAAGAAGGTATATTCCACAATTCAAGTAGTGTTGACTGCAAGCTATTTTATCTTTGCTTTTGTAAGTTATATGAATTGGCAAGAACATAATTACATTGTTTTTCCAAAGGGGTTTAAAGGACAAGCAGGTATTATATTTGGCATTGAAGGTTATCCTGAATTATCAAAAACTAAGTTTTGGAAAAAGGCAATCAATTTCCCTGAAACAGGATTAATCATTACTTCTACCAAAGTAGAAGACATTCCTTCAAGGATTCGTTTTGCTTTTGCAGATAATTCAAACATTGATGAAAATCGGATTGATTGGGATGCAAACTTTGAAATTGATTGTATTGTATGTGATAAAAAAGTAAAAAGTTGGTTATTTTTTGTTGATAGTAAAGAAGGCAATGTAAAAAACCAAATGACAGAACTATGTAATAAAATTGCAGAAGGTAAGGCTAATAGTTTGTATAAAAGCGATTTTTCACCAATCGCAAAAGATGAAAAAGGGAAATATTTATGGCTTCATGATAAAGGGCTTAGTTCTTTACCAAATGGATTGAGTAACCTTGATATTTATAAGGTTATATTGACAGGTAATAGTTTTACAGAAATTCCTCCTCAAATTTATGAAATAGCATCTCTTGAAGAGTTGATAATGGCTGTCAACCCAATAAGTAAGTTCCAATGTGAAATCTCAAGTCTTAAAAGTTTAAAAAGTATTTCTTTTGCAAACACAAAAATTAAAGACATTAATTGTGACTTATCACAACTTAAAAAGTTAGAACATTTTGACATTTCACGCAATAGTTTAGCAAAATTTCCAGAAAAAATAAAGACAATTCCAAACTTGACTTGGCTTTCACTTGATAGTAATTTATTTAAAGATTTTTCATTCATAGACAACAGATTAAATAAACTTGAAACCCTTTATCTATATTCAAATAAGGTTAAAGCTATTTCAAAAGAAACACGATACTTAGGGAATTTAAAAGAACTTTTGATTTTTGATAATGAAATTGACAACATTCCAGACAATATTTCTGACCTAAAAAACCTAGAAAAACTTGAAATTTGGGATAATCCAATAAAATTTATTTCCCCTAATATTGCTCAACTAAGCAAACTAAAATCATTGAGAATTGATGATGATTTTTTAACCCAAAAGAATAAAGATAAATTAAAGCAATGGCTACCAAACTGCGAAATCCATTTTCAGACAAGAAGTAAAAAGTAAACTTTGCCTTAGCATATCCTAACAGAAATATCCTAAACCATCCCCATGAAAGAAGTCGATAATTTTTATTTGAAACAAGAAGAGCCGAATAGAAGTTGTTTGATGGCTTTGAGGGAAATTATACTTTCGCAAGACAAAAACATTACACATGTTTTGAAGTACGGAATGCCTTTTTTCTGCTATAAAGGGAAAATGTTTTGCTATTTATGGATTCATAAAAAATACCAACAACCATACCTCGGTATTGTAGAAGGAAAAAGTATTGAACATCCCGACCTAATCATTGAAAAGCGTTCAAGAATGAAAATTATGCTTTTTGACCCAACCAAAGATTTACCTTTGGAAACGATTGAAATGATTTTAACTACATTAATGAAATTGTATAAAGTTGTGTGATAAGTACTAAATTCTAGTAAACTCTACTACGAATTCTGTTCCTTCATGCTCTTTGCTTATCACAGTAATAGTAGCATTGTTTAGTTCAATAAATTTTTTCACAAGCATTAAACCAATACCAATGCCTTTTTCTTTTTTGGTCCCATAAGTTGAAATACTTTTCCCAGATTCTTGAAAAATCAATTTCAATTTCTCTTCTGTCATCCCAACACCATCATCTTTGATAGAAACCTTAATAGTACTTTCGTTCACTAAGTAACTAATCACGATTTTACCTTTGGGTTTTGTGAATTTAATAGCATTAGCCACTAAGTTCTGGAAGAGTATTCGAATTTGGTCAGGATCGCCTTTGATTGATAGAGGTTCTTCAAAATGATGAATAATCTGAATGTTTTTTTCACCCGCCACCATCACAAAAACACCAAGTATTTCATTGACAATTCCTGTTAAAGACAAGGTTATTGATTGCGTTTTCAAACCTTCTCGCTGACTATTTGCCCAAGCCAATAGATTTTCTAACATGGCAGAAGTAACAGTCATTTGCTCTAAAATTCTATCAAGCATCATCTGCTTATCTTCTTCTTCCAACTCGCCTGTCTTAAATAATTCTAATGCTCCAAGCATGGTGGCAAAAGGTCCTCTTAAATCATGTCCAATGATAGAAAACAACCTATCTTTTGTCTGATTAGAATGATTAAGCTCTTCATTTTTTTGCTCAATCAATTCATTCTGAGCGGCGATAAAATCTGTTTTTTTCTGGAGGGCCTGATATAATTTTTTATTTCTCTTAGCATTTCTAAAAGTAATCAACGTAATAATCATCAAAAATAAAGCAATGAGTATAATGATAAGGGTTACCATTTGGCTAGTGGCTTCTTTCTCCTCCGCAATCTGATTTTTCTTAATCAATACTTCGTTTTCAGCTTGTTGTTGCTTTAAGTTGAGTGCATTTATTTCTTTTTCTTTTGATTCATCAAATAAACTATCGCTATAAATTTTATCCATTAAAAGATATTTATACGCTTTTTTTGAGTCACCAAGTGCGCTAAAAGATTCGTGTAATACTCTTAAAGCTTGTTCAATATCCCATTTAGTATTGGTTTTTTGGGCTAAAGAAAGTCCTTTTTCACTATTGATGCTTGCTTCTTTAAACTTCCCTTGCTTATAATAACATTTTGCCAGACCAGTATAAGCGAAACTATTTTCCCAATCGTTTTGGTATTTTTTATTCTTTAACACAGACGAATAATAAACAATTGCTTTGTGTGTTTGAGATTTTTGTAAAAAGTAATCGCCGAGTCTATTGTTTGCCATTGCAATCAAATGTTCGTCGTGGATTTTTGTACTGATAGATTTAGACAATAAAAAGTACCGCAAAGCACTATCTGATTTAGCTTCTAAATATGTCAATCCTGCATTGAAGTAATTGGCGGATAATTTTGTTTGATTGTTAATACTTGTATTAATTTTTGCAGCTTTTCTGAATTCTGCTAAAGCTAAATTAGTTTTTTTCTGAGCAAGGTAAATAAGCCCGATTACATTTGATGCCCCTGCTACTCCAGCTTTATCATTAATTTGATTACTGAGATTTAATGAAGTAAGTACAAAGTGTAAAGACAAATCGTAATTACCTTTCATATAGTGCATTTTGCCAATATTGGCATAGGCTGCCGAACTTCCTTTATTGTATTTAAGTGATTTAGATAATGCCAAAGCTTTATCTGAAAAAATAAAAGCACTGTCGGAAACCGTTTGCATATACTCGTTTCCAATGCTATTTAATAAATTGATTGTATTAGTATCAGTTTTTTGTTGGGCAGAAAGACTTAGCTTCTTCCATTGCGAAAGTAGTTGGTCAAGTTTTTTTTGCTGAGAAAAAGCCGAGAAAGAAGACAATACAGAAAATATTGCCAACACAAGTACTTTTTTAAACATAAACTAATTTAATGATTGTGGAAAGGAGGTTGAATTACTATTAATTTGCTTCTTACTATCTCGTAAATATATAAAGATTTTTTATTCTTGAAATATATCAACAAAATTTAATAGAGCATTCATTCAACTTTTCCTAGACAATTTCAATCAGAATTGATAACTTATTAGAAAATAATCTTTGGAAGGTACTTTCTACCAACCTGTAATGTAAGACCTCTTATAAAAAATCAACTCAAATTAATTATGATAACGGATAATGAACAACAAACCCTTCGCTCAGCTTTTTTTGACAATGCGGAGCTTCATTTTATTCTATTTGACAGTGAATTGAACGTTATAGATGCGAATGAGTCTTTACTTAAATTTTATCATATTGAGCGAGATGCCTTCGTTGGAAAACATATTTTAGAAGTAGCACCTAATGCTATTGAAAAAGGACTCTACGGTCAATACATGCAAGTAATCCAAACGGGAAAACCACTGATTATTGAAGAAATTATTGGAAGCCCTATTTATGGAAATCAGTACAATAGAGTAAAAGCCTTCAAAGTTGGTAATGGTGTTGGCGTGGCAATTTCCAATATTACAGAATATAGAAATACGATAGAATCTTTAGAAGTACTTTCGTACAGACTATCGCACGATATTAAAAGCCCAATGACGAGTGTTTTGGAATTAACAAAAATGGCTCTTCAAGAAGACCCCGTTGATATTGATACGCTAAAGGCTTATTGCGGACTGATTAATGAAAGTGTAAGTAGATTATTAGAAACGGTAGAAAAAGTAAACGAATCTCTCAAAATCCAAAAAGTGGTTCCCCATTTTGAATTAATTGATTTCAGGACTATTATTGATGAGGTAAAAAAATCTTTAGCCAGCGTTGAAGGTTATACTTCACAAAATTTTGAAGAAACGATTGATTGCCCCTTTGATTTTTACTTTGATAAACCCATCATTACTTCATTATTTCAGAACATTATTGATAATGCAATCAAGTACAGAAATGTTAAAAGAGATGATTCATCCCTAAGCATAAATATTTCAGGCGATAAGGAATTTGTAAAAATCATTTTGTCTGACAATGGAATTGGCATCAAAAAAGAATTACAAAAAAACATTTTCAAGCTATTTTATCGTGCTACAAGTCAAGCACATGGTTCAGGAATTGGGCTTTATACATTAAGATATACCATCGAAAAACTTGGTGGAAGAATCTTTTTTGAGAGTACCGAAGGGCAAGGAACTACTTTCAAAATTATTATTCCTAATAAAATCGGCATCATCAATCCAGCAGATTGAACGATAACTAACAAAAAAAAATTCCTCAGAGACATCTCTGAGGAATTTTTTGTTCCAACTAGCACTTCTTCCTTCATTAATTACGTAAATGTTCAAACAAAATACTTTGTCAAACTTTTATCAAAGTAAAAGCATTAAGTGATGAATCAGCTAAAATATATTGTATTCTGTTTGTTATTACTGTTGGCCTGTAGTTCAACGGACGAAAAAAAGTATATTCCTCAAAATCCAAATCAAGGTACGATACCTGTTGTTGAAACGATGCTCAAAAAATCTTTTCTAGCTTTGGGAGATTCTTATACAATTGGACAAAGCGTTCCTGAAAAAGAGCGTTGGTCGGTTCTGTTAAATGATTTATTGGCAAGTAAATATCAAATTACACCTCATGATATTATTGCTCAAACAGGTTGGACAACCCAAGAATTAATGCAGGGAATTTCCAGCAGAAACCTTAGTCAGCAATACGATATGGTCTCATTATTGATTGGCGTAAACAATCAATATCGTGGACAAAGCCTTGAAAAGTACCGAACTGAATTCAGAGAATTGTTAAGCATCAGTACGAAATTTGCTAAAAACGATGCTCAAAAAGTAATGGTCTTATCCATTCCAGATTGGGGCGTTTCACTAGCAGGAAGGAATAACGATAGAGCAAAAATATCCAGAGAAATTGATGCTTTCAACGAAGTAGCACAACAAGAATGTAAGAAAGTAGGAATCGCTTTTATTGATATTACAAGTATTAGCAGACAAAATACGGATGATTCAATGTTTGCTAGCGATGGTTTACATTTTTCAGGAAAAATGCACCAACGCTGGGCGATGAAAGTTCAAAGTACGGCAGAAACCATCCTGAAAATCAGCAATTAAGCCTTCAAAAAATCTGTCCCTAAAATTAAAGTAATAGCAATTCCTGCTACTAAACTTGAGAGAATCAGATTCCAATCGTGTTTTTTTACTTTGAAAATATCCAACAACAATGAACTCAACAACAAAGAAAGTAACACAATCAGTAATTGTCCGATTTCTAAACCAATATTAAATGACAAAAGTGGTTGCCATATACTTTCTTCTTTTCCCAACAAACTTCTAAGGTAATTTGAAAAACCCATTCCATGAATTAGCCCAAAAATCATCGCCATCGGATAGCGTAAAATGGAAGAATGTTCTGCTTGGGAAGCTCGCTCGGAAGATTTATGAAACAAATTCATAAAACAAGTAAGGACAATACTTACTGGAATGAGAAATTCTATGAATTCTGAACTGTAAGTAATTAAATTAAGCGTAGCCAAAGCCAAAGTAAGCGAATGCCCAATTGTGAATGCTGTGATTAAAATTGCTACCTTTTTAATATCCTTTAAACGAAATATTGCACACAACGCAACCACAAACAGAATATGATCGTATCCGTTAATATCGGTAATATGCTGAAAACCAAGCTTGAAGAATGTTTGAAAGTCTGACATTTTGTTGATGATTAATTTTTGTGGTTAGTAATCCACAAAAGTAAATATTTTAAATTGATTTTTATTTAAAATAACATCAGGGTACAACTTATTGATTCTGGTAGTAAATTGCGTGAAATTTTAAAATCCATGAAAACCAAAAACTACATAGCATTACTGCTTTTGGTGCTGATTAGCGTAAAAACGCTACTCGTGCCTGTGGTGTATTTGGATTTTGAATTAAGGAAAGAGTACATCATTCAAAACCTTTGCGAAAACCGTTTCAAACCACAAATGAATTGTAATGGTCATTGTTATTTAGCCAAAAAACTTGAAAAAGTAGCCGAAGACAATGCCACTAAAGAAACACAAAAGCAAAGCCAATCTTTCAAGAAAATCTTGGAAGAAGTATTTGATGCCGAGCCAATTTTCTCTCTAGAATGGGCTTATGTACCACTTTCTACAAAATCTATTTACACTTTTCTTACTGAAAATTCAGTAAGCGTTACGTCTTCTCTTTTTCACCCTCCGATTGTCTAATCGTTTCATTTTGCTGGTTTTTTCTTAAAGTATGCACAAAAACGACTGTTTTTGTATGAATACTGACGTATTCTGTGCTTTCTGGATTTTCCTTTCTTATTTATTTCTCAAGAAAAAATGATTGTCCCCAAAACCTGTTTTCGGTTTTTTGTGGACAAAATCGAAACGATTTTATTCAACCAAAATGAAAAATATTGCCAAATTCATCTTCGTCATTTTATGGACGACAAGTACTTCGTTTGCCCAAAATATTATTAAAGGTAAAATTTTCGACAACTCTACCAAAGAACCTGTTGTAGGTGCATCGGTAAAAGCTTTAGGCACAAATGCAGGAACAACCACCAATATCAACGGAGAATTTTTGTTGAAAACTGCCGAGAAAATCAATAAAATTTCAATTTCAAGCATTGGTTTTCAAGCTTTAGAAGTCGATTACAAAGCCGACAAAGCACTGAGTATTTCATTAGAACCTTCGGTAGAAAACCTTCAACAAGTAGTAGTAACTGCCAACCGTGAGGCAAGTTTGCGTACAGAAGCTCCTGTGGCGATTTCAAAATTATCTTCAACCTTGATTAACGATGCCAAGCCGACAAGTATGTACGAAATTATCAACAAAACGCCTGGCGTAGTGATGATGAACTACAACAACGAACAACACGGAATGGGGATTCGTCAACCAATGGGAACGGCTGCGTACTTTTTGTATTTAGAAGATGGCGTACCAATTCGTCCAATGGGTGTTTTCAACCATAATGCCATTATTGAAATGAATGTATTTTCAGTTTCATCGGTAGAAGTAGTAAAAGGGCCAGCTTCCTCTTTGTACGGGCCAGAAGCTGTTGGTGGTGCAATCAATTTTATTACACAACGCCCAACTGCTGTGCCAACGGCAAGGGTTGGTATTCAGTTTGATAATTATGGTTACAAAAGAATTCAATACGGAGCAGGTGCAACTGTGGGCAAATTTGGTTTGTACTTAGGTGGTTATGTAGCGAAACAAGTAGATTCTTGGCAATCAAGAAGTGATTTTGATAAAACGTCTTTTAATGCCAGAGCTGAATACAAACTTTCTGATAAAACTCGCTTGGTAAGTACTTTGGCTTATAATGATTATTATTCACAAACAGGCGGAAGCGTTGACTCTATCGCATTTTACAAAAGAGAATATTCTTCAACTTCTGATTTTACTTACAGAAAAGTATTGGCTACTCGTGCCAAAATTTCTTTAGAACATACTTGGAATACGAATGCAGAAACAACCGTTACGCCATATTATCGTGACAATTCTGTCGGACAAAATCCAAGTTATTCAATTCGCTGGACGACTGGAGCGACGACTGCCAAAGGCGAAATCAATGATAATTCATTTACTTCTTATGGCGTTTTGGCACAGCATTCACAAAGATTTAATTTCTTCAAAGCTCGTTTATTAGTTGGTGGCACTTATGATTATTCAACCAATCCGTATCGTTCTTATACAATCGACCTTTCAGCCAAACTCCGTGCAGATGGAAAATCGGTTGAAAAATATACTTTGGTAAAAGAAAATCCTGATGTTTTTGTAGCCAAGTATGATGCTAAAATCTACAATACAGGTTTATTCTCGCAGTTTGATTTTGAACCCATCCAAAAACTAAGACTTTCATTAGGGCTTCGTTACGACCGCATGTCATTCGATTATTTGAATTATTTAGACAACAATGCCACAGGAACAAAAGAGTACAGCCAAGTAACCCCAAAAATCGGAGCGACTTATGATTTGGGCAACGGAAAAGGAATTTATGCCAATTATTCACAAGGCTTCTCGCCTCCGGGCTTAACGGCTGTTTTCCGTAAAACACCTGCGGGAAGTGCAAATCCATTTTACTATAATTTAACGCCTGCCTATTTCGACAACAAAGAAGTGGGCGGTTGGGCTTCGTTCTTAGACAACAAAATTTATATCGACCTTGCCTATTATGAAATGAATGGAAAGAACGAATTATTGAATATTCGTCAGCCCGACGGTTCTACGGACTATCAATCTGCTGGAAAAACTTTGCACAGAGGTATCGAATACGGCATTACTTATAAGCCAAACTCAGAATGGTTTATTCGTTTTGGCGGAACAAATGCCGTTCACCGTTTTATCGAATTTACGTTGAGTACCAGAGCTTCGGACGTAGTGAAAAATGTAAACGGCAAAGATATGCCTTCAGCTCCTTCGTTTATTGCCAATTCTGAAATCACTTACAAACCAAAATGGGCGAAAGGTTTACGTGCTGCTATCGAATGGCAACGCCTGTCGTCGTACTACCAAAACCAAATCAATACGGTTGTGTACAAGGATAAAACCGCTTTCGGACTTTCGGGCGTAAGCGTATTGAATTTCCGTGCAGGTTATACATTCAAAGGCATTGAAGTATTTACCAACATCATGAACTTGACGGACGAATTGTACGCCAACCAAGCTTCAAGAGGTAATAATGCTACTGACAGAACGACCTACACGCCAGCCGCTCCACGCACTGTGGTGATTGGCTTGCAGTACAATTTTACGGGAAAATAGTTGTGAATGAGCGAATTGTGAGTTAGTGATTGAGTAATTATAGGTACTACAATAATTATACTCACTAATTCACAATTCGCTAATTCACAATTAAAAATCACTCACTAAATAAAAAAACATGGCAAATAACATCATCGAAATAGCCGACGATACGATTCAGAAAGAATCATACTTCGGAGGAATAAAGAAAAAAATCAAACGAAATATTTATCGTTGGCACAGAATCATTGGTTTGATTACGATGATTCCCGTAATTTTTTGGTGCATTTCAGGAATGATGCACCCTTTTATGTCGCATTGGTTTAAAGTAAAATTGGCACACGAATTTGTAAAGCCAGAAGCAGTAAACCAAGCACAAATCAAATTGTCATTGCAAGAAGTATTGAACAAAAATGAAATTACAGAATTTAAAAATTTCAGAATTGTCAACTTCAATAATCAAACATATTATCAAGTAAAAAGAGTAAGTAATCGTTTGGCGTACTTCAATGCAACGGATGCCAAAATGCTTGAAAATGGTGATAAAAAGTACGCAGAATTTTTAGCTCGCTATTTTACAGAAGACCAAAATTCAGCCATTAAAAGTATTGAAGAAATTACCGATTTTGATGAAGAATACGCTTACGTGAATCGTTTGTTGCCCGTTTGGAAAGTATCATTTGACCGTGCTGACGGAATGGATATTTATGTAGAAACTGAACAAACACGTTTGGCAAATTTCAACGAAAATCGTAGAAAAGCATTTTTGTGGGTTTTCAGAACTTTCCACAACTGGGATTTCTTGACAAAAATTTCCAATAACACGCTCAGAATTTCAATCATGATTAGCTTCCTTGCTATCATCATCATTTCAATGATTAGTGGTTTAGTGATTTATGGTTTTATGTGGGGGAAATTCAAAAAGCCACGCAATGCCAACGATAAAGTAGGAATCTTGAGAAAATATCACCGCCAAATTGGGCTTTGGGTTGCTTTTGTCACTTTTACTTTCGCTTTTTCGGGAGCTTATCACGCTACAAAAAAACTCACGCCCGACGAACGCATTAAGTATTTCTATCAACCAAGTATCAAAACGGCAGATTTACAAACGGCGAATTTGGCTTTGCCTTTAGACTGGACTAAGGTTTCAAATCTTTCTTTGGCCACAATCGACGACAAATTGTATTACCAAGTATTTACAAAATCGGAAGAAAAAGGAGCTTGGAAAAAAGAACAGCAAGACAAAGCTGAGAAAATGAGCGAAACCAAAAAACCTGATGCCAAACCGAATGTGGCTTATTACGATGTACAAACAGCTAGTATTTTGCCTGACGGAATCATGCTTCATGCCAAAGCATTGGTTGGACATTTTATTGAACAAGGAAAAACAGGTGGCGACCCAGCTTGTTGCGAATTAGGAACAAGCACAGAAGAAAGCGAAGACGAAAGTACTTTGCCAGCCATTGCTTCAACGGGCTATTTAACTAAGTTCGACAAAGAGTATGGTTTTGTAAACAAACGCTTGCCAGTAGTAAAATTAGCTTTGGCAACCGACAACCATTTGACTTATTATGTAGAACCAGCCACCAGTCGTTTGGCAGCACAAATCGTTGATTCAGACCGTCGAGAAGGACTTTCGTTTGGCGTATTACACAAATTTTTGTTTATGGATTGGGCAGGAAAAGACATCCGTGACATCGCTACTATCTTCTCTGCATTGGGGGTTTTGGTAGTGAGTTTGTTTGGATTTGCTTTGTTTTTGAAGGTGAAGTAAGTTTAAAAAATCTTTTAACATAAAATTATAACAATGAAAAATATTCAAAATATCAATATCATCCTCATGCTTTTGTTTTCATCAATTATTCTATTTTCTTGTAAAGATGATAAAGACGAAATTAATCCAAATGATAAAAACTCAATTACACTTTCTTTCGATAATAAAGTGGGAGACAAATCTTTAGTGCTTGGAACAGGTACTTATACCAACAGTTCTGGCGAAGATTTTACGGTTACTACATTGAATTACTTTATTTCTAATGTCTCGTTCAAGAAAGAAGATGGTACTGTAGTTAAATTTCCGAACAATTATTTCTTGGTGAAACAGTCTGATGCTGGTAGCCTTGAAGCTGAATTGAAAGATGTTCCAGCGGGAAATTACAAGGAAGTTTCTTTTATGGTTGGCGTAGATAGTACAAAAAGTGTATCAGATGTTAGTCAACGAATAGGAGTACTTGACCCAGCTTCTTATGGCGATGATGGTATGTACTGGGCTTGGAATTCGGGTTATATTTTCTTCAAATTTGAAGGAACTTCTTCTGTTATTCCAACGAATGCTACTGGTAAAAGACCTTTCCAATTACATGTAGGTGGTTTTGGAGGAATGACCACAAAAACCGCCAATAATCTACGCACAGTTACCTTACCACTCGTAAATGCGGCTACAGTTCGTAGTAATATTGCTCCAGAAGTACACTTGTTTGTTGATATTTTAAAAGTATTCAACGGGACAACCCAAATAAAATTAGCACAAACCAATCTTGTACATGGTATTACTGCAGCAATTCCAATTGCCGATAACTACAAGTCGATGTTTAGTGTAGATCATGTTCATAATGATGCTCAATAATCATAAAAACACTTCTACTCTTCGTTAAATAGAGGAGTAGAAGTTTAATACAATTAGATATGAAAAATCTATTCTTAAGCACCAGTATACTATTTCTATTTCTGATGGTTTTTGCTTGCTCAAAAGAGCCAGATGTGGTAATAGAGCCTGAAAAACTATTTTATCAGCCCAGCAATTTCCAAAGCCCTGTTTATAAAATAGAGAAGAATCCAATCACTAAAGAAGGTTTTGAATTGGGAAAAAGTCTTTTCTATGATGGACTCCTTTCAAGAGATGGCTCAATGTCTTGTGGCGAATGTCATCGTCAGGACTTTGGTTTTACGCATCATTTGCATGATTTAAGTCATGGAATTGATAATCAGATTGGATTGAGAAACTCTTCATCATTACAAAATTTGGCTTGGGAAAAAACTTTTGGATGGGACGGCGGCGTATTTGATTTAGACCTTTTTGCGATTTCACCAATCGAAAATCCAGTTGAAATGGACGATAAGGTATCGAACGTATTAGAAAAACTAAGAAAGACAGAAAAATATCCTGTTATGTTCAAAAATGCCTTTGGTTCAACAGAAATTACTTCAGAACGGTTTTTGAAAGCACTTTCACAGTTTTTATTGTCGTTGGTCTCTGCTAATTCTAGGTATGATAAATACATGAGGAAAGAAGATGGAGTAGTTTTTAACGAAACAGAATTGGCTGGAATGGAATTGTTCAAACAAAAATGTTCTTCATGCCATACTGGAGAATTATTTAGTGATGGAAGTTTCAGAAATAATGGTTTACCACCAACAGAACGTCAGCAAGTAGTTTATAGAATTGTGGATGGCGTAAAAAAAGCATTTATCGAACCTGTAATTGACGACGGCAGAATGCGAGTAACAGAAATGTCAGAAGATAAAAATAAGTTTAAAGTGCCAAGCCTAAGAAATGTAGAAGCCACCAAACCTTATATGCACGACGGGCGATTTCAGACTTTGGATGAAGTACTCAATCACTATATGAATACCGTTACAGCTACCCAAAATCTTGACCCAATTCTTAATCAGAATGGTAAACTGGGAGTCGTTTTAACCGCTACAGAAAAAACACAGATTATTGCATTTTTAAGAACGCTTACCGACAGAGAGTTTCTAACAGATAAAAGGTTTACTCCTTAATAAATCATCAATATCATGATTAAAGCTATTCAGATTTTTATACTTTCAATTTTCATTATAATCATCAATCAAACAAATACTTTAGCTTGCGAAGTCTGTGGATGTGGAAATGGAGGTTCATTTTTTGGAATTTTACCGCAATCACACAAGGGTTTTGTTGGTTTGCGTTACTCCTATAAAAGTTATGATTCACATTTAAGTAGTGTGAATCTAAAAGCCAGAGAAGATTTCTGGAAAACAGAATTGTGGGCAAGTGCTTATCCTTTTAAAAAAGTACAAGTATTGGCTTTTGTACCTTACTTAATTAACCAACAAACTATTCAGAAAACTGGCAAAGAACTTCATTTAAACGGTTTAGGGGACATTACAGCTTTAGCCAATTACAATGTTATCAATACTGTTAATGATAGTGCAAGTCATCGTTTTAATCATAATTTACTTGTTGGTGGAGGAGTAAAACTACCAACTGGAAAATATAAGTATGATTTATTGAGCGATACAGAAGTGGCTAATGCCAATTTTCAATTAGGAACAGGAAGCATTGACTTTCTACTTAATTTAGTTTACACAATTCGCCATAAAGATTGGGGATTGAATTACGATTTCTCTTATAAAATCAATACTCAAAACAGTGATAATTACCAATTCGGCAATAGGCTTAATACAAATCTGTCATTACTTTACTTTAAAAAATTCAATTCAGATTTTACAGTTATTCCAAATGTTGGTATTTCATTTGAAAATGCTGAGCTAGATACAAAGAATAAAATTAAGAATACACAAACGGGAGGATACTCTACTTTTGGTTCTGTAGGAGTTGAATCGTACTATAAAAACGTATCATTTGGAATAAATTATCAGAAGCCAATTATGCAAGATTTATCTGAGGGAGAATTAAATGCAAATGCAAGATTGAATTTACATTTTACTGTGCTGATTTAGAGAATAGTTTATTTTTTGAGGAGTATTCCATTTGAAATACTCCTCAAAAAATCCTAGTTTATAATTTACTAACTTCTCCGCTAAATAAAGCAACCGTTAGTGCCACAACAATTAATACAATACAAACTAGTCCCTTCCAGAAAAAATTAAATATGCTTATCATTTTAGTTTGAAGTTTATCCCAATATTAAAACCTATCTTATTGGGTTTGATTAATAACAAAGAATTTGAATCACTTTGTTCGTTGAGCGAATAACTAAAAGTTGGCTCTACAAACAAATAAGCATAATCTCCAATCTGACGAGTAATTCCATAAGCAATATTCGCAAAGGCATTCAACTGGTTACTTCCATTAATTTTGTACGCTCCCTCCACTCCTACATTTACATAATGTGAAAGCGACTCACCTCTTAAAAAAGTATATTGTAAATCAACTTTTGTACCTAAATAATAGGCTGATTGTGCATAAACTTTCTTGAGTTCGGCAAAACTTACATCAACACCAGTATTATCTGGCGACTGCACCACTAATGAATCTGTACGAACTTGATAGCTAAAACTATGATTTGTTTTGGTGAAAGTCAAACCTGTTCTTAGCTTAAATCTATCTGATAAAGTAAAAACCAAACCTGCCTGCGTATAAAAACCTAATCTGTCCGCCTCATCATTCACCGCAATTTTGTGAACATAATTCGCATCGTTGCCATTAGCTGTGATGGTGTAATAATTAATAAGTGGCATTGCACTCACATACCATTCTACTGGCTTCGATTCCTTAAAATATACAGTAGGTTTTGGTCCACGATACCTTATTTTCGGTGTTCTGAAATGATTAGTAAATGGATGATACGCTTTTGCATCAAGACTTGTTAACAAAGTGGAACGTTGTTCTGAAAACTTATTTTCTTGAACTTTTGAATTGCTTACTGACTCATCATCAATATCTTCATACTTACCAGAGAATACAGCAGAACGATTGGCTTTATTGCTGCTTTTATTCAGAGAATATTTTTTTGAATACTGATTCACAAAGTTATTTTGCTTTGCATCACCTGCAAGTTCATGTTGAACCTCATTACTTAAATTAACAGGAGGTATCACTCCTACTGCTTTCAGTCTGTTTTGCTGTTCTTTTAAAGTCGTTTTTTTACTTTCTGATGATAATTCATATTGAACTTTTTCAGAAGTTCCATTACTCTCAATTGTTGAAGATACTACTTTGTCTGACTTTTGTAAATGATTTTCCTCAATAATGGTCGATTTATTTTCTTTGTCTGAATTTTCATTGTTTTTCCCTAGCGAATTCTCAGAAGTAGTTACTTTATTTAACTCTTTTTCTTGTGTTTTTTCAACCTGAGCTTTTCCGGTTTCATTACTGATTGAGGAAGGCATTAAATACACACCCATTCCTGTCAGCAATAACAATACTGCTACTGCTGCCATTTGCCAATATGGTAATCTCCTTGCTGGATTAGCAGGGAGTTGAGGTTCTATTGATTTCCAGAGTTTATCGTTTGGTTCAGATTCAAAATCAAACAGTTTATCTCTAAAAATGTCCTCAAAAGGGTCTTTTTCGTTATCAAGTGCGTTCATAGCTGACAATTCCCAGTTGTTTTAATTGCTTTCTGAGTAACTCTTTGGCTCTTGAAAGCTGTGATTTTGAAGTATTCTCGCTCACTCCCAACAATTCTCCGATTTCAGCATGATTATAACCGTCTATTACATAAAGGTTAAATACCATCCGATAGCCGTCGGGTAATTTATTGATAAGTGCGAGCAGTTCTTCGCTTGTAAGTGTTGATAATAGGTTGGGGTAATCATCGTTGCTTAGTACAATATTTTCATATTCTGTATTTTGTTGAAATTTTAAATTCGCATGATAATAGTTGATGGCTGTATGAATTACTGCTTTTCTAACCCAAGCACCAACAGCCTTTGGGTTTTCAAGGGTATGAATATTGTTGAATATCTTCACAAATGCTTCTTGATAGATGTCTTCGGCCTCATCGGGCGTGCGTGTATAACGCCGGCAAACCCCCATCAACTTACTTTTATACAGGTTATAAAAAGCAGTTTGGGCTTTGCGGTCGTTTTTTTGGCAGGCTTTGACTAATTCCTGTTCGTTGAGCATTTAGTGAGTTTTATTAAATGATGAATTATTTTTAAGAGAATACACCATTTATACTAGGTTTATGGGCTATCTCTTTAAAAAATCATCATTTATTTTTTAATTCTAATTGTAAAAGTGGCTTTGAGAATTTCTCCATTTGTACTGGTAACTACATACTTAAATTGATCATTATACTCTTTGCCATCTTGTTGTTTAAGCTTGTACAAAAGCTTTTTGTCTTCAATGCGTATCATGCCATAAGTTGGTTGGGTTTCAATCGTGATACTTTTTATATTTACACAAGCAGAAACGAATAACCTATACGGAATTTCAATTTCTGTTTCTTTTACCTGACTAGCCGACAATTCCATTTCTCCACTTTTAGCATAAGCTTTACAAGTAGGAATCGCACGGATAAAAATCTCGACAAACATTTTTTGCGGATTCGCTCCATTTTTGTCGTAAATCGTATACTCTAGCAAATCATTAGCTTCTTGCTTGGCAGTTTGGGTATATTCAATTTCTGAATTAGCATTTACTATTGCTTTCCCAAACTGTGGATTAACCGTAATTTTCAAACTTTTTACATCGTAATTATCACAAATCTTATCGTTTTCAAGCACTTTTATTTTCTGTGTTGAAGTATCGTATTTGTCAATAACAATCACATCTGGAATTAAAATATTTTTACACCAAGTTCCTTCAATATCAATCCTTACAGCAACTATTCTACAAACTGGATTACTCCCACCTGTGCAGATTTGATAAAAGAAGATGTCATTTTGATAGAAATTATTTTTGGGTGTATAAACGATTTTATTCTTTACAATTTCGACCTTACCAAAATTCGGGCTATCCAAAATGGCTAAAGAACTTGAATCAACAATGGCATTACAGAAACGGTCATTTTTCAGTACATCCAAAACAGTTGGCGTATTTAATTTTACCGTAAAAAAATCTGGAATTGCTCCTGCATTACAAGGCATTTTACTGTTATCCGAAGTAATATTTACTTTAATCGTATCTCGTTTATCTTTTGTAGGGTCACCATTCATCATTTTATAAATCAGCAAGTCGGTTACTTCATTCTTTGTAGAATCTGATTTATAAACTAAATAACCTGTTTTAGAAAATGAATATTTACCGTATTGAGGTGCACTCAAAATTTTTATCGAGCTATAGCCCGATGCTTTCAGAAGCACTTTGGTGTCAATTGCGATAAAATTATTAGGAGGAGTGTAATAATTTTTTGTATCAATCAACGACATAGTAGTGACAGTTGGTGTTACTGTTGGAGCGACTTCCCTGATTTCGTCGCAACCAACAACCAAACTCAATACCATGATGAAAAATATACCTACAAAAATTCTCATATTATTTTTTTGATACTTGTTTGTTGACATACCAACAAACAGTATCGTTTTACTATTTATCTTTTTTTGCCGCTACAAAGCTCCCATCTTTATCAAAATAAACATAGTACTTATCTGTTCCAAAAGTAATGACTACTAAATATGCCTGTGCCACTTCGTTTTTAAGGCTTACATTTCCTTTCACAAAAGTCCAGCCAACATATACTTTGTTTAAATAATCTTTGATTGTCTGCGGAAGGTCGTTTGCCACAATACTCTTATCTTCAATTTTAGGAATAGTTGGTAATTTCGGTTCTAAAACACTGATAAATTTCCCCTTTCCATCAAAAGTAAGTGTGATAATTTTACCCTCTTTTGCAATAACGATTGTATAAGAATCAATTGTTGTATCTTTTACAAGCACCACTCCTTTTTCAAATTTCCAACCTAGATAATTGGCTGAAAGATAATCTTTAATTACTTGTGGTAAGTCATTATCTTTCAAATATTTAACCTCTGGTTTGGGCACTTGTAATTTTATGGCATTTTTATTTTTTAATACCCCCGCATTATCAAAAGTTATCTCGTATAAAACATCTCCAGTTTTGGCAACAACAAAATATGTTTTCTTTCCATCAGAATCCGTTTTCACGAATGCTCTTACAAATTCAAAGCCGCTCAACTGACTTTGAATATTGGCTGGCAACTCGCTTAAAACAACTGGATAAGTCTTAGGAGATTGTTTAGGGTCTGGTTTCTGACCTTTTGGTTCTATAAAAGTAGCCAATAAAGTACCAGTAGCATCAAACATTAAAGTAATTTTTTGATCGTTATATACAATCAAAACCTTGTAAGAAACCTTTGCGTTAGCATCTTTCCCTACAGCTACTTTTTCTAATTTATAGCCTTTATAATTGGTTTCTAAATACAGTTTTATTGCATCAATTAAGGCTGCTTTTGTTGTATCTGCTTTGATTTCATAAGTACTCAAAATCTTTCCTGTGACGGAAACGGTGGCTTCATGAGCAACACCATTCACTAAAAAATCACAACCATACACTTTATTTGAATCAATAGTTGTCACTAAAAGCTGTGTTGCAGTCGGATAATCTTGTTTAATTACCGCTGAAACTTTAGCAGCGGAAGCCGCATCAGTTGTTTCATTTTGGTTTTGCTGACCAAGATCAAGACTTTCCTCACAACTTGTTAAAATGCTAGTCAATGCCAAAGCAAAGACAAAAAGTACTTTTTTCATAGTATTTCACAAATTTGGATTAACACTTCAATTGAAAGTTAAAAAAGACATTTCCTTACATTTGTGATCAGTAAACATAAGAAAAATTTGAGATGCATTTCGAATCTATAGACAAGTACAGGAAAGCAAAGGGTTGCATGAAGGAAAAATAATTTAAAATGGTAGTTATTACTTAGGTATAAGTGATGAATTACAAATGACAAATCACAATATTAAGTCACTGATAAACAGAACCTTAATCCATATAATTCATATAGACTACTTATCAAGCAATTAAGTAGAAATAAGGAATTTTATGCCGAATGTTTAACCTTCTTCCAAACAAAAAAAGCGAATATCACTAATAAAATACCTACAATAAAATACCACAAAAAATTAGTACTACTCAAGGCAGAAGCATCTCCAACAAGCACTGCTCCAGCCCAAAAAGTAGGTAATTGGTTTTCGCCTGCTTGGCTTTGTAAATAAGCTATTTTAGCTTTTTGAAGGGCTAAATCTTTCGATAAACCTTCTGATAAATACTGATAAAATAGTTCGTTTAAAGCATAAGTCGCTTTGTTTTCAACACTCCAAAGTGTGGTTAAAGTGGCAGGAATACCTAAAGTAGCAAAGCCTCTGGATAAACTTAAAATGCCTTCGCCAGTGGCATTTCTTCCTACGGCGGTTTTGCAAGCAGATAATACTAAAAGCTGGGTTTTATATCGATTTAATGCCCCTAATTCAGATAATTTTAGCACAGAATCCGCAAAATAAACCATTGGTTCTTGGTCGCTGTCGTCTGCTTGTGCGTGTGTATATAAATGTACAATTTGATAATTATGTGCATTTTCAAAGAAAGTTTGCTTGTTGGCTGCTTGGTTAACAAAGGTTTTTCCGAATGAAAAATAATCTGCAACTTTCGTCAAAGATTTATCAGAATCTGTCAATTCTGTTTGGTTTAGGCCTTTTTGGTAAGTAACTGGTGCCATTCCAAAGAATTTCTTTGTCCAAGAAAAGCTTTCATTACTGGCATTTTTCAATAAAAATTGTACTGAATAAGTATAACTCAACGCATAATCTTTTAATAAATATTCTGCTCTTTTAGCAGATTTACTCATGGCTTCAAATGGTAAAAAGTATCCATCTTGTGCAATAATTACTCTACCTTTGGGCATACTCAATTTTGCAAAAAGTTGTTGATACAATTGATTACCCACTTTCAAAAATCCTGAAAAATCTTCATTGGCTTGCTGGTTATCAGCACAATACTTTAGAAAATCTTGTGAGTTTTTTTCATAATTCACAAGCGAAATTTTCTGTAAAAATGCTTGATTAGGCAATATTCTCATGGCATAAATTGCCTCGTTCCCTACAAAATACTCAACCAAACTAATACTTCCATTTTTTGCTTCGCTAGGTCTTTTCAAGTATTTTTTTACATCTTCCAAAGATGCTGTTGTGGTATCATACTTGTATTGATAGTAGGTAGGATTTTTTAGCTCTAAGCTTTTTATAAAGGCAGTTTGTTCCTCTTTTGCTTCTAATAACTCATTCTCTAATTTAATTAACTTAGTCCCTTTAATATTTTGTTCAGCTAATTTTGTATTCAATTCTGCTATTTTTTGCTGTAAAGATTTCTCTTTCAATAAATCTTCAGGAGAAAGTTGTTGCTTGGCACTTAATTCATTCAGGCGGTCATTCAATAAAACTGCTTTACTTTTCTCGAAAAAATAAAATGCTTTTTCATAATTTTTCAGAAGGTAACAAGTTTCAATGGCTTGCTCGTAAAGATGGTGTGTTTTGTTTCGCCAATACAATTTTGATTCCGTTCCCGAATGCTCAAAACGCATCAAATCCACCAATTGGTCAGCAAGAATATATGTTTTCAAGGCATTTCTAAGGTAATCTTTTCGTTGAGTAGCCTTATGATATTCGAGCCAAGTATCGGCTTTATCTTGAAGGGTTGTTAAAAAATAAGATTTGAAATCTGCTGCTTGAAGTGACTTTATCGTAGGAATTTCAGTTACATTTTTAGATTTAAAACCAATTGGGGCTACTTCTAATGCTTTTTGATAAAACTCAAAAGCTTTGGGATAATCTTTTTTCTTCCAATAAACTGCTGCAATATCATCATAGATAATTACTTTCATATAAGCATTATCCATCGTTTTTAAAGCCATCAAATAATTCTTGAGGGCTTCGTCATAATCCTGCAAATATTGGTAATAAGTAAAACCGATGTCCAAAAAATTCAAAGAGTAACTATATGTATTGTTTTTAAGTTTATAAATTCCCTGACTTTTACGAAACGAAGCAATGGCATCTTTGTAGCGTTTTTGAGCAGTGAATAATTGCCCAGCCCAGTAATAAGCATAAGGTAAATAGCCAATTGGGTCATTCTTTTCTAAGAGTAAAATTACTTCTTTCAGGTTATCGCTGGCCTTTTCTGTTTGCGACATCATCGTGAGTGTTTTTACTTTTTCAATCAAACTAAAGGCTAATCCTTCATCATTTTTGGTTTGTTTGGCAAAATTGATGCCTAAATCTACGCTACTGATAGCTTTTTCAAAATCACCCATTTTGCTGAAAATATTGGCTTTTTGGGCGTAAGCTCTTGATAAATAGGCTGTTTTGGCAAGATTTGTTTTGGCGATAGCGATACATTTATCAAGGTTATCTAAAGCAATTTGATAATGCCCAAGCTGATTCTCGTACCTTCCTAAATTATAATAGTTAGTTTCTAGGTAAAAACGATTGATATTTTCTTTGGCAATGCTGTTCACTACAATCGCTTTTTTGATATAAGTTCTAGCATTTTCGAAGTCATTATCCTTGTAATAAAAAGTAGCAATTTGCTGTAAAATGGAAGCATAAACAGAATCTTTGCCAAAGCATTTTTCACTGCTTGATAACAAAGTAAATAAGCGTTTTTTTTGCTGAGAAGACTCTAGTTTCGAAATTCTTTTAAGTGTTTCAAGCGTTTCACTTTGCGAAGGGCATACTGCCTTTGTTGATAAAGGAAGGAAATAAATTAAGATTGATAAAGTAAAAAGTCTTAGCACCAAAGTAATTTTTAAAGGTTAGGGTGATAATGGGAGGCTTAAATTAATACTTTAAGCTAAGAAATTCATCGTTTCAAAAAACAAAATTTTATCATTCCTTGACTTCAAAAAAAGAAACCTCAGCCAAATAAAATTCGACTGAGGTTTCAAAATTGATATTATTTATCAAATACCTGATAAGCGAAAAATAAGCAACTTTAGTGAAGTATCATTTCGTGAATAATCATCTTAAGTTGTTGAATCCAATCTTTCGGGATTGTTACTTATTTCGATAAATATAAATTACGTTCGCCATAAACTTTGCGGAAGAAATCATCTTTCAATGAATCAATGAAGTAAATTGCTTCACCTGTTGATTTCATTTCTGGTCCTAATTCCATGTTTACGTTCGGGAATTTATTGAATGAGAACACTGGAATTTTGATGGCATAACCTTTCTTCACTGGATTGAAAGTAAAGTCTTTCAATTTTGCTCCTAACATTACTTTCGTAGCATAGTTTACATAAGGTTCTTGGTAAGCCTTACAGATAAACGGCACTGTACGAGAAGCACGTGGGTTGGCTTCGATGATATATACTACTTCGTCTTTGATAGCAAATTGGATATTCAACAAACCAACGGTACGAAGTGCTACGGCGATTTTCTTGGTATGTTCTTCAATTTGACGAATCACATTTGGAGATAAATCGAATGGAGGAAGTACCGAGTGCGAGTCACCAGAGTGAATACCTGCTGGCTCGATATGTTCCATGATTCCGATGATATACACATCTTCACCATCACAAATAGCATCAGCTTCTGCTTCAATAGCGTTTTCTAAGAAATGGTCAAGTAAGATTTTATTTCCTGGAATATCTCTTAAAATATCAACAACGTGCTGTTCTAACTCTTGTTCGTTAATCACGATTTTCATTGATTGTCCACCCAATACGTAAGAAGGACGAACTAACAATGGATAACCTAATTTACGCCCCAACTCTACAGCATTATCTGCATCTTCGCACACGCCGAATTTAGGGAAAGGAATATTGTTTTCTTGTAAAAGTGTTGAGAATGCACCTCTATCCTCAGCTAAATCTAGGGCTTCAAACGAAGTACCGATGATTTTGATACCGTGTTTAGTAAGTTTCTCAGCCAATTTCAAGGCAGTTTGTCCACCTAATTGTACGATTACTCCTTCTGGTTTTTCGTGCTGAATGATGTCATAAACGTGTTCCCAGAAAACTGGTTCGAAGTATAATTTATCAGCAATATCAAAGTCAGTTGAAACCGTTTCAGGGTTCGAGTTAATCATGATAGCTTCGTAACCCGCTTCTTTAGCAGCCAAGATTCCGTGAACACATGAGTAATCAAATTCAATACCTTGTCCGATACGGTTTGGTCCCGAACCTAAAACTACTACTTTTTTCTTATCTGTTTTTACCGATTCATTATCCAACGTAGCTGAACCTTGCGAGAAAGTAGAGTAGAAATAAGGCGTTTTTGCTTCAAATTCAGCGGCACAAGTATCTACACATTTGTAAACACGCTTGATACCAAGGCTATTTCTCTTTTCATATACTTCAGATTCTAAGCAACGTAAAGAGTAAGCAATTTGGCGGTCGGCAAAACCTTTATGTTTCGCTTCTTCTAACAATTCCTTCGGAACTGAGCTTAAAGTATATTTCTCTAAAGTATTTTCAATTCTTACTAAATCTTCAATTTGGTATAAGAACCATTTGTCGATTTTTGTAGTTTGTTGAATCGTTTTGAAAGAAATACCCATTTTGAAGGCATCATAAATATGGAACAAACGATTCCAAGATGGATTCCCTAAAGACTGCATGATAGCATCTTGGTCAACCAAACCTTTACCGTCAGCACCTAAACCATTTCTTTTGATTTCTAATGATTGACAAGCCTTTTGAAGTGCTTCTTGGAAGTTGCGACCGATACCCATTGTTTCACCAACAGATTTCATTTGCAAGCCCAAAGTTTTATCAGCCCCTTTAAATTTGTCAAAATTCCAACGTGGTACTTTTACTACAACGTAGTCGAGAGCTGGCTCGAAGTATGCTGAAGTAGTACCAGTAATTGCATTCGTTAATTCATCCAAGTTGTAACCGATTGCCATTTTAGCTGCAATTTTGGCAATTGGATAACCAGTAGCTTTTGAAGCCAAAGCAGATGAACGAGATACACGTGGATTGATTTCGATAGCGATGATGTCGTCGTTTTCTGGATTTAAAGAGAACTGAACGTTACATCCACCCGCAAACTGACCAATCGCATTCATCATTTTAATTGCCATGTCACGCATTCTCTGATAGATTGTATCAGGTAAAGTCATGGCAGGGGCAACTGTGATTGAGTCTCCAGTATGAATCCCCATCGGGTCGAAGTTCTCAATCGAACAAATGATAATTACGTTTCCTAAATTATCACGTAATAATTCTAATTCGTATTCTTTCCAACCCATGATAGACTGCTCTACCAATACTTCGTGTGTTGGCGAAGCGTGCAAACCCTTGTTCAAGGCAGCATCAAAATCTTTTGGATTGTGTACAAAACCTCCACCAGTTCCACCCAAAGTAAATGAAGGACGAATTACCAATGGGAAACCAGTTTCTTGTGCAATCTCTTTACCTTCCAAAAACGAGCGAGCGGTACGTCCTTTACAAACGCCTACACCAATTTCAATCATTTTCAAACGAAACTTCTCACGGTCTTCAGTCGTCTCGATTGCTTTAATATCAACACCAATAATACGAACACCGTATTTTTCCCAAATCCCCGAAGCATCACAATCAATCGCTAAATTCAAGGCTGTTTGTCCACCCATTGTTGGTAAAACAGCATCAATTGGAGTACCTTCAGCTTGATGTTTTTCTAAGATTTCAATGATTGAATTCTTATCAAGTGGTTTTAGATAGACATAATCCGCATTAAGTGGATCTGTCATAATCGTAGCGGGATTGGAATTAATTAAAGCAACTTTGATACCTTCTTCTCGGAGTGAACGAGCTGCCTGCGAACCTGAGTAGTCGAACTCGCAAGCCTGACCGATGATAATTGGACCTGAACCGATAATCAAAACGGACTTGATGGATGAATCTTTTGGCACTTTTTGTATTAGTTTTTGAGTTGGATAGTTTTAACTATATTATTCCTAAGATACTTACTTCCCAATGTTCCACAACTAGAACAATATCCAAGAATTAAAAATTAAAACCACTGATTTTGGAAAGCTTTGTGGTAATTTTTGAAGAGATACTTAACAAGGAGACTGAAATAATGGATAAAATCAACGAAACTTCGCTAACGTATCCCCAAAAATTGTACAAAGGTAATAGAAACAGACGAAAGTAAAAGACTAAGATTTTATTTTAACGATAAATTAAAATTATTCTTCGCTTAATTATATTTCCAAAAACCCCTTCAGGAAGCGATAGGAGCATAATTTTGCTTTAAAAAATTATATTATATACTTAAAATATGATATTAATTTGATAAACTTTATCTTTGTTGCATAAAGTGCATTTTAATAACCATATTTTTTCAAATGAAAGTCACATTCTTACTTTTTATAAAATTTATATTATTGCTAAGTTTTAACTGCCTTTCTCAAAAAAGGGTAGAAATATTATTAATTGGCACATCCCATAACTACGAACTTAACGTAAACAACGATTTTGAGTACGTTAAAGATGCCGTTAGGAATTTCAAACCAGATATTTTTTGTACTGAATACCTCTCTAAAGAAAATGAGCCTCAATCAGTCATTGAAGCTTATTATGGGGAACGCATGATGCAAAGAAGAGACATGCTACTAGCTAAAAATGTGATGGCTGAAAAGGATATTCCTGAAATCATCAAAAAAAGTTATAAAACTCTCAAGACAAATCCAGAATCTCAGCAAGCTAGAGTAGATTTAGCACACGCTTTGTATGTGAGCGAAGACTTAGGTAATGCACATTATCAGATTTACCAATTAATGAAAGCCAATTTGAATAAGGAACAAAGTGAGTATTTAAGCAAAACTTTTGATTTTCAAGATTCGCTTGTTAAATATACCTGCCGAAAAAACAATGAATATACTAACCTTGTTTTTCCGTTGGCTGTTGAGATGAATGTTCAAAAATTATATGGTTTCGACTGCCAACGTTTTGACCCACTATGGAATTCAGCTTGGGAGAAATCGGACAGCCTTTATACTGTATTTGAAGATAAGCTAAAGTCAGATACTAACGACTTGAATAGCATGAAGTCGTTAAAAATGATAGATACTTTTACAAAAGAATATTATGCAAGCCAAAAAAGACTACGTGCTGCCTATCAAGAGGGTACACAAATTCATTTTTTTAATACCAAAGAATTTGATGATTTAGCCGAATGGGGAGATTTTTCAAGAGAAGACATTTCTCAATTAGAAGGTTTTCCGTTGGAAGCCTATCAAGAAAAAAGAAAATACTGGCAACTACGCAACGAGCAAATGGTACAAAATATACTGAAAGCTGTGAAACAAAGTAAAGCTAAAAAGGTGGTAGTTTTTGTAGGGGCTTCGCATAGACGATTACTTTCACAAATGTTTGAACGTAATCCGAATGTAAGCATCAAGACAATTGACCAAGTTAATTAGACTTCCTTTATTATATTTTCAGCAAATAAGGCTTCTGTACAACACGGAAGCCTTATTTTGTATTATTCCAATATTAACTATATCATATTTAATTTCATTTAATATTTGAAACATTTTTTGTTAACGTCCTGTTTTTCAAATAATTCAATATCTACTATTTAAGCGAATTCATCTGTTTATTTTAGAGGAAGCGGTCATTTTATCTTTCGTGTTTCCAATAAATTATCATTAAATTTGCAGCATATTCAAAGTATTAAGACTATTTTTCCTTCCAAAATGAAAATAAACTTTCAGTATCAAGAAAAATTCGAGAATCGCCACAACAATTCAAATGTAGCTGACCGTGAGGAAATGCTAAACATTATTGGAGTAGATTCTATCGAAACACTCATCAATCAAACTGTTCCTGCTGCCATTCATTTACCCCGTCCATTGAATCTTCCAAAGGCAAAATCTGAAGCCAAATTTTTGAAAGATTTCAAGAAACTGTCTCAATTGAACGACACTTACAAATCCCACATCGGGATGGGTTATTACGATACCAATACGCCTGCTGTTATTTTAAGAAACATTCTTGAAAACCCAGCATGGTACACTGCTTACACGCCTTATCAGGCAGAAATTGCACAAGGTCGTTTAGAAATGTTGTTGAATTACCAAACCATGATTATTGATTTAACTGGAATGGAAATTGCCAACGCTTCTTTATTAGACGAAGGTACAGCTGCCGCAGAAGCAATGACGATGCTTCACGGACAAAGAAAAGCTGGAAAGAAAAATGCAGAAACGATTTTTGTTTCTGAACACTGCCATCCACAAACGATTGATGTACTTAAAACAAGAGCTCTACCTTTAGGTATTCAAGTATTAGTTGGCGACCACCGTAAAGTTGATTTGACTCAAGAAGATATTTATGCTTTAGTATTGCAATATCCTGCTTCTGACGGACAAATTTTTGATTATACCGACTTTATTGCTTCAGCACATGAATTAGGAATTAACGTGGTAATTGCAGCAGACCTTTTAGCACTTACTTTATTGAAATCGCCGGGTGAAATGGGCGCTGATGTAGTAGTTGGTACTTCACAAAGATTTGGCGTTCCGATGGGTTTTGGTGGACCTCATGCAGCTTACTTTGCTACAAAAGATGAATTCAAACGTCATATTCCAGGTCGTATTATTGGCGTATCGGTTGATGCAGAAGGAAATCGTGCTTTAAGAATGGCTTTACAAACACGTGAACAACACATTCGTCGTGAAAAAGCTACTTCTAACATTTGTACAGCACAAGTATTATTATCAGTAATGGCTTCGGCTTATGCTATTTATCATGGACCAGAAGGACTAAAAGCAATTGCTGAAAGAGTACACGGTTTGACGAAACTGACTGCTTTAGCTTTAGAAAAATTAGGTTATGATATTGAAACGGATTCATACTTCGATACGATTAAAGTAAGAGTTGGTGATAATGAAAAACGTTTGAAAATGGAAGCTGTAGCCAACGGCGTAAACTTCCGTTATTATGAAGACTACAATTACATCGGAATTTCTTTAGACGAAACTTGTACAGTTGAAGACGTAGAAACGATTGTTTATATTTTTGAAAAAATCGGAAGAAGAGAAGTAGAAATCTCTACTTTGTTCGACCAAGTAGATTATGCTTTTGACGAATCGTTGAAACGTACTTCTTCTTATTTAACACATCCAGTATTCAATAGTTATCATTCAGAGCATGAAATGCTTCGTTATTTAAAAGCATTAGAAAACAAAGATTTGTCAATGGTACATTCCATGATTGCTTTGGGTTCTTGTACGATGAAATTGAATGCAACTACTGAAATGATTCCTGTTACTTGGGCAGAGTTTGGCAATATTCATCCATTCGCTCCAAAAAACCAAGTAAATGGCTATACACAAATGATTAATGAGTTGAACGATTGGCTTTGTGAAATTACAGGTTTCTCGGCAATGTCGTTCCAACCAAATTCTGGTGCACAAGGCGAATATGCAGGTTTGATGGTGATTCGTGCTTATCATGAATCTCGTGGTGATGCTCATAGAAATATTGCTTTAATTCCTTCTTCTGCACACGGAACAAATCCAGCTTCAGCCGTAATGGCAGGAATGAAAGTTGTTGTTACCAAATGTGATGAAAACGGAAATATCGACCTCACTGATTTAAGAGCAAAAGCTGAATTGTACGCTGAAAACCTTTCATGTTTGATGGTTACTTATCCTTCAACACATGGAGTTTTTGAAGAATCAATCAAAGAAATTTGTGCGATGATTCACGAATTTGGTGGACAAGTATATATGGATGGAGCCAACATGAACGCACAAGTAGGTTTAACATCACCTGCAACAATCGGTGCTGATGTTTGTCACTTAAATCTTCATAAAACATTCTGTATTCCTCACGGCGGTGGTGGCCCGGGAATGGGACCAATCGGCGTAGCAAAACAATTGGCTCCTTTCTTGCCAAGCCATGCTGTAGTAAAAGATAGCGGTGGAGATTTAGGTATTTCAGCCGTTTCTGCTGCTCAATTTGGTTCGGCTTCTATTCTTACTATTCCTTATGCTTATATCGCAATGATGGGTGGAGATGGCTTGACTCGTGCTACTGAAACAGCTATTTTGAATGCCAATTATGTAAAAGCACGTTTAGAAGGATACTATCCAGTACTTTATACAGGTTCTGAAGGTCGTTGTGCACATGAGATGATTTTGGATTGTCGTCCTTTCAAATTATCAGCAGGTGTTGAAGCAGAAGATATTGCAAAACGTTTGATGGATTATGGTTTCCATGCTCCTACGCTTTCTTTCCCAGTAGCTGGAACATTGATGATTGAACCTACTGAATCTGAATCAAAAGCAGAGTTAGACCGCTTCTGTGATGCAATGATTGCCATTCGTGAAGAAATTCGTGAAGTAGAAAATGGTGAAGCTGACAAAGTAAGTAATGTTTTGAAACACGCTCCGCATACACAATCTGTAGTTTTATCAGAAGAATGGAACAGACCTTACACTCGTGAGAAAGCTGTTTTTCCACTTCCTTATGTAAAAGCTGCTAAATTCTGGCCAACCGTTTCAAGAATTGATTCTGCTTATGGCGACAGAAATTTGGTTTGTAGTTGTTTACCAATTGAAGAATACGCTCAGGCTTAGTACTGATATACATTCAACAAAAACGGGTTTCAGAATAATTCTGAAACCCGTTTTTGTTGAATAAACTATCTTAACGCAGTATCGTCAAAGTACCATTATATTGAAAAATGGGATGATTCGGATATAAATAAATTTTATAAATGTAAGTGCCTTCTTTAAGCTGGTCTCCAGCATTTGTTCCATCAAAAGGCGTATAATTTCCCTTTGAATAAAAAACGATATTTCCCCAACGGTCAAATACTTGTACTTCTGCATCAGGGTAATTATTAATACCAGATAATTCCCACAAATCATTTTGTCCATCTCCATTAGGGGAAAAAGCCGTTGGAACATATACTTTATCGTAAACATTGATTTTAATTGTATCTTTTGATTCGCAACCTCTATCATTCGTCACAGAAAGAATGTATTCACTCGTTTGTGTTGGTGAAGCTAATGGATTTGCAATATTAGGATTATCCAAATTATTACTTGGCGACCATCTGTAAGTATAATCGTTTCCGATATACCCTTTCAAAGTAACGCCGTTTCCTTTCCCTAAAAAAATATCATTCCCCAAATCTATTTTTGGATAAGGTGACACAAATACTTCTTGACTACCCTCTCCATTCAAGCAAGTCAAAACCCCATTTACTTTATAATTAATAACATGCTTTCCAAAGCCTAATTTTTGATAATCAAAAACAGTGGCGGGTAAATTATCAATGGTAAAAACTCCTCCAGATGGTGATCCATTTAAAGCAATGGGCGGATAATTTGTCCCACAAACAGAAGCAACAGCATCTATTGAAGTAGCACTCGCATTAAAAAATTCAATTCTTACTGGTGCAGAAGTATTACTACAATTTTCTGTATCTGTTACTTTTAATGAATAATCTCCCGTTTGACTCACGGTTAAATCCTTCGTGGTATTTATCGAATTTCCATTCAAAAACCATTCATAACTAGATAAACCTGTATTTCCTGATAAAATCACAGATTCACCATCACATAATTCTGTTCTATTTAGACTATTATTGATAGTAGCTTTGGGTTCTGAAATTTTAATAGTCATTTTCTCAACAATTTCAGGACAAGTACCACTATTCGCTACGGCATATTCTATTTCATGATCGCCCACTCCTGCTACCGAAGGGTTGAAAGTTCCCAGTACTTTATCTGTAATTCCAACTCCTCTGTATTCTCCACCAGCTGGTGAACCTTGAAGATTTAAAGGGCTAGCATTTACATCGCAAATGGTTGGTACTTGATTTAATTGAACAACCAATGTGGAAAAATAGCTTAAAATATAAGGAGTGGATACTGTAGTACAACCCTCTTGGTCTGTAACGGACAATTTGTAAGTACCAGCTTTTCTAGCAGAAATACTTAAACCATTATCTGGTAAAATGGTATTATTATATTCCCATTTATAAAATGCTGTAAGAATTGGATTAGCCTCTAATTTCACTTCTTCTCCTTGGCAAATCTGAGTAACATTAGGCGAAGGAGTAATAATAGATGGAGGAGGTGTTAATAAAACCACATTCAATTGCTTAGAATAATAAGTAATTCCATTTACATCAATTACCCTAAGCCGATATGGTAGGGCTTCGTTATGACTAAGAGAGTTAGAATTGGCGAAAGGTACAGCCGACCAACCACTTGGGCGAAGTATTTCCCAAGAATAAAGTATATAATTTGGATTTGGATCAATATAAACTCTTATCTGACCTCCAGGGCAAAGTCCAGCACCATCTTTTTTTAACTCAAAGGCATTCATAACCTGAGCTTTCATTTGTGCAGAAAGCCCAAATGTAAGTATGACGCCAATAAAGTAAGCCCTAAAAGTCTTTTGAAAAGTAGTAAACACTATTGCTGATGATTTGGGTAAATTTTTCTTCAATTACGAAATGATTATTCTGTAAAAAAAACGAGAATGATTGATAATTATTATCAAAAACCCAATTCCTATAAGATTGAAAATTAAGCAATTAAATTGATTTTATTCCATTTTAGGAATTCATTCACAAAATTAACTCCCATTTAGAAGCAAAGCAATTGAAAAATCAGGAGAAGAAGGTAACTTTGTTGAATAAAATAAATCTTCTGAAATCATTTACGCAATCATTCCATGTCTAATAACGATATATTAAAAAAACTACGAGTAGCACTTCAACTAAGAGATGATCAAATTGTAGAAATTCTCAGTTTGGTAGATTTCAAGGTTTCAAAAGCTGAAATTGGAGCTTTGTTTCGTAATGAAGATCATCCAAATTTTAAACCGTGTGGAGACCAAATCCTTAGAAATTTTTTAAATGGCTTAGTTATTCATCTTAGAGGACCAAAAGATGAAAAAAAGCCTTCTCCTATCAATAAATAAGCTTTTCAGCTTACTTCAACCAATGGTTTGTTCGCCAAGTTTCTTGTTGATTTTTCGATAAAAAAGTCCAAGCGAGTATTCTGCTTACTTTTTGCCCTTGAGCCATATTAATGGTTTTTACTTCTAAAGCTTTTACTTTTTTCAGTAAAGAATAGGCTCTGGGCAAAGTGGTTTTCTTTGAGATGAGCGAAGTAAACCAAAAACACTGATGAGCAAACATTGTACTTTCTTCAATCATATTCGAGACAAAAGCTTCTTCCCCACCTTCACACCAAAGTTCATTGTTTTGTCCACCAAAATTCAGTATATTCTTATTACTTTTTCCTAAATTTTTCCATTTGCGTTCCGTCCCAGCTTTTGCTTCTGCTATTGAAGCATGAAAAGGTGGATTACACAAAGTCAAATCAAAATACTCTTCAGGCTGAATAATTCCTTTAAATATATTTTTTGAAGATGTTTGCCATCTACAAGTCACATTATCTACTAGAGTCTCATTTCCTTCTACAATTGCTTGAGCCGAAGTAATTGCTTTTTTATCAATATCTGCACCCACAAATTTCCAATCATATTCATGATTTCCGATAATAGGATACACACAATTTGCCCCGACACCAATATCTAATACTCTTACAGCACTCCCTTTCGGAGTATTTCCACTATTAGAAGACGCCAATAAATCTGCTAAATAATGAATATAATCTGCTCGCCCCGGAATGGGCGGACAAAGATAATTCGCTGGAATATCACAATTATCAATACCATAAAAATGTTTCAAAAGTGCTTTATTAAGTACTTTTACAGCGATAGGATTGGCAAAATCTATACTTTCAACATCGTATTGATTGCTAAAAACATAGTTTGCTAATACTGGCAAACTTGTTATTAATCCTTTAAAATCATATCTAAAACGATGTGGATTTCGAGGATGCAAGCTTGATTTCTCAACAGTATTTTTTTCTAACTCTTTTGACAACTTTTCTGGTGATTAAAGATTAGATGTGTTGCTCTGTATAAATAAGTAACACACGATTAACGGACAGCTAAAGCTTTAAATTAAATAATTCTTTCGAGCGAATCCAGACTACTGTAACGATGATTAAAGTCATAGCCCCGCCAAAAACCACAGAAGGAACTGTTCCCATCAGTTTGGCTAAAAGTCCAGACTCAAAAGCACCTAATTCATTGGAAGAACTCACAAAAATACCATTTACTGCTGATACTCTACCTCGCATTTCATCTGGTGTAAAAAATCGTAAAACTGTTTGGCGAATAATTACACTTACACTATCAAATACTCCTGTAAAAAATAGTGCAACAACCGATAACCAAATATTTGTTGAAAGGGCAAAAACTAAAGTAGCGATGCCAAAACCAGCAATGGCTAATAATAAATTTCTCCAAGCTTTTCCCAACGGCGGTATATAAACCATTATAATCATACATAATACAGCACCAATTGAAGGAGCCGCTCTTAAAATACCTAAACCTTCTGCACCAACATGTAAAACGTCTTCTGAATACACAGGCAACAAAGCAATTACGCCTCCAAAAAGTACTGAAAATAAATCAAGTGAAATGGCGTAAAGGATAATTTTTGTCTTAAAAACAAATTCAATGCCTTCACGAAGTGAGAAGAAGATATTTACTTTTTGTTCATTTTGTTGAGGAATTGGCGGAGCAGTAATCATCGAAATAAGTATCATCACTACAACTAAAATTCCTACTACGCACCACAAAGCGTGTGTCAGTCCTAGATAAGCATATAAAAATCCAGCAAAACCTGGCCCTAAAATAGCACCAGCCTGCCACAATGAACTTTGCCAAGTGGCAGCATTGGCAAATACTTCACTTGGAATTAAAAAGGGATTCAATGAGCTTGATGCTGGACTATAAAAACCTTTTGAAAAACCAATCAGCATCACTACGCCATAAATCACTGTTAACATCTTAGATTGCTCCAGACCAGTTGCTGGGTCTGTTGCCCAAATCAATATCACAGAACATAACGTAATAATGACCAAACTTATCTGCATAATGGTTTTCTTATTTCTTCGGTCAGCAAAATGCCCTCCAAACAATGCTAATGAAATGTAAGGCAAAGCTTCTGCTAAACCTATTAAACCAAGTGCCAGTGGGTCGTGAGTGATTTTATAAATAGAATATCCAAGTATTACTTCTTGAATCAATAATGCCATTGTAATAAAACTATTGGCAAAAATGAAGGCTACAAATTCAGGATATTTAAGGGCTTCGTAAGGAGACTGTTTCTGTGGTAAATCTGTCATATTATTAAGGTTGTACTCTTTTGCTTAATTCTATAAAAATTAAGGAGTAATCTATGAAACTTCAATTTCAAATTGAGGCAATTTTTTGGTACTAATTACATTGATAGCATCGCCAATTTGAATATTTTCAAGAACAGTCACTAATAAATTTTGTCCAAATAATACTCTTTTACCAGCTTTCCTGTAAGTTGAGAGTGTCAATAATGGATCTTTCCCAGATTTCTCTCCTGACTCTTGGTCTATCGTTGTCATGATACATCTAGCGCAAGGTTTTACTCCCCAAAAGGTAGCTTTCCCAATTTGAACTTCGTACCAATTTTCTTCTTCATAAGCTTCGCCTCCTTTGAAAACTAAATTTGGACGAAAACGATTCATTTTTACACTTTCTTTTAGACGATTATTCAAATCATCTAAAGAAGACTGTCCGATTACTAAGAAAGGGTAAGCATCCGAAAAAGAAGTAATTTCCTCTCCAGAAATAGCATATTTTTTATCTACTTCTCTCCTACTATTTTCAGGCATATAGACTAATCTTACAGACATTTCTAACGCTTTTGAAAACCATTCATTGGCTTCGTTACTTACTTCAATAGCATCATCAATGGTATCATCCCAAACTTTTACACTAACTTTTTTATGGTAATTTGTTGGAGTAAGACTTATATTTAAGGCTTCTGAATTGTTTTTTCGATGCGTAATTGTCAGATATTCTGCGTCAATTGCAGGCTGAAAAAGTGCTAATTGAGGAAATTGTCTTTGCGAGAGAAAAAGCCCATTTTCATCTACCAAAAGCCATCTACGATCATTTTCTAATCCACGTTCTGTTACTTTGGCTTGTTGTAGGCTAATTCCACCGAGAGATTTGACAGGATAAATCCAGATTTCAGAGAGTTGAAGCATCATATTTTTAGTTTCCCCAAAAGTACAAAAACCTGTGGAATTTGAAGATTCTCACAGGTTTTTGTTTTCGAAAAAGATAGCATTTACGCTATTTTAAGGACTAAAAAATTGCTCTTTATTTAACAGCCTTTACGGTATAACCTTGTTTTCTAAGCAAAGTAATTACTCCTTTTTCACCGCCTAAATGCCCTGCTCCTACACCAAAAAAAGTAGGTTTTTCTTGCATAATTGTAGCCATTCTTGGAATCCAATTACGGTTTCTATTTTCTAGTAAATCTTTTTCAAAAGCGGCATCTGCGGTTGAAGAACTGGTCATATCTTTCAACAAAGCTTCGATGTCTTGCTTTTTATAATCTTTAATCAAAGCTTTTAATTCACTTTTTCCCAAACTCCAATTATCAACCATTTTAACTAACATCAAATCTGCTTGCTTTTCCATACCCATATTATCTAAAGCATCAAACTGTTCTTTTACTAATTCTAAGCCTTTTACTTCTTTTTTCTGTTCTTGAGCCATCTTTACAAAAACTTCTTCATAACCTTGCATCGGGCAACCCAACATACTTGGTATCGTCATCGAACTTAAAATAAAGGGCTTCATATTATCCATAAAAGCGATGTTTGTTTTTAATGAATCTTTAAAAAATTTGGCTACTTTTTTATAATCTGGCTCCGACATAATCGTTTTCAACGTCTTACCATCGGGCATCATCATGTATTTCTGCATTTCAGTCATCATCGAAGGGTCGTCCATATCAATCTCTAAATAGATTTGTTGAGATGTCGAAAACTTGCTTTTAACAACTTCTGGAAGGAAAAAATCATCTTTACAAATGGCATGAATTGTACCAAACAAGTAAGAAGGTTGTGAAAGTCCATTTCCTGAAATTTCATATAATAATGATTTTTCTTCTTTTTGTCCGTAAATCTTACCAAAGTACAAAAAGCTAAAAATTAAAGAAATCGTAAAAAACTTAATAGGATTTGCCATTTTTTGAAGAATGTTAAAGGTTTTGTTTCTTGTTAAAATAATTTATTTTTAGATTTCTCTGTCTCAATCTGTCGTTTCAGCTAATTCTGCTAAACAGTTTTTCAGTTTATCCAAATGCTGTCCATATACTTTTCGGATATAAAACTTAATCCAAAAGTACCCTAAAGGAGAAATAATTATGGTATAGATGAGTAAAAACTTTAGCGATAATGTTTCTCCGTTGAGTTCTAAACCCACAATTAAACCATAAAACATCATCGGGAAGAGTAATATATAATTGATAATCATGTAAATACGAATAAATTTCGAAAATTGCTTTACCGTGATTTTTAGAGACGTAATTAAATCTAACCTTGTTTCAAATGCTTGAAGTGAACGATATTCCACCCAAAAAATAACTAGAGTAGCAACTGTCGTAAAAATCAGTATTGAACATACATATTTATGGAAAATAGCAACATCTGTAAAGAAAATAAAGTACAGAAAAACAGGTAAAAACAAAATGCTAACCAAAATTTCGAGTATCAAATTTCTCTTCAATTTTGTAATCACAGCATTTGATTTGCCTTTCATCATTGCCAAAAACTCATCATTGCCAATTACTTGAGAAGAGATACTTTCAAGGGATGTTTGTTGCCAAATATATTTTAGTTCGTCTAATTCCATCTTTTGTTTTGAGAATATTAATCTTAAAATAATTGTAAAACTACTTAGCATTTGCCATCAAAATTCTTAACTTTTCACGAATTCTAGTCATTTTTACTCTTACATTATTTTGGCTAATCCCGATAATTTCTGCAATTTCTTCATTACTTTTCTCTTCAAAATACAACATCATAATAGCTTTTTCTACCTCTGAAAGCTGGTCGATTGCTTGATACAATACTTTTAATTTCTCTTCAAAACTATAATCGTACTGATTATCAGAAATATTAGCAAAGGTTTCCGACAATTCTACACGAATCGGCTTTCTACTTTCTTTTCTAAAATCAGAAATGGCAACATTCAGTGCTATTTGATAAATCCAAGTTGAAACTTTTGACTCTTGTCTAAATTTTGGAAAGGCTTTCCAGAGTTGAATCACGATTTCTTGAAACAAATCTTTGCGATCATCTGGGTCACGGCGATACATCCCGCATACTTTATGCACGATACCTTGATGAATTTTGATGAGTTCAACAAATTGATTTTCGATGATTTGGCTCAACACAAATGAGGTTTTAAATCGTTAGTCGGATGAGTATCGGTGTAATTACAAAAAAAGAAGGTTATTTTAAAATACAATGTTTTTTTGCTTTCCTATCAAGATGGGAATAAATATTAAACCAAATAAAAAAGCGGTCAGAATAAGTTTTGACCGCTTTTTATCTATTTACCTTATAGTAATCCTGAACTTTAATTACACATTGACTTCACCTTGTATGGTAGAGGTTTTATACTTTCAGGAGCTAGATATTCAAGTTTAAATCTTTCATCTGTAAAAAACAATCCCCAATTCCAGAACTCCCAAGCATTCTTTTTAAATGTTCTATATAAAATTGTATCAGGAGATGTAGGATGACATTTTTTGTAATATTCAAATGAGATATTTACCATATCCTTAAACTGCGGACCTTTTAAAGGTTCTTCAAAACTTCTAAACTCTCCATGAGCTGTAGAATAAGCAAAATAATCTACATGATGATTAGGGCTTGAAAAAACCATCCCAATGATTAATCTAAAAGGGAAGACATAATTTGTCAGAATTACTACAATAATAATCGTCGATATTATTTTTACGTATTTCATAGTGATTGATATAAGGTTTAGTAAATCAGCTTTGCAATTCAGAAATTCAAATTTTTGGTTTAATCACTAAATTGAATCACCTAATTTAAACGGGAAGATTTAACGTTGTAGTACTAATCGCTCAAATTTTGTAGCTTCAGCTTTTCATCACTTCACTTCTATCAAACAAATTTTAGCTGTTTTCTCAGTTACTTTAAATCTATCATCAATTCTAAAACCAACTACCCAAACTACCGAACCGTTTGATGTAAGTAAATAGACTTCTTTCTTCAGATTTAAAGGCACTTTTTGGTCAATTAAAAAATCGCTGATGAGTTTTTTCTTATTCATTCCAAGTGGACAAAACCAATCGCCTTCTTTCCATTTTCTTAATTGAAGTGGGAAACGAATTTTATCAGCATCCAAACAAGCTAACTTCTTGGCAGTTGGCACAACGAAACCCTCTTCTATTTCAGTAAATTCTCCGATGTTCAACATTCTATCACCAAACTCTACGACTACATTATTTTTTTCAATCGTTTTACTCGTAAAAGCTTGTAGATTCTTAGGCGTAATCACCAACTCAGTACGATCTTTTACCAAAATATGCGTAGGTGTCAAGAATGTTTTTCCAGATTCTTTATCGAAAGCCTCAAAAATATCCTGACTTTGTTGATAGCTAAAATGATAAGGTTTCAACAATTCTGCTAGTTTAATCACAGGCTGCGAAAGCGTTTGAATGGCTTTATAATTCACATAAATTGCTTGTGAATCCGACCAAGTAATTTGCTTTCTCAGCATTTCCATTTCTTGTTCAAAAATATCTTCAACTGCTGTAATTCTTTCTACAGTTTGTTGAATGGTATTTTCAAGATTTGGATTGATTTGTTTCAATAGTGGAACAACTTCATTACGAATCAAATTACGTTGATATTTATTCGATTCATTGGAAGAATCTTCTCGCCAAATAATTTGATTTTCAACTACATAATCAAAAATATTCTCTTTTTCAGCAAACAAAACAGGACGAATAATATGTCCATTTTTTACGCTAATGCCATGCAAACCAGCGATGCCTGTTCCTTTAGTCAAATTTAGCAATACGGTTTCTAATACATCATTTTGATGGTGTGCTGTAGCAATATAGTCGAAGTTGTGTTGTACTCTTATTTTTTCAAACCATTCATATCTTAAAATACGAGCAGCCATTTGTGTAGAAATTTTTTCGTTTTCTGCAAATTCTGCCGTTTGGAAAGTCGTTACATAAAATGGAACTTTGTATTTAATAGACAATTTTTTAACAAACATTTCATCTTCATTTGACTCTTCTCCACGAAGTCCAAAATTGCAATGGGCAATCGCAAAATCAAGTTTTGCTTTACTGAAAAGGTCGCACATCACGACAGAATCCATACCACCACTTACCGCTAAAAGTACTTTTTGAGACGGTTGAATAAGATTTTGTTTGTTAATAAACGTTAAAAACTCGTTGAGCATGATTTTATTTGGCTAATTTTGCAAGCACAAGATTTATGAAATATTCCACAAAAATACATCAAATAAACGCAATTCAAGAATCGACGAAGGCATTTGAAATAGGCAAATCTATTTCTAAGGTTTTATCGTATATATTTTTGAGTTTGATTGTGTTGAACTTTACCTTTTTTTCAGCGAAAGCTCAAACTCCAACGGGTAATCCAAGTCAAGTAGAAATCATCAAAGCAGACAGTTTAATTGGTCAAAATCAACCTTTTATGCAAATGAAAAAACTCATTGGCAACGTTGGTTTACGCCAAGGAACAACTTTACTCTATTGTAATTTGGCGATTTTGAACGAGACAACCAATATTTTGGAAGCCTACGGAAAAGTAAAAATCATTCAAGCTGATACTGTTACAATTACTGGCGATACCGCTTATTACTTCGGAAATGAAAGAAAAGCAATTATCAACGGACACGTAAAACTGGATGATAGAACAATTATACTTTCTACCAGTAAACTTGATTATGATTTGAATACCAGTATTGCTTATTATAATACTGGTGGAAAAATTATTGACAAGAAGAGTACATTAACTAGTAAAGAAGGCTATTATAATACTGTTACTAAACTTTTTGATTTTAAAAAAGATGTTCACGTTCTTGATAAAGAAGGAAGTTTAACGGCGGATTCGTTGCGTTATAGTACTTTATCGAAAGAAGCTTTTTTCATTGCCCCTACTTTGGTTGTCAATAAAAAAGATACGACTTATGCTAATCCGGGTAGTCAATATAATACGATAACCAAAATTTCAAATTTAAAAGGTCGGTCAACAGTAAAAACAGAAGATTATACCATGACTGCCGATACGATGATTTATGACCCGCCAACCGAAATTGGTATTGCGATTGGAAATATTCATTTTATCTCTAAAAAAGACAAAGCGATTCTAACAGGCGACCGTGGAAGATATTCTAAGAAAACAGGTGTTACCAGAGTATTTGGACATGCTTTACTGAAAAATGTTTTTGAAAATGATACGCTTTTTCTAACGGCCGACACTCTGGTTTCATTAGATAATAAAGAAACTAAAACCAAGAAACTTTACGCTTATAAAAGAGTTTTAATTTATAAAAGTGATTTTTCAGGAAAATGTGATTCGCTGAGTTACAATGTTTCGGATTCAACGATTTACTTCTATCAAAAACCCGTTCTTTGGAATCTAAAAAATCAATCTGAAGCAGATTCAATCAATATTTTGCTCAAGAATAATAAAATTAGTGTGATGAATATGAAAGGGAAATCTTTTGTAATTTCTACTGATACTTTAACTAATTACAACCAAATAAAAGGACGTAAAATGGTCGTAAAGTTCACTAATGATTCAAAAATTGAAAAAGTAAATGTTGAAGGAAATGGAGAAAGTATTTATTATGCCGTGGATGAAAAAAATACGCTGACTGGCATGAACAGAGTACAATGTGGAAAAATGACAATGAATTTTGCCAAAAATAAAATTTCTAGAATCGCTTTTTTAGGCAAACCGGATGGCAAATTCATTCCACCAAAAGAATTAAGAGAAGAAGACAAAGAATTGGATGGTTTTAGATGGAGAGTTACCGAAATGCCTACTAAAGAAAGTATTTTAGCAAGAATAACACCCCCAATAATAGTAATACCAAAGACAATTATAAAAGACTCAGTTGAAGTAAAAAAAGTAGAAAAGAAAATTATTAACTTACCGAATAATAAAATAAAGAAAAAATCGTTGCCAAAACTTTGAAAATTGAACATTTTTAATATATTTTTGTTATATAAATAAAAAAGCCAAAAACAAAAGCAACCTTTCATCCGATTTTACAGTCTTTGGTAATATAAAGAGTTAAAAATCTTCCTCGATTGACTAATGTTGTTTGCATAAATAATTGATAAATGAAATGAAACCTATACTTTCAAATATAAAATCTTGGTTAATTTACGGATGCTTGATATCATCTATATCATCATTCGCACAAACTACCGAGAACCGCTACAAAAGTCGCTTAGACGTAAAGCCTAAGCAAAAGACTATGAGCCAGATTACAACTTCTTCTTTCAAAAAGAAAGCTTTTACATATTTTCAGCCTTCACAATTAACACTTGATAGAAATATAAATTATCAGCGTTCTGCTGCAATTAGTCAGTACTTTACTAATTCTTTGATGGTACAAACACCAAAAAATTATACGACTAAAACAGAAACAGCAATAGCTGTAGCAGAAAGTAGAGCAGAAGAATCGTTTAGCTCAGAAGATAAATTATTCGATAACGATAAAATTTCGGTTTCAAATATTTACCCAAATCCTGCTGATGATGCCGCTTGGATTAAGTACAATATTTCATCACAAGTAAACGAAGTAAAGATTACTTTTTACAATGTACTTGGAAGTGAAATTAAAGAAGAAATTCTCGACAAAGACGCTAACATAAAATCTATTTCAACAAAAGATTGGGGAAACGGGATTTATTTATATCAACTTTCAGCTGATGGACGCTCTCTGGTAACCAAAAAATTATTGGTTAGACATCAGTGAATAGATGCAAAAAACTAATAAAAAAGGCAATTCATTTATCTGAATTGCCTTTTTTTATACAAGAAGTTTTCCCCAAAAGTTGATAATACAAAGCAAGTACTTGTTCAATCAGTGAGGTTTTCTCATCATTATAAATGATAAAATCTGCTATTTTCAATCGTTCTTCATCTGGTAATTGTCTAGCAATAATTGCCTCTATTTCTTCCACTGAACGCTTATCTCTTTGCTTTACTCTTTCAATCCTTAATGATAATGGACATGTTACCACAATCACTTTATCAAAAACATTTCCATTTCCAGCAGCTTTCATCAATGCAGCTTCATAAAGGACAAAGGGATAATGTTGATTATTGGCAATCCATTCTCTTGCATCTTGATGAACAGCAGGGTGAACTAAAGCATTTAATTGTAGAAGTAAATCAGGTTTGTTGAATACTTCTGATGCAACCCATTCACGGTGATAGTCTCCGTTACTTTTATAGGCATTTTCTCCCAATAATTGAACGATTGAAGCTTTAAGAGATACATTATTCGTAATAAGCCATTTGGCACGAGTATCGGCTTCGTAAATTGGCACACCAAGTATTGAGAATATCTTGCAGATGATACTTTTCCCTGAACCTATTCCGCCAGTTATACCAATTACTTTTCCCATTATTTTAGTAATTCTTCAACCTCAAAACTAACATTGACTTTCTTCTTACTTACTTTCAACATATTGTTTTTTGCAAAAGGTAAGCTGATTTCATCGTCATAATTATCTTTAATCTTTTGCCCGGGTACTTCAAGATAAATTGTACTATCCATTGCTTTTAAAATAGACTCTGGACCTTCAATCATTACCGTTCTAGGGCTAAGGTTTATCACACTTGAAACGACATAATGATCTTTCAATGGAATATGTAAACTATCAACTTTCACAAGAAAGTCTTTCTTGATTTTGCGTTCAAACTCTAATTCAAAACGGTCAGCTACTACATAATTTACCGTCACATCTTGGATATACTCTTGAATAGAATCTGTGAGCATTCCTGTATTTAAAAATTTAGTTTTTAAAGGCTTGGAAATTTCGTATTGAATAGGAGTTTTGTACAGGGCAAGAGATTTGCGTAATAAATCCCAGCCGTTACCAGAAACATTAACGGAAATTTTTTCAGGAAGTGGCTGAGTCGGAATGTAAAGCGAGTCGTCGTAAGTAATACGAATAGGAAATGATATTTTTTGTGAATAACCTTCTTTGTTCAAGGCATTCATGACCCAAAAGATGATAGCAGCAAAAAGGCTCACTATTACAGCTTTGTAATCAGTTTTTGTAGGAGCGGGTTTCATCTGAAGAAATTTACAAATTAACGATGAGTACTTTTCTCATAAAATACTCATCATTAATTAGGGAAATGACAAATTTTATTCGCCAATTTGTGCAGAAGAGTCTTTAGAAATAGCTGTTTTCAAAAACACCATTCTTACTCCTTTGCTTGAATCTACTTCTAATACAACTGTTTTTTCTCTTACAGAAGTAACAGTTCCATGCAAACCACCAATTGTTACTACTTTATCGCCAGTTTTTAACGCATCAACATAAGCTTGTTGATCTTTTTGTTTTTTTTGTTGTGGACGAATCATGAAAAAATACATGACTACGAACATTCCACCGATTAATAAAAGAGAAGATGCACCACCTCCGCCAAACGCTCCTTGTAATAAAATACTGTTGAACATATCTGTTTTTTTGATTAAATATTTTTGGGTTCTTACTTCTTCTTTAATACTTCTATTTTAAAAGAAAAAGTATTTTCAGCTGGATTAGTGTTTGCAAGAGCAGTTACTGTTTTGCTTAGTTTTCCTTCTTTGCCTTTACTATCAAATTTTACTTTGATAAAACCTTGCTCACCTGGTTCAACTGGCGTAGTAGAATACGATGGCGTAGTACAACCACAAGAAGCATTCACATTGCTTAAAACCAAAGGCATATTGCCAGTATTTCTAAATTTATAAATGTGAACGATGGTGTCGCCTTCAGTAATTACTCCTAAGTCAACCGACTGTGAGTCTGCCTGCATAACAGGAAATTTATCACTTGTTGGTTGTAATGCGGCAACAGATTCTGCTACTGATTGATTATCACTTTTTTGTTTATTTTGACAAGCAAAAAAAACACTGATTCCTAATGCAAAGATGATTACTTTTTTCATGTGATGAATATTCGAATAGAATTCAAAACTAGGCTTTAGCTTTAATCTGGCTCATCATGCTTTCCACATCTTCCAACAAACGTTCTGCTTTTTCACGTGCTTCGTTCACTACTTTTTTACCTTCAGATTTTGCCATTGTTTCAGGTATTTCTTTACCATCAATCAAATCTGAAATTAAACCTTGCAATTGGTCACGATACTTTTGAAGTTGATAAAACAGTTTGTTACGGGTATTTTCACCTTTATCGGGTGCATATAAAATTCCTAAAGCAGCACCAACAGCAGCGCCTGTCATGAATGCCCAAAATGTTTTTGATGATTTACTCATGGTATTGTAAGTTATCGGTTAAAAATCAAATTTATAGAATAAGTACAAGGCATGGCTCAAATAAACGCTTATTTATTGTCAATCAAGCCTCGTCCAGATTTTCTAATGATTCCTTCTTTTTGTAATTTCTGAGAAAGTACATCCAACAAACCGTTAATAAATTGACCCGATTTTGGTGTTGAATAATTTTTAGCCAATTCGATATATTCGTTGATTGATACTTTTACAGGAATACTGGTAAAATGAATCATTTCTGCCAAACCTAATTTAAGAATCAACATATCTGTCATTGCCAGACGGTCGCCTTCCCAGTTTTTAGTTTGGTCGGTGATGAGTTTTTCGTAAGACTCATCGTTATCCAAAACATTATTAAAAAGATCTACGAAAAAGTGTTTGTCATCGTCCCAATTTAAAGCTAAAGGTTGTAATAACAAATCTTCCACTTTTTCAATCTTGAAAGTCTTTACACAAAGGCTTTTGAGTACATCTTTATTTTCGTTCCAATTTAGGTCTTTTTCCTCAAAATAATCAGCAATGAGGTGATGTTTCAATACAAATGTTTTTACAAGATACTGAACCAACGCCAAATCTTCTTCAAAAGTATGTTTGGTTGTACGAAGGTACGACTGGAAAGTTGTATCAGGCAAGATTGCTTCCAAGAAAAGTTTACGCAACATATTCTGGTCATCTTCCGTCCATTTTGCATTACTTCTTATAATTCCTGTAGTAAACATTGGTAGATTCTTCAAGGCAATCAATACTTGGTTTCTAGCCAATCTTGAAGTACGATGATCAGTTTCAACCAAACGACGTTGCTCATCCCAAACGGCAATTTCAGTAATTTCCAACAGTAATTGAAGCATCTTAAGATAAGCATCATAAACGCTTTCTACTTCCGATACCATATTATCAGTAATTGTAGCCTTATCTTTTTTTACATAACTTTTATATGACTCAAGTGCAAATCTAGCAGCATTTTTAGCTTCCGCAGGAATATCATCATTGGTAGATTTCAAATTGAATAATTCCTCGAAACGCTGTTCAGCCAACTTACGTAAAGCGTCAAGCTTTAGCATTTGTTGCTCTTTAGGAATCATTAAGTCAAGATTTGGGAGAAAAGAATCAGCAATTTGATCGAATGCTAACTGATAATCAGCACGTTCCGCTTGGCGGAAGGCATAAAGGCTTTGAAATGCCTTTGTTCGGAGAAGTCGTCTGTTTACCATTGGGTAATTTAGAAAGAACGTTTTGGTAGTGAAGCTCCAACAAAGTAAATTACTTTGCTGAAAGAGGGTGCAAAATTAGTATTTTTTAAAGAAAAAAGCACGATTCAAGCACAAAATTTTCAATTTTAATCATAATTTTACTGAATACAAATGTGCATAATGGATGAAACCTTTACTTTCTTCCATTGGTTATCGAAATATGAAATCCCTAAAGCATCTTAATCAATACTTCCTAAAATATAAATGGTACCTTATTTTGGGTACACTTTTCACTTTCATTTCCAATCTTTTTGGTGTTGTTCCAGCTCAGATTGTGCGTTATGCCCTTGATTTAGTGAAAGAAACAATCGACTTGTATTTTCTTTACGATGGATTTGTTTCACAAAAAATGGTTTATGAATTCTTCGCATTTTCTATTCTATTGTATGGTTCGTTGATTTTGGTATTGGCATTATTGAAAGGTTTTTTCCTTTTTCTAGTTCGCCAAACACTCATTGTAATGTCCAGACATATTGAGTTTGATTTGAAAAACGAAATTTATCAACATTACCAAACACTTCCACTTAGTTTTTACCGTAAAAACAACACGGGCGATTTGATGGCAAGGATTTCGGAAGATGTGAATAAAGTAAGAATGTACGTTGGTCCAAGCTTGATGTATGGACTTAACTTAATTTCTGTTTTCATTCTTGTAGTTTGGTATATGCTTTCTGTCAATCAAAAACTTACTTGGTATGTATTATTGCCAGTTCCTTTTTTGTCGGGAAGTATCTATTTTGTCAACACGATTATCATGCGAAAATCTGAACAAATTCAAGCGAATTTGTCAAAAATTTCGACGTTTACGCAAGAAGCATTTTCAGGCATTAGAGTACTCAAAGCATTTGTTCAAGAAGAACCTTCCACGATAGCATTTACCAAGCAAGCAAATGTTTACCGTGAAAAATCTTTAGATTTAGTAAAAGTAGATTCGTTGTTTACTCCTTTAGTTTCAGTGTTGGCTGGTTTAAGTTCTGTCATTGTAGTGTACGTTGGTGGCATGGAAGTAATGGCTGGGCGATTGACTGCTGGAAGTATCACAGAATTTATTTTGTACGTTTATATGCTTACTTGGCCAATGATTGCTTTGGGTTGGACAACTTCACAAATTCAAAGAGCGGCGGCTTCACAGCAAAGAATTAACGAGTTTTTGGAAATAAAAACTGATATTACTTCTCAAGAAAACATCAATCATGAAGTTGAAGGAGCTATTGAAGTAAAAAATGTTACTTTCACTTATCCAGATTCTGGCATTGTGGCTTTAAAAAACTTCTCGATGTCAATAAATGCTGGCGAATCAATAGCGATTCTTGGTACAACAGGTTCTGGAAAAAGTACCGTCGCCAATTTGCTTTGCAGAATGTACGATGCCAACGAAGGAGAAATCAAAATTGACGGTTTGCCCATCAAAAGCCTGAACGTAAATAAATATCGTTCACAAATTGGTTATGTACCTCAAGATGTGTTCTTATTTTCTGATTCTATCCGTAATAATGTGCGTTTTGGAAGTAATGAAATGAGTGAAGAGGAAATCATTAAAGCCGCAAAAGATGCAGATTTATACAATAATGTGATTGATTTTCCAGAAGGCTTTGATACTGTTTTGGGCGAAAGAGGTGTAACGCTTTCTGGTGGACAAAAACAGCGTTTATCCATTGCTCGTGCCATTGCCCGTGAACCTAAAATATTGATTTTAGACGATTGTCTTTCAGCGGTAGATACCAAAACTGAAAACCAGATTTTGAATAATCTCCAAGAAATCATGAAAGGGAGAACTTCTGTAATCATCTCACACAGAGTATCTTCTGCAAAATTAGCCGATAAAATCATCATGTTGGATGATGGCAATATCATTGAACAAGGCTCGCATGAAGAACTGATGAATGCGAATAATGCTTACAAAGAACTTTACGAAAAGCAATTACAAGTAGAAGAAGTGTAAGTAAGTAAGTATGTATGAGTTTTGAGTTTTGAGTTTGAGATACAGTATTTTAATTATAAAAACGCCTTTCGTTTTATATACGCTAAGTCATTTTATGTTGTCATAAAACCTTTAATCGAATGGAGAGCAATTGGTCAAGAAGAGAAATCTATAAAATACTTGAGGTGACTCGAGGCAAAAAAAGTACTGCCTCTATTATTTTCAACGCTATTTTATTAACAACGATTTCTTTGAATACTTTTGCCATTATTTTACATTCTGTAAAAAGTTTAAGGCATGATTTTGATATTTTCTTCAGTGATTTCGAATACTTCTCGGTAGTTTTCTTTACGATAGAATACTTCGTTCGGCTTTGGGTTTGTGTAGAAAACGAAAAATACCAACATCCTGTTTGGGGAAGGATACGTTATATTTTTTCGGCTGGTGCTTTGGTTGACTTACTGGCAATTATGCCTTTCTATCTTTCTAATTTCACTTCTGATACTGGTTTAATTAGAATTCTAAGATTATTCAGAATTTTCAGACTATTCAAATTTTCAAGATATGTACATGCTTTAAAAGTAATAGAAAGTGTATTTAGAGAAAAAAGAGAAGAACTAATTCTAAGTTTTGTCTTCTTTTTATTTACTCTGTTAATCTCCTCTTCTATGATGTATTACATCGAAAATTCGGCTCAACCTAAAGTGTTTTCTAGCATTCCTGCTACTCTTTGGTGGGGAGTTACTACCATTACTTCGGTAGGTTATGGAGATACTTATCCAATTACACCACTTGGCAAATTATTGGGCGGTTTTGTAGCTGTAGCTGGAGTAGCAATGTTTGCTTTGCCAACGGGTATTTTTGTTTCAGGTTTTAATGAGCACATTAAAATTTACAAAAACGAAGATAAAAACATGAAATTTTGCCCGCACTGTGGCGAAAAACTGCACTAATTTTTCTTCTCTCTTATTTACTTAATTTTCGATATGCCTCAGAATTGGTTGGATCTAGCGAAGTAAGTAATGGCACTATTTTCTTTCTTTCGTCTAATGGTGCATCGCTAAAAATATTTAATAATTCAGTTGATTTTGCTTCAAAGAAAAGGCGATACCAAATTTGTCCAGGACGATTCTGACTTACTTGTTTAATCGTATTTAAGTATTCAATTATTTGTTTTCTACTATTTGCTGGGTCGCTGGCATAATTATCCATTGCCAAGCGATGATACGTATAAAAACCTTCACGAAGTGTTTGTAATTGCTGATTCAACAAATTTTCAGCAACCCAATATCGATTACGAATATCATTAGAAGAAGACCAACCTCCGCCAGCATTTTGTGCTAAGTTTACAACGTTCAAGGCTTTTTGAGCATGATTTAATCCTCCCATTTTTTCAAAAGAGTCATAATCAAATGCTAAAGCGATGTAAGCGTAGAAAGCTAACATTTGGGTGAGGTTATCATTGTAATTGTTATCGTTATAAGTAAGTGGCGTACCTGCAATGTATTTAAATACGAAATTTCTATCAATATAATTTAAAAGTACTGTTTCATAAGCAGTACCATAAACAGGACGAGTAACCTGAAAACGTGCATTGGCTTCGTAATCTCCAGTGGCTGTTGCTTTGGTAAGAATTACAGCTAACGAACAATTGATTTTTTCTTCTGGGGCAAAATTATCATTCGTCCAACGGCGATTATTCAAAAACTCCTGCATTACATTTTGTAATTCTGTATAAATCTGAGTTGCTCCACGTTGTTCATTTACTTGAATTTGGTCTGTAGAAATACTTACTCTACAATTGATTTCTTGTGCATTAGCATTTGTACTAACAAGCAAAGTACTCATCACAGCCAAAAGTATGAAAAGAGTAAATTTCAAAAAAGGTCTATTTTTATTGTTATTTTTCATCAATATTATTTTTCGAAATGGCTTCAATAATGGCATTAACTATATCTTGAGCAACGTCTTGTTTTGATTTCAAATCAAATGCTAAGATTGTATCATCTTTTTTAATAATACTTATTTTATTGGTATCATGTCCAAAACCTGCTCCTGAATCTTGTAAAGAATTCAGTACAATCATGTCCAGATTTTTAGATTGAATTTTAGTTTTTGCATTAGCTACTTCATTATCCGTTTCCAAAGCAAAACCAACCATTAATTGATTTTCTCGCTTTTGTTGACCTAAAGTTTTAGCAATATCTGTCGTTTTAACGAGTTCTATACTAAACGTATCTTCTTTCTTTTTTATTTTCTTGTCAGCTACCACCGCAGGCGTATAATCTGCTACAGCAGCGGCTAAAATGATAATGTCAGATTCTTCAAAATTAGATTGAGACGCTTGGTACATTTCTTCGGCTGAATGTACCTTTACTAAATTGATGCTTGAGTCTGGTTTTTTCAGAGCTACTTGTCCACTAACTAAGGTTACTTTTGCTCCAGCTTTTGCCAATTTATCGGCGATTGCATAACCCATTTTTCCTGTAGAATGATTGCTGATAAAACGTACTGGGTCAATCGCTTCTTGAGTCGGTCCAGCGGTAATTAGTACTTTTTTTTCTTTTAAAACTGGATTTGCCGAGAAGTATTTTTCTAAAATTGCTAGAAGTTCTTCTGGTTCAGCCATTCTTCCTTCTCCTACTAAACCGCTTGCCAGTTCACCAAAGCCAGATTTGATGATGTGATTTCCGTAAGATTTCAGTTTTTCAAGATTCGATACAGTACTTGGATGAATGTACATATCCAAATCCATTGCTGGAGCAAACATTACTTCACATTTTGCAGAAAGATATACTGCTGTGAGTAAATCATCACAAATACCATTCGCACATTTTGCCAAAGTATGTGCTGTAGCAGGTGCTATGAGTATAATATCAGCCCAAAGTCCTAAATCTACATGATTATTCCATTGTCCAGTTTCATCTTTTACAAAAGATGAGAGTACTGGATTTTTTGAAAGTGTTGATAAAGTAAGCGGCGTAATAAATTCTTTGGCGGCTTCGGTCACTACAATTTTTACTTCTGCCCCTTCTTTCACCAGAAGTCTAGTGAGAATAGCAATTTTGTAAGCAGCAATACTGCCTGAAACACCTACTATTATTTTCTTACTTTTAAGCATAATTTGTTTTTTGCCTCTTTATCGTTCAACATTGGTTTTGTCGCACAAACTTAATCAAAATCAAAAAGGTCAAATGTAAAACATCTGACCTTTTTGATTAAATACTTAAAGAAAAAATCTATTCTTCTGAACCTTCATTTTTCGGTAAAACAAAAGTGAATTTATCTTCCATGAATTCGTCAATTGCTAAAGACGTTGGCTTTGGCAAACGCTCATAGAATTTAGAGATTTCAATTTGCTCACGGTTTTCAAAAATTTCTTCTAAGTTATCTACTGAAGAAGCAAATTCTGATAATTTATTATTCAATTCCTCTTTAGACTTCAAGGCGATTTGTCTTGCACGTTTCGAGATGATTGCTACGGCTTCATACGTATTTCCTCCTGCTTTGATAGCGAGTTTATCTACGTCTCTGGTAATAATTGATGGATTCGTTGCCATATCTTTGGTTGTTCTACTGTTTCTTGTTAAATGTTTTCAATAAAATACTGATTACTTCTGTTTGTCGCCTGCACCAACCTTCGAAGTATTAGATTTCTCTTTAGCGGCTTTGTATTCGGCTTCAAGTTTTGCAATTCTGTCGCTTTCTTTAAAACTGATGTCATATAATTTTTCAGCCTTTTTCAAGAAATCACTTTTAGGATACTTATCCACTAAATCTTGATAAAACTTAATGGCATCATCAAAACGCTCTTTTTGTTTACTTTCAATGGTACTTTGAGCTAAATCATATTGTGATTGAACTTTCAAAAATGCCAATTCTTCGTTATAATCTGAATCTGGATAATCCTTTTGAAAATTGTTAATTTCAATAACGGCTGATTTCAAAGAAGCAATATTAAATTCACTAGTTTTATAATAAAGCTTTACTTTTTCATAAGCTTTTTGCTCTAATTTCTTTCTTAATTCCTTAATTAAGTCAGAAGTTTCATCTCTAAACTTACTATCTGGATAATTATTAATAAAATTCTGTAGCTCGTTAATGGCTGTTATTGTTCCACTTTGGTCAAGATTGAACTGCGGAGAATTTTTATACAAAGCATAAGCCGACATATAAACAGCTTCTTCATAATGCTCACTTCTGGCGAAAGTTTCAGCAAAACGTTTGAAATGGAAATTAGCCATTTCGTAATTACCTGTGTGATAATCGCAATATGCTTGGTAAAAAGTAGCGATTTCCTGTTGATCTGTTCCCGTTAAAATTGGTAACAATTCCTCAAAGAGTATGCTTGCTTTATCGTACTGACCTTTCTTGAAGAAACGAATCGCAGCGTCGTACTTTTTCTTTTCATCAGTCATTTTTCTGATTTTTTCGAAATTGCTACACGCACTGAGGGTCAAAGCAAACAGTATGAATAATAAAAATTTGTGAGTTCTCTGCATAAGTTCGCAAAGTTAAGTAATTTTTGGGAGTTTGAAAATCAATACTTGTATTTGTTAATCATATAATTAAGCAAAGTCAAATTTCGTCATTAAAACTGCTTAAAACATGCTATCAAGATAAGATTTAACGAATTTTAACAATTGATATTTTTCAATTTTAAGAAGATGTCATCACTTTAATGTATTTCGTCCTCAAACTCATTCCCAATAAAGCCCTATCTAAAAAATATTTCAAGAAAAAACCCTCAAATAGAACAGATTAGACCTCTTTTGAAATTTATCAGTTTTTCAGACTATTCATTCCGTATAAGCGAGTGCAATTTCGTATTATTTTTTTCATACTTTTGGATTCATTATATTATTACAAATGAACAATTGATGCTTTGCAATGAAGCATTTGAGCAATTCCTTTTCATAAACCAATTTTTTCCATGTCAAATAAACTATCTAAAAAACTCCGTTTAGGAATTCCAGCAGTTCTAATCGGTGGTGCTTTATTTACAACCGCTTATCAAAACTCCCCTTCCAGCCGTTTTATTAATCATTATGTTGATTCTGTATTGTCAGAAACTCAAAAAAGATTACCTGATAATTCATTAGAAGGAGTAAAAATGGCAGACGGCTTAGAAGTAAAAACCTTTGCAACTGAGCCAATGTTGATTAATCCAACAGATATTGATGTAGATGCTCGTGGACGAGTTTGGGTATTAGAAGCTTATAATTATCGCCCGAATATCACGTTGAATCCGACGAGAAAAGAAGGCGATAGAATTGTTATTTTAGAAGATAAAGACGGAGATGGCAAGGCTGATGAAAGTAAGGTTTTCTATCAAGATGCTTCTTTAAATGCACCTTTGGGTATTGCCGTTTTAGGAAATGTAGTATTGGTTTCGCAAAGTCCTTATGTTTGGAAATTGACGGATACTGATGGCGACGATAAAGCGGATAAAAAAGAAATACTCTTCCAAGGCATTGGTGGCGAACAGCATGACCACGGAATGCACACTTTTGTATTTGGACCAGATGGTAAACTATACTTTAATTTTGGGAATGAAGGTCGTCAGTTAAAAGATGCCGCTGGCAATGTGGTAAAAGACCAATTTGGCAAAGAGATTTCTCCGAAGAATTATCAAGAAGGAATGGTATTCCGTTGTAATTTAGACGGTTCTGAAGTAGAATGCTTAGGACAAAACTTTAGAAATAATTACGAAGTAGCAGTTGATTCTTATGGAACGATGTGGCAATCTGATAATGACGATGATGGCAATAAAGGTGTGAGAATCAATTATGTAATGGATTATGGCGATTATGGCTACAAAGATGCTATTACGCATGCTTCTTGGCCAAGTAATCGTACCAATATTGAAGAGGAAATTTCAAGACGCCACTGGCATTTGAATGATCCGGGAACTGTACCAAATCTTTTACAAACAGGTTCTGGTTCACCAACAGGAATGATTGTCTATGAAGGTAATTTGTTACCAAGTACATTTCAAGGACAAATGATTCACTGCGAACCGGGTCATAATGTGGTACGTTCTTATCCAGTTCAAAAATCTGGTGCTGGTTACTCTGCTGATATTGTAAACATCATGAAGCAAGAAAAAGACCAATGGTTCCGTCCTGCTGATGTTTGCGTTGCTCCAGATGGCTCGTTAATCGTTGCAGACTGGTACGACCCAGGCGTTGGTGGACACCAAGCAGGCGACCAAACTCGTGGTAGAATCTATAGAATTGCCCCTAAACATACGCCTTATTACGCTCCAGTTCTTGATTTTTCAAAAGTACAAGGAGCAGTTTTTGCTTTACAAAGTCCAAATATTGCTAGTCGTTATTTAGCTTGGGAAGCTCTTACCAAATTTGGGAAAAGTGCAGAGCCTGAACTATTAAAACTTTGGAATTCGGGTAATCAAAGAATGAAAGCACGTGCATTTTGGGCTTTGTGTAAAATTGTTGATAGTAAAAAATATGTAGAAATTGCCCTTGCTGATGCCAATCCAGACATTAAAATTGCAGGTTTAAGAGCAGCTCGCCAGTTGAAGTTAAATGTATTAGACTACGTAAAACAATTAGCAAAAAGCAACGACCCGCAAATTCTAAGAGAATGTGCCATTGCTTTACACGGAAATACTTCTACTGAAGTTGCCAGTATTTGGGCTGACTTAGCCACCAAGTATGATGGTAAAGACCGCTGGTATCTTGAAGCATTAGGCATTGGTGCTTCTGATAATTGGGACGCTTGTTTTTCGGCATATCTTAAAAAAGTATCAGACCCAACCTCAACTCCTGCTAGTAGAGACATCGTTTGGCGTGCAAGAACGAATGAAAGTGTAAGATTTCTTGCAAGTTTAGCGACAGATTCTCATATCAGTTTAAAAGAGCGTTTACGTTATTTCAGAGCCTTTGATTTTATTAAAGGCAAAGAAAAATCGGAGACTTTATTATCATTATTGAAAGGAAATTCTCCTGAACAAAATGAAATCAACAAACTTGCTTTAAATCATTTGGATGTAGATTTCGTAAAAACTTCTCCATTAGCCAAACAATCATTAAGTAGATTATTGGCTAGTTTGAATGGGAAAGAGTATTTAGAATTACAAACAAAATACTTGTTGCCAGAAGAAAACCCACGCTTAATGAGCATGGTAAGTAAAGGAGAAATGCCCCGCCAAGCGGCTGAAGCTTTGATTAAATCGCCTGAAGGTTTGATGATTGTAAAACAAACGATTAACGACCCTAAAAAAGAAACCTTAGCGATTCAGTTATTAAATGGCATTAAATCAAACGGAGGTCAGACTTCGATTGATATTATCAAAACGATAATGTCAGACAAAACTCGTTCAATGACCATTCGTCGTGAAGCTACTCGTGCAATGGGTGATAGCGACAATGGTCAGAATTTGATTTTAGCTTATTTGAAAGAAAATAAAATTCAAAAAGATTTTATTCCATTTGCCGTGGAGGGAGTAAGTAAAGCATGGCGTAGGAATGTTCGTATTGAAGCTTCTAAGTATTTAGGAAATTCAACCAGTACGAATAAAAAACTTCCTCCAGTGGCAGAATTGGTTACTTTGAAAGGTGATGTTAAAAAAGGAGCGGCGGTTTTTGCAGCAAATTGTTCCGTATGCCATCAAGTAAATGGCGAAGGCATGGATTTTGGTCCAAAACTTTCTGAAATTGGTTCTAAATTAGGCAAAGATGGTCAGTATTTAGCCATTATGTTTCCAGATGCAGGTATTGGTTTTGGTTACGAAGGTTGGGATTTAAAAATGAAAGATGGTTCTACGATGAGTGGTATCATTGCTTCAAAAACCGAAACTGACATCAGCTTAAAAATGCCTGGCGGAATTGTTCAAAACATTAAAACAAGTGCTGTAAAGTCCATGAAAATGATGAATAATTCAATGATGCCAACAGGATTAATGGATGGAATGAGTAAAGAAGAAGCTGTTGACTTAGTAGAGTTTTTGACTAGCTTGAAGAGAAAATAAGCAAAGCTTTAAGCTGTGAGTTATTAGCAACTTTGAGTTTTAAAATTAAGATAAGTACGGTTTGAGACATCTATTGTTTCAAGCCGTATTTGTTTTTATACAGTTTCCTTAATTATTCTATCAAAAAACAAAGTCTAATTTCTTTCCCTTTATTAACAAAAAAAGGCTTGATGCGTAATTGCGTCAAGCCTTTTTTATATTGATATTTCGAAAACTTATCTCAATAACTCTATCCAGCCTTTTAATTTAACCGTTGGATAGCTAGGATCTAACATTAAGAATTTCACTTCAGCATTATAGAAATAAGTACCGACTGGCAATTCTTTTCCATTTGTATCAGTGCCATTCCAAGATAATTTTGGACCAGTATAATCATATACTTTTTGTCCGGCACGGTTATAAACGCTAAAGGTTAGGTTCTGTACAAATCGTGGACATCTTATTGCTTGGAAAACATCATTCTTTCCATCTCCATTTGGTGTAAATACATTTGGTAATTCAAAACTTGGACAATTATCCTTACAAACTGTATTGCTTGGCGCACTTTCTGTACCATATTTATCTGTAGCTGTTATATAATAACAACCTAAATATGAATCATTTTTTATGTGCGTAAAAGTCTGCAAAGGTGGCGTTGGACTCGTTACTTCTCCTACTTTCGCAAAGGTAGCATCCGAACGTTCTGCATAATAAATAGTATATTTTACGATGTCCTTCGTACAATCACTTCCCGAAGCAGATTTATCTGGATTCGTCCAAGTAAGTTTATTTTCGAAAGATGTTAAATCACAATTTAGATTGTCCTTTGTATATTTTTCACAATCAAGTATATCAATCGTCAATTGCGGTGGACAAGGAACAATATCACTCAATGGTGTTGCACAAATAATTTGCGAGAAATTATAGTACAAATCTGGTTTGATTCTAGCATCACCATAAGTACCAACAGTTTCTACTTTATAACAATAAGTAGAATCTTGCGACATTGTGGCAATTGCCACACCATCAGCTGCATAAGTATCAGCACCAGTATCAGTAAAGGCAAATGTACTTGCCGAAGTTACTGGCACATCAGCAATACGGTTGAATACTCCTGAACCTGAACGAGTTTCACGATAAACCCGATGAATTTGATTTTCATTTCTCCAAGGTACAACAGCTTGCCAAGATAATCGTACTGTTTTCTTATCGGGTGTTGCTGATAAACGAACGCTACTTGCTTTATCTGTGCTATCTAACAAAGTTAAACCAGTGTTACTTGTATAATAAAATGCAATGCGATAATTATAAGCATTTGCTGTAGTATTCAAGCCTTTATCAACAAAAATAGTATCTGCATTTGCTGACAAGTCTGTATTAATGTTTGGAGAAATTTGTGCAAAGTTTGTTCCATTCAAACCTGTTGCTCTGAACAAACGATATTGATATGGGCCTTTAAACGCATTTTTATCAAGTCCCAATGGACGAGTCCATTTAACTGTAATTTCACCATTTGTTGCATCTGTTCTATCAACTGAAACATTTGTCATGACTGACATTTGAATGGGTAAATTAGCACAAGCTTGGTCTGAAACAATGCTTTCAGCCTTATTGATACCATTTGTAAATACGACTACTGTTCTGTAACTGTAATCTGTATTCCGTTTTAAGTTGTTATCTACATAACTTGTTGCTGAAACAGGTACTCTTGCTACTTCTACATAACCCAAGTTTGCAGGTAAGCCAGTAACACATTTATCAGGTGTGTAAGCAGTACAGCCTTCTTTACGATAAATAACAATTTCAGAACCAGCATTCTGACAAGTATAACTATCCCAAGTTAAAGTCATCGTTTTATTTCCTGCATCGCCAGTTGCTTTGAGGTTTTTAATTCTAGGAGCAACGATTCTAATCTTCCAAATTTTACTATCGACTAAACTAGGGATAAGTGCACTCTTCGGTAAATCTTGTACTTTAAAAAGTACATCATAAGGTTCTTCTCGGATATGATTACAACCCGTTTGCCAAACAAATCTACCAGAAGCGGGCGATGCTTGGTTAGGCGTTGAAGTAAATGTTGCATACGGTGCGCCAATAAAAGTAGTACCATCTGGTAATCTATAAACTGCTCCCGTTGAAAGTATCGTCAAATTATCTACTCTTCCAGAATTAGAAGGCGTATCCGTTGCCGTAATCGTTTCATTAATGAGTGTTCCTGCTTCCACACAAATATCTTCAGGTATTTTAATAACTGGAGGTTTGTTGTCGGCATCTTTTACTTCAATTTGCATATCTCTTTCAGTAATTGAAATCAATACGCCATTTCGCCATTCTTCTACATAAAAAGCACAGTTATACAAACCTATTTCTTGAGGAACATCCCAAATTAAATCACCTGTAAGGGCATTGATAGAAAAACTACTTGGCGTAGTTGCTACTTCATTTGGCTGGCGAAAACCAGGAACGGCATCACCTCTTCTATCAGTACAGTTATCTTGGTCACCTCTTCTACAGAAAGTAAGACGATACGCTAAACTATCCCCATCTACATCAATCGCATTGGGATTATGGATAAACTTTTGTCCAACAACAGCTGTTAAATCAACCGCTGGGTTTAATAAAATTGGTGTTGAATTCAGTCCTAAACCCGGATTTACTTTAAAAATTGTTTCTACATAAAAAGCTACTGCATCCGAAGCCCCACCGATATTTCTAACACCTTGGTTCCTATTTGAAATTGCCACAGTTACTTTATAATCTGCCGCTCCCGAATAAGTATAAATTGCTTTGTAAATACCTTTCCCAATTCCATTACCTATGTCTTCCCCATTACCTCCACCATTGATACGGGGTGCTCTGATACTTCCGATGCCATCGCCAAAACAAAAAGAGGCATCTCTTTGGTCTTGCCAAGCTCTAAATCCAGTATTTAAATCGCAATAAATTGTGAGTGTGAATTCGTAAGTAAAAGACGAAGATGAAATTCTTTTGACAGAAATTTCTCCTCCTCTCATGTGTGTTGCGAAAGACTCAGTAGTGGAAAAAACCAAAAAGAAGCCTATTACGAAAAGGTATAATTGTTTAAATCTCATAAAAATTTAGAATGTAAAATTCGGATGATTTGCCCACAAGTTATGTATTATTTTTTTTGCTAACTAACGAAACAAAAATTCGAACATTAAGTTAAATCACAAGAGCCAGCAGGAAGGCTCTTCAAAATTAATCTTTAACAATAAAAACAAGGTCTAAGTCTTATTTTATTGTAAAAAAACGTAAAAACATTATAAATAATTGCTAAAAAGTGATAGATAATTTGATAGACAATCGTTTGGGTCGTAGTTTTGGGGGAGGATATTTAGTTTTAAATTACTGGATATTGATTATTAGTGATATTTCATCTTTGAAAAAATGAATTCACCCATCATCATTATCTATTAACCTAAAACTATTAACCATTTTACTGATAACTAAAACAATTAAAAGATGTCTTGGGTAACAAAAACACTAACGAGTTCACTGGGTAGAAAACTACTGATGGCCATCACCGGATTGTCGTTAATCGCCTTTCTTGTTGTACACTGTGGAATCAATGCTTGTATTTTTTTAAACGACGGTGGTGAAACTTTCAATGAAGCCGCAGAATTTATGGCTCACAACTGGCTTATTAGAGCGTCGGAAGTTGGCTTAATGTTAGGCTTTCTTATCCACATTGTGGATGGATTAATGCTTTGGAAGTCAAATTCAGAGAAACGTCCTGTAAAGTATGCCGTTGTAAAAGGAGAAGCTAATTCTACTTGGTACTCACGTTCGATGGGTTTATTAGGTACTTTATTATTGATTTTCCTAATTATTCACCTTCGTCATTTTTGGGTAGTTAGTCGCTTTACGGATGTAATTACAAGTGGAGAAAAAACTTTATATGCTGAAATGATAGAAGTTTTCCAAAATCCAATTGTTGTAGTTGTGTATGTTTTCGGTTGTATTTCTTTAGGATACCATTTATTACATGGTTTTCAGAGTGCTTTCCAAACAATGGGCTGGAATCACCCGAAATATACTCCATTCATTAAATCTTTAGGAACTGGTTTTTCAATTATTGTTCCTATTATTTTCGCAGCAATGCCAATTGCAATGCATTTCGGATGGATTGCATAATGAAGAAACGAATATGATTTTATAAGATAAACTTTTATAAACATCATATCTTTTAATCATTCCATCTTATTATTAACAATTCATAATTCTTAATAAAAAATTATGTCAACTAAATTAGATGCTAAAATACCGGGGGGATCATTACAAGAGAAATGGACAAAATTCCGTTCTACTGTACCCTTGGTAAACCCCGCAAACAAGCGAAATATTGAAATCATTGTTGTAGGAACTGGATTAGCTGGTGCTTCTGCGGCAGCTTCTTTAGCAGAAATGGGATATAAAGTTAAGGCTTTCTGTTTCCAGGATTCTCCTCGTCGTGCGCACTCTATCGCCGCACAAGGTGGTGTTAACGCTGCTAAAAACTACCAAAATGATGGTGACTCTGTTTACCGTCTTTTTTATGATACTATCAAAGGTGGAGACTACCGTGCACGTGAAGCCAACGTTCATCGTTTAGCTGAAGTATCTGGTAATATCATCGACCAATGTGTGGCTCAAGGTGTACCTTTCGCTCGTGAGTATGGTGGTTTGTTATCTAACCGTTCTTTCGGTGGTACACAAGTACAACGTACTTTTTATGCAGCAGGACAAACTGGTCAACAATTATTATTGGGTGCTTATTCTGCTTTACAACGCCAAGTTGGTTTAGGTAATGTAGAATTATTTACTCGCCACGAAATGATGGACGTAGTAATGATTGACGGCAAAGCTCGTGGTATCATTGCTCGTGATTTGATTTCAGGTAAATTAGAACGTCATTTTGGTCACGCTGTATTATTGGGTACTGGTGGATACGGAAACGTATTCTACTTATCTACTAACGCAATGGGCTCTAACGTTACTGCTGCTTGGAAAGCCCACAAAAAAGGTGCGTTCTTCGGAAACCCTTGCTATACACAAATTCACCCAACTTGTATTCCTGTATCAGGCGACCACCAATCGAAATTGACTTTGATGTCTGAATCATTGCGTAACGATGGTCGTATTTGGGTGCCTAAAAAGAAAGACGATAATCGTCCAGCAGTACAAATTCCTGAAGATGAGCGTGATTATTACTTAGAACGTCGTTATCCTGCATTCGGTAACTTAGTTCCTCGTGATATTGCTTCACGTGCAGCCAAAGAGCGTTGTGATGAAGGTTATGGTGTAGGTGCTTCTAAAAAGGCGGTTTACCTTGACTTCGCTGCGGCTATCTTACGTTATGGTCGTGGTGAAGCCACAAAAAAAGGTATGCACAATGCTACAACTGAAGAGTTGCAAGTAATGGGTAAAGAAGTAGTGAAAGAGAAATATGGTAACTTGTTTGACATGTACAAACAAATTACTGGTGAAGACCCTTATGAAGTACCAATGCGTATTTATCCTGCGGTTCACTACACAATGGGCGGACTTTGGGTTGATTATAACTTAATGACAACAGTTCCAGGTCTTTATGCCTTGGGTGAAGCTAACTTCTCTGACCACGGTGCTAACCGATTGGGGGCTTCTGCTTTGATGCAAGGTTTGGCAGATGGATACTTTGTAATTCCTTACACTATTGGTTCATACTTGTCTGGTGACATTCGTACAAAAGCAATTCCAACTGACGCTCCTGAATTCGTTGCTGCTGAAAAAGCTGTTCAAGATACTATCAACAAATTGATGTCTATTAAAGGCACAAAATCTGTTGATTATTTCCACAAAAAATTAGGTTTAATTATGTGGGATAAATGTGGAATGGCTCGTAACGAAAAAGGTCTGAAAGAAGCGATTGCTGAAATCCAAGAAATCAAAAAACAATTCTGGTCGGATGTACGTATTCCGGGCGATGCAGATGAATTTAACCCTGAATTAGAGAAAGCAACTCGTGTAGCTGACTTTATCGAATTAGGAGAATTAATGTGTATTGATGCCTTGAATCGTAACGAATCTTGTGGTGGTCACTTCCGTGAAGAATACCAAACAGAGGAAGGTGAAGCTCTTCGTGACGACGAAAACTACGCTTACGTAGCAGCTTGGGAATACAAAGGCGATTCTAAATTTGAATTACACAAAGAAGAATTGGTGTATGAGAATATTAAGATTGCTCAAAGAAGTTACAAATAATTTGATGATTTGAAAATGAAAGTTTTAGAAGTGTTTAGTTTAAAAATTAAAGGCAAATTTTTATTTTAGCATAAAAATACTTTAAACAAAAACTACACTTTATGCGAAACGACAAAGAAAATCTTATTGTAAGCAAAACGCTTTTGTTTTCAATTCAAATCATCAAATTCAGTGAGATATTAGAAACCAATAGAAAATTTGTTATTGCTAAACAATTATTGAGAGCAGGAACATCTATTGGAGCAAATGTTTGGGAAGCTCAGAATTCAGAAAGTAAAGCAGACTTTATTCACAAGATAAAAATTGCCGCTAAAGAAGCCGACGAAGTAACATATTGGCTAAAACTTTGTGAGTTATCAGAATCCTACCCGCAACCAGAACAAATTATCATTGAAGAATTAACTCAAATTATTCGAATACTATCAAGAATAATTAGTAGCTCAAAAATGAATCATTAAAAAATTTTAATGATTCATTTTCAAATCTTCAAATTTTCAAATCTTCAAATTGATTCAGAAATGGAAGGAAATATGAATTTGTCGCTAAAGGTTTGGCGTCAGAAAAATGCAAATAGCGAAGGCAATTTTCAGCAATACGATGTAAAAGGCATCTCTGAAGATATGTCATTCTTAGAGATGTTCGATGTATTAAACGAGCGTCTTATCAATGAAGGCGAAACTCCAGTAGCTTTCGACCACGATTGCCGTGAAGGTATTTGTGGTATGTGTTCAATGTATATCAATGGTCAACCACATGGGCCAAACAAAGGTGTTACTACTTGTCAGCTTCACATGAGGAGCTTCAAAGATGGTGATACTATTACGGTAGAACCTTGGAGAGCCAAAGCATTCCCAATCGTAAAAGATTTAGCAGTAAACCGTTCTTCATTCGACCGCATTATTTCTGCTGGTGGATATATTTCGGTAAACACGGGTAATGCTCAAGATGCAAACTCTTTGCCTATTCCAAAACCAGATGCTGATGATGCTTTCGCAGCGGCTGCTTGTATTGGTTGTGGTGCTTGCGTTGCAGCTTGTAAAAATGCTTCAGCAATGTTGTTTACTTCAGCAAAAATTTCACAATTGTCTTTACTTCCACAAGGACAAGCTGAACGTACAATTCGTGCAGAAAACATGGTTGCTCAGATGGATATTGAAGGTTTCGGTGCTTGTACAAACACTGGTGCTTGTGAGGCTGAATGTCCAAAAGGCATTTCATTAGAAAACATTGCACGCATGAACCGTGAATATTACGGAGCAGTACTTTCTTCTAAATAAGATTTCGCTTAAAATAGTTAAATCCCCATTTACCTGAACAATCTTGGTAAATGGGGATTTGTTTTTACTTTTCCTACTGAATGTAGATAGCAAAATCTTCATCAAAATAAACAAGTTTATAACCTTTTAACACTGCTTTTGCATGAGGAAAAAATTTAGCTTTATTGTGCTTGTAATCAAATAGAATAAATTCAACCTTGTTCTTTTTTGCCCAATCTGCAAGAGATTCAGCATTGGCTTGTAATTTGGACTGTGCTAATTGAAAAACAAAATTTTCAAAGCAAAGTAAACTTTCGTGATTTTCATATTCATTGAAAAAGAATTGAAGTGGTACTAAACCTTTCGATTTTGCAGGAATAAATTTTCTTAATTTAGCATACTTTTCTGGTAAATATGGTTTGGAATTAATTTTAGAAATTAGCTGAATGATTCCTACAAAACCAATAATGAAGTACACAACGAAAGCAAAAAGTATCGGCTTTGATAAATTAACGTTTGGTTTATTCTCTGTAAAACTAAATAGTTCAATAATCAGAGCCATCATTGTTGGAATAAATAACATTTCATATAATCCACTAGCTCGTTTTGTTATCAACCAAAATGATATTACTAAAACAATGGTATAGGTGATTAAATTACGAGGCAATTGATTTAAGCTTTTTTTGTAAGTCCAACAAAATGCTATTAATAAAATAGAAATTGCCATCTCTTGTGGTGATTTAAAGAAAATGCTAGGAAAACTTAGCATTACTTTTAGTTTATCTACTAACCCAAAAGCATTCTGGGTGGCGGGGTCATTTCTGAATTGATATAGCCAAGTATCAAAACCATTTGCTTGCCATATATCATAAAAATAAAATATACTGGTTAGCGTAGCAAAGACACCAAAAACTAAAGCGTTTATCTTTTTTTCATTGAAGAAAAGCATAAAAAAACCAGCAATCACATAGATTATACCATTTAGGTGGCATAGCAAAGCCATTCCTGACAATACTCCTCCCAAAGCAACCAAGTACTTCTGCTGATATTGGATAAGTAAATACGAAGCAAAGCCCAAAGTCATCATCATTACTTCTGGACGATACTCAAAACTCATTTTAATGATAAGTGTGTTTGAGAATAATAAAAAAAGCACAATGTAGAATGAAGTTTTTTCTAGCTGACGAAAAGCAATGTATCTTTTGAATAAAAATATCAATAAACCCAAAAAGAGTAAGCTTGTGGCTTTGAGTACATACAATGAATTTCCTCCAAGCCACATCATCAGGCTTCCAAAACATAAGAATAGTTTATGACTTACGAAAAATTGTTTTTCCCAGCCTAACAAACCACGAAAAAATTCAGAGCGAATAACGCCATCCTTTAAAAGCCAGTAAGTCTCTTCGGCAAACCAAGCATCATCACCTGTAGGAAAACGTTTGTAGTAAGTGAGAAAAGTAAGTAACATTAAAATAGGCACTATGATAGATAGTGTAAACAACAATTTGAACTTGGTCATTAGAACTTAATTTAAGTTTATTATATAGAATTTTATTTATGATAGTCTTTAGAATTGGACGAAACTAGTAAAAAAACATTGAATTCTAGTTCGACAAACTATATTTTCATCTAAAATCAACTCTTTTTAACATCATTTAACACTATATTCCTTCCTTTAAATACATCCATTTACATACTAAACATCTGATTGCTAAACAACTATATCAAACTAATACTCACTCAGTAGATAAGCATTAAATTTATCTTTATGAAATAGCATAAACTCTCAAAATTCTTCAAATATGAAATTACTGTTATCTATTTATCTCATCATTTTATCAACTTTTACCACTTTCTCTCAAAAGAATAATGCTCTATTAGATTTTTCTCGTGAAGTAAATATTGTTTATAACACCCAAAATCCTTTGACAAATACGAGTGCTCAATTATTCAAAAATGATATTGAACAAGTATTTGATGCGAAAGTAAATTTCAATCAAAAAAGTACATCAAAAGCATGTCTGGATATTATTTTACGCATCGCAGGTGAACCTATCACTGTTGATTTGAAAAATATAATCTCAGAAAATGATAAAAAAATAGCAGGACAATGGGAGGTATTTAGTTATATCAACCAAAACAAGTCTACAAAACAAACCTTAATCATAACAGGAAGTGATGCTCGTGGATTGGCTTATGGAGTATTAGAACTCTCTAAGAAAATAGGCGTAAACCCTTGGTATTTTTGGGCGGATGTTCCTATCGAAAAATCTATAAGTAAAAAAATATCAGTTTCGGATACTATCAGTGTCGAGCCTTCTGTAAAGTATCGTGGTATTTTCTTGAATGATGAAGATTGGGGTTTGCAACCTTGGGCTGCTAAAACTTTCGAACCACAAACAAAAGATATTGGGCCTGCTACTTATGCAAAGATTTTTGAATTATTACTTCGCTTGAAAGCCAACCTTATTTGGCCAGCCATGCACCCTTCAACAAAGGCTTTTTATCATTTCCCTGAGAATAAAGTTATTGCTCAAAAATATGGAATCATCGTCGGTACTTCTCATGCGGAACCTATGATGAGAAATAATGTGGATGAATGGGATGATAAGACGATGGGAGATTATAATTTTTTCACGAATAAGGATAAAATCATCAATTATTGGGAAATTAGAATTGATGAAATAAAGGATTATGAAAACTACTATTCAATAGGGATGCGTGGCAAGCACGATAGCGGAATGGAAGGTGCAAAAACGATTGACAAAGCTGTTGAAACGACGGAGGAAATTATTCAAATTCAAAGAGATTTATTGAAAAAGTATGCCAAAAAGCCTTTAAATGAAATTCCTCAGGCCATGACGCTCTACAAAGAAGTATTGAATTTGTATGAAAATGGCATGAAAATACCTGATGATATTACACTGGTTTGGTCTGACGATAATTATGGTTATATCAAAGGTCTAAGTAATGAAACTGAAAGAAAACGGAAAGGGGGTGCAGGGGTTTATTATCATGCTTCTTATTGGGGACGACCGCACGATTATCTTTGGTTGGGAACAACACATCCAGCGTTGATTCATTTTGAAATGAGCAAAGCTTATGAAATGGATGCGAAAAATATCTGGGTTTTGAACATCGGAGATATTAAACCCAATGAGTACTCTATGCAATTGTTTCTGGATATGGCTTATGATATGAAGCCTTTTCAAGATGGGAAAAGTGTCAAAACACATTTAAGTAAGTGGACGAATACTCTTTTAAAAAGCACACAATCAGCTGATTTACTCTGGCAATATTATCAATTAGCTTTTGTCCGTAAACCTGAATTTATGGGTTGGAGCCAAACAGAACCTACTCGTGCTACGCATCCCACTACTTTTACTCCGACTGAAGTAAATGAACGTTTGCATCAATATCAACAACTTGAACAGGAAGTTTTGAATAATCGTCCAACAGATAAAACACTTACTGATACTTATTTTCAATTAGTGGAATATCCTATTATTGCTTCCAGTAAGATGAATCAGAAGTTTCTTTACTTGGATAAATTTTATGAAAAGCCAATTGCAGAAAGAGATAATAATGATGTGAATTTACAAGCCGCTATTCAAAATTATCAAAGTATTCAAGATTTAACGAGCTACTATAATAATCAATTATCAGGCGGGAAATGGAAATACATGATGAATGCCGCTCCTAGAGGTTTACCCGTGTTCAATCATCCTGAAAAACTACTAAAAGTTGAACAAAAAAACGTTGGAGAAAGTCCAAAAAATATTAAAATTGCTGCAGGAGATTATGTTTCGGTAAAACAAGGAGTAAATACCTTTTGGAAAAAAATTGTAGAACCAAGTTTCTCTGGATCATCAGTCGTAAGCGAACCATTTCGTTTAGGGAAATCTCTTGATAGTACTAAAACGGACGAACTGCCTACTTTAACATATCAATTTAACGTCACAGAAAATAATACTCTTGTAGATTTAAGTATTGTAGCTTTGCCATTGCATCCTGTTCAAATGGGACTTGGACAAAGAATTGGTATTCAAATTGATGAGCAAAAAGTCCAAATTATTAACTTTCAGACGTATGATAGAAGTGAAGAATGGAAACAAAATGTACTTTCAAATACAGCAAAAAGAACGCTTAAAATGAATAAATTAAATGCTGGAAAACATACGTTCAAAATTTTCATGATTGACCCAGCAGTGGTACTTGACCATTTTGTGTTAAATTTCCATTAATTTCACTTCGATTTAGTAGTTTCTAATGACAAGTCCATAGCAAAAATTGACCTTTACACAATTTATCTGCCTTTTTGTTTTCTGTCTTATATAATTTTCCAATCTTTGGATAATCTTACATTCGATAATCTTACATTCGATTACATTAAAACCAATTAATTTTTATGAATAAAGTCTATTTGAGTGATTCTGGTCCAAAGGTTTCTGAAGCAATCTATGGATTTTGGAGATGGGCAGACAATGGTGCTGAAACTGTTGCTAACATGGAAAGAATTGTTAATTTGTGTTTGGAATTAGGCATCAATACTTTTGACCACGCAGATATCTATGGCAATTATACCATCGAAGAATATTTTGGGAAACTCATTCAGCAAAAAGCTATCAAAAGAGAAGAAATTGTACTTTTCAGCAAATGCGGCGTTCGTAAGTCTGACAAAGGTTATGTGTATTACGATAATACCGAAAAGTATTTGTTAGAGAGTGTTAATAATTCTTTAAAAAGACTGAAAACTGACTATTTGGATATTTTCTTGTTGAATCAAATCGACATGATAAGTAATCCTGAAGAAACAGCACAAGTATTAAGAGAGTTAGTAAACAGCGGGAAAATTAAGCATGTTGGTGTTAGTAATTTAACAGTATTTCAGCATCAGTTGTTAGAATCATATTTGCGTAAACCAATCGTAACAAATCATATAGAATTAAATCTTATCAATACTTCAGCGATTGAAGATGGTAGATTAGATTTTATCAAACAACGTTTTAGCAAACCTTTGGCTTGGGCTCCTTTGGCTGGCGGTAAAATCTTGGATGGAACAGATGCTAAATCTGCTATTATTAGAGCCAAATTGACTGAAATCGGACAAAAATATGATGCTAATGTTGAACAAACTGCTGTAGCTTGGCTTTTACAATTAGGTACTTTACCAATTATTGGTTCATTATCAGAAGAAAGAATTCGTAATGCGGTAAGTGCTACAGAAATTAAACTGAACCATGAAGATTGGTACGAGATTTATAATTTGGCGATGATGAAGTAATGTTTCGTCTCCGTTGGATACCAAATAAAAAGGCAAGTGATTTAAGTTTCACTTGCCTTTTTAATGAAAGCTATTGAATTACATAGACTGTCAAACCTCTTGCTCCGTGAGCTCCAATTACCAAACTCTGCTCAATATCTGCCGTTTTTGAAGGTCCAGAAATAAAAGTACCGAAACCAGTTTCGTCAACTTTTACTCTTTCATAAGCTCGGTGCATATTAGTGACGATTTCTGAATTTTTAATAATGATGACTAAATACTGAGTAATCATTGGCAATACTCTATGTGGTAATTGCTTTTCAGAAACCCAAATCGCCCCGTTTTCTGCCACACCAAATTCACCTTCGATGATAGCTAAATTTAGAGTTTCTAATTCGTGTGGGTCGCTTACGTTCAAACTAAAATCTGCTAAATCTGCTAGTGCGTCAACAGTAGAAGCAATTTTAGTAACGTCTTTATAATGAGCTTGAATATCAGCTTTTATCTCTTCATAAGAGTTCACGGCGATAGCTTTCCCACCTACAAAACTGAGAATTTCAGCAAATTTCTCGAAGTTATTTTCATAAACCGTATCAAATTTAAACTGAACTGTAAGCTCTTTATATTCAGGTTGATTTTGTTTGATAAGGGATAATATTTTTTCTCTGCTTGACATTTTTTTATTTTTTTGAGACTTTGGGATTCTGGACTTTAGGACTGTAAGACTTTAGGATTGGAGGAATTGTTCGGAGCTTGAGGAGTTTAAAACTTGTGCCGTGGTCAGTGTCCTCACTGACCACACTCGTAGGCTGATGGTCTGTGAAGACACAGACCACGGCACTGTGGATTTATGAGGATACTCTTTACTATCCAAAACTCAAATCCAAAAATCCCCAATTCCTCAAGTCATAAAGTCTCTAATCCTTAAAATCTATTTTCAATTAAATCCCAAAGATTTCCGTATAAATCTTTAAATACTGCTACTGTTCCATAAAATTCTTCCGAAGGTTCTCTGACAAATTCAATTCCTACACTTTTCATTTGGTGAAAATCTCTCCAAAAATCATCTGTGTTCAAAAACAAGAATACTCTCCCACCCGATTGATTTCCGACACTTTTCTTCTGTTCTTCATTCACTGCTTTTGCCAGTAACAAACAAAAACCATTTGAATTTTGTGGTCGTACCAAAACCCATCTTTTACTTTCAGTCAGTGGTGTATCTTCGACGAGTTCAAATGGTAATTTTTGGGTATAAAATTCAATCGCTTCGTCATAATCATGCACGACTAAAGTCATTTGGGAGATGTTTTGTTTCATTGTTTTTAGACTTTGGGAATTTATGACTTGAGGACTTTAAGACTTTAGGAATTATTTTCAGTGTTCCAACTGAACACTGAACGGACTGGTGGTCTTTGAGACACAGACCACGGCAAGCGAACACTCTACCAAAACATCCTTATATCTTGAATCCCAAAATCCTAAAGTCATAAAGTCCTCCAGTCTTAAAGTCAAATTACAAACCCTTTTCACGAATATACCAATCTCTAAAACTTTCTTTCGGTGGTTCGGGCATTTCTCTTTGATTGTACCAAGGATTCATTCCATTATTCACCAAGAAAGGAGCATTTTTCATAAAGAATCTACCTAATTTCCCTGCTGTTCTAAAGAATTTTGGAGAATTCAAAACCGTCGCCATTGAATTAATTCCCGCAGCTTTTACTTTAGAAACATGTCCACCCTGCACTAATACTTGTCGCCATTTATACAATTGGTCGTGAATATCAATTTTTACAGGACAAACATTTGAACACGAGCCACAAAGCGTTGAAGCAAAAGGTAAATCTGCATTCTTTTCCATGTCTAAATTCGGTGCGAGGATTGAACCGATTGGTCCAGCCACCGCCGAATGATAACTAAATCCACCCGAACGACGATAGACCGGACAAGTATTCATACAAGCCGCACAGCGAATACATTTCAAAGAGTTTCTAAAATCTGGGCGACCTAATTGCGTTGTTCTGCCATTATCCACCAAAATAATGTGCATCTCTTGTCCTTCACGTGGTTTATGAAAATGACTTGAAAAAGTAGTAATCGGCTGACCAGTAGCACTTCTTGCCAATAATCTCAAGAAAACACTTAAATGTTCAGCTTTAGGAATAATCTTTTCAAAACCCATCGAGGCGATATGAACATCCGCCAAATGCGTTCCCATATCGGCATTTCCTTCATTGGTACAAACCACAAAACCACCTGTTTCGGCAATGGCAAAGTTTACTCCCGTCAATGCTACTTTTCTTGTCAAGAAAGTATCTCTTAAATGCTGACGAGCAGCTTCGGTTAAATATTGTGGGTCAGTTGCTCCTTTTTCTGTTCCTAAATGAATATGAAAAGTTTCGCCAACATCTGCTTTTTTTAAGTGAATAGCTGGCAAAACGATATGCGAAGGCGGTTCATTTCTCATCTGAACAATCCGCTCCCCCAAATCTGAATCTATTACTTCAATACCTTTTTCTTTCAAAAAATCATTCAAATGACATTCTTCCGTCAGCATGGATTTTGATTTCACCATGCGAGTAACACCTTGTTTTTTCAAGATAGAAAGTACAATTTCGTTATGCTCTTTTCCATCCGAAGCCCAGTGTACTTTAATGCCATTTTGCGTAGCTTTTTCTTCAAATTGCACTAGTAAATCGTGCATATTCGACAAACCATGATTTTTAATTTGCGAACCTGCTTCACGCAACTGCTCCCATTCAGGAATCTGAAAAACAGCTTTATCACGCTTTGAGCGTACAAACCAAAGCGTTTCATCGTGCCAGTTTACGTAATCTTCGTCTTTATTGAATTCGACCGATGCCGTAGCATGGTCTCTAATTGAATTATTCATTTACTATTCAAAATTTCTGCGATGTGTTTTACTTTCACGTTTGAGCCTTTTCTTTTCAAAATTCCTTCCATGTGCATCAAACAAGAAACGTCTGCACCTGTAATGAATTCAGCTTCGTGGCGAAGATGATCTGCTACTCTATCTTTTCCCATTTTGGCAGAAACAGCTTCTTCCGCCACACAAAAAGTACCTCCAAAACCACAGCATTCATCTTTCCTATCTAATTCGATAATTGATAAACCCGAAACCATATTGAGCAATTTTTCTGGTTTAGAATAAGGTTGGGCAACCAATTCTGACATCTGAGCGAGTTTCAGTCCACGTTGTCCGTGGCAACTTTGATGTAAACCAACTTTGTGTGGAAAATGTGCTTGAAGATTTTCTACTTTTAATACATCAACCAAAAATTCTGTGAGTTCGTAAATTTTAGCATTGCCTCCATCCTTACCCAACACATGGTCTTTTACGTGAAGCGTACAACTTCCTGATGGCGAAACAATGTATTCGTAACCTTTAAAGTTTTCAAGAAAATTTTTATCACACCCTTTACTTAGATGTTCAAAACCAGAATTTGCCATGGGCTGTCCACAACAAGTTTGGTTTAGTGGATAATGTACTTCACAACCAAATTTCTCTAATAGCTCCAAAGTAGCAATGGCTACATTCGGATAAAACTGGTCGATATAACAAGGAATAAACAGCGCTACTTTCATCGTTTTGGATCTACAATTCAATCTTTTCTATAAAGCCCAAAATTACATGTAAAATACTCTTTAAAGCGTACTGTACTCTTATGCGGAAGTACTTTGATTGAGTTCTTCGATAAAGGCTCTTCTAAATTGTGAGGGACTTTTCCCTTTAAATTCTCTGAAAACACGACCAAAATAAGACACATTATTGAAACCACAATGAAAACAAACATCTGTAATTTCTTCGCCTTTCAAAAGCATTTTACAGGCTTGATTTATTCGATATTCATTCACAAATTCTGTAAATGTTTGGTTGGCATTTTTTTTAAAGTAATTACAAAAAGCAGGAATTGTAAGACTCGACAACTCAGCAACCTCCTGTATATCAATTTCTTGAGAAAAATTATCTTCTACAAATTTGTATATTTTGTTCAGACGTTCTTGGTCTTTCAAACTAAAGTTATAACGTATGTCAGAAGCATTGAGCAATACATACTCAGTAGATTTTGCAAGAAATTGAAGAATACCAAGTAACTCAATTAGTCTTTCAAAATGAGATAGTTCGAGTAATTTTCTAAAACGAAGATTGAGTTCTTCACGGGTTTCACCATAAAAAGAAATTCCTTGTTTAGAACGTTCAAAAAGTAATTTGACAGCAGACATTTCTTGTACTTGAATAAAGCCATCGCCCAGAAAATTTTCTTTGAACTGAATTACTACTTCTTCATGTGTTCCAATGGCACCATAACCAAAACCAGAATGCGGAACATCCGAGCCAATCATCACCAAATCGCCATTGGTATAATAGCTTAAATGATTACCCACATGTCTTCTTCCTGAACCCTGAAACACCAACACAATTTCATATTCTGGATGATAATGATAGCTCCATCTGAAAGTAGCAGCTGATACTTTGTGGTGCAAAATCCTGAAGGAACTTCCTTCATCAGGCTGGATTATTTCAAATTCTGCTTTCATTTAATATTTTTTATACAAATTATAAATATTTCCATTTTTATGGCTAATTTACTGAAAAATTTACTTCTTAATAATATTAATTATTAATACAGTAACATTTTCTAATAATCAAAGAGTAGTTTTTTAACCAATATTGTCTGAATTTTGTGAAAACATTAACCATTTATATAGCTACTTTATCATCAAGCCAATAACGCCAAAGAAGCGGACTGACGTCCGCTTCTTTTTTTAATATTATTAGCATCTCAAACCATGAACAACTGGAAAATTAAAGTATCGATATTTATCAATTATTTCCTTTTTGCCATTCTATTGAATAGCGTTGGAGCAGTGATTTTACAAGTACAAAATACTTATGGAATCTCTGAATCTTCCGCTTCTGTGTTAGAGGCATTTAAAGATTTGAGCATTGCTGGGGTTTCGTTTTTGGTGGCTTCGTTTATTGTAAGAATTGGCTATAAAAATGCTATGCTTATTGCACTAGGAATCGTTTCAATTACTTGTTTGATGATGCCTTTTCTAAATCAATTTTGGATGACAAAATTGTTATTCGCATCAATAGGTACTTCATTTGCATTGATAAAAGTTTCGGTTTATGCCACAATTGGCTTAATTACCAAAGATAAAAATGAGCATATTAGTTTAATGAATTTCATAGAATCGTTCTTTATGATTGGCGTGCTTGCGGGTAGTTTTGTATTTAGTGCTTTTATTGACGACTTAAATCCGCAGTCACATGCTTGGGTAAATGTTTATTATTTACTAGCTGGTTTAGCCGTTTTTGCCTTTATATTATTGCTGACTTCTCCTTTGGATGAATCAAGCATTAAAAAAGAAAGTACTGAAAACACTTTAGGTGGTTTTAATGAAATGCTTCGTTTGGTGATTGTTCCAGTGGTTTTAGTTTTTGTGGCAAGTGCTTTTATTTATGTATTAATTGAACAAAGTATCATGAGCTGGCTACCAACTTTCAATAGTAAAGTATTACATTTACCTGCCAGTTTGAGTATCCAAATGGCAAGTATTTTAGCAGCTTCAACAGCAATTGGTAGATTTTTGGCTGGTATTGCACTTAGAAAAATTAAATGGCTTTTTGTATTACTTACTTGTGTAGTTTTGGCGGGAATTTTAGTTATTGTAGCTTTACCTCTTGCCAAAAATTTAGGTAGCGAAGTAATTACCGGTTGGGGAAATGCTCCAATTGTTGCTTTCATTTTTCCGATGATTGGTTTGGTCATTGCTCCAATTTATCCAGCGATTAATTCCGTTATTTTAAGTTCACTTCCTAATCGTCAGCATGGCGTAATGTCTGGTTTAATCGTAATTTTTTCAGCACTGGGTGGCACAACTGGTTCATTAATTACAGGACATATTTTTGAAGCTTATGGTGGCGAAAGTGCTTTCTATTTTTCATTAATTCCACTGACTATTTTAATTGTTTGTTTGATTGTTTTCAACAAATTATCAAACAGTGAAAAAGCTGAATTAAAGAGTACAGGAGGGCATTAATTGATATTTTTTTTAGCTTGAGCATTAATAATATTTTATAAACAATCCACTTCAAACAAAAGGCTACAAGGGACAAAATAATTTGAGCGATTATGCTATACTTTGTAGTGTCAAATCAAGATGTCCAATAACAATTATACCCAACCAGATCATCCATTCGATGAATTGTTCGTCGCTGTACAGATGAGTGATATTTTTCCTGACTCCAAAACTTTTAATGATTACATTCCAAAATATACGTCTGAGTTAATTTTGGAAAAATATTTACAAGAAAAAAATAATCCCACGTTCAACTTAAAGCAATTTATTGATAATAACTATACTGCCAATTCTATTCCATCAAACGATTACAAAAGCGATACTTCAAAACCAATCGCTGAACATTTATCAGCATTATGGTCAATTCTTACTCGTGAACCCAGCCAACAAGAACAAGAAGGCTCATTAATTCAATTGCCTTCACGCTATGTAGTTCCGGGTGGAAGATTTCAAGAAATTTATTATTGGGATAGCTACTTCACGATGCTTGGCTTGCATGCAAGTGGACAAATTGATTTAATCGAAGGCATTATTGATAACTTCGCTTTTTTGATTGATAAATTTGGCTACATTCCCAACGGAAATCGTACTTACTTCTTGGGGCGTTCGCAACCCCCATTTTTTTCTTTAATGGTTGAATTGCTCCGACAAGAAAAAGGCGATGAAGTACTCCTTAAATATTTACCTGCTTTAGAAAAGGAATATGATTTTTGGATGAAAGGTAAAAATCAATTGGCTAAAGAAAAGGAAAATATCGCTATTAACAGAGTGGTAAAAATGCCAAATGGAGGCTTTTTAAATAGATATTGGGATGAAAACAATACTCCACGACCAGAAGCATATAAAGAAGACCTTGAATTAGCAGAACAAGCTCCAGAAAATACCTCAGAAATTTTTCGACACATCAGAGCAGCAGCAGAATCTGGTTGGGATTTTAGCAGTCGTTGGTTTAAAGATGGACAAAACATGAGTACCATTCACACTACTGATATTATTCCTATAGATTTAAATTGTTTACTCTTAAATCTTGAAAAGACTTTATTCAAGGCTTTTTTATTGCTAGACGATAATTTTTCTGCCAACAAACTCTATAATGCTTCAAAGCTCAGAGAAAAAACCATCAAAAAATATTGTTACAGTGTAGAAGCTGGCTTTTACTTTGATTATGATTTTGTAGCTCAAAAACATACAGAGGCTTATACTTTGGCGGCGGCGTTTCCATTGTTTTTTGAAATTGCTAATAAATTTCAAGCAACGAATGTTTCTAGAATTATCAAAGATAGATTTTTGAAAGATGGCGGTTTAATTACAACCACTTCAAATTCTGGTCAGCAATGGGATGCACCAAATGGCTGGGCACCTCTGCAATACATTACTTATCAAGGATTGAAATCTTATGGATTTGATATTTTAGCCGATAAAATCAAAACTCGCTGGATTCAAAGTAATGAAAAAGTATATTTGAAAACGGGTAAAATGACCGAAAAATACAACGTAGAAACACCCAATACCGAAGCTGGTGGAGGAGAATATCCTAACCAAGATGGTTTCGGCTGGACAAATGGCGTATTCTTGAAATTCCTGAATTTTAAGTAAATCATTCTTCATTTAAGGCGCATTATGTTTATTATTATTGATAAACATGATGCGTTTTGCTTCTCCAACATGTTGCTCGAAAAAATAAATCAGCACATCTGCAACAAAAGTTACATTCTTCCTCTCTTTTTACAAAATGTTAAAAAACGTTAAGTACTTTTTTATTAACTAAAAAAATAGTTAATTTGACTTTTGATATTTAAACCTCCACACAATCAACTCTATCATCATGTATAAATCTACTTTATTCCTTTTTTTTTATCTCGCCTTTTCTACCCTAATGTTGGCACAAAATCCAGCCAGAGTAACGATAAAAGGCATCGTTCAAGACACGAATTCAACAGTAATGTCTGGCGCAACAGTTATGTTATTACAACCAAAAGATTCTGCTTTGGTTAATTTCTCAAGAGCAAATGACAAAGGTGCTTTTGAATTCAGAAATGTTAAAAATTCCAATTATTTGCTCAAAATTTCCTTTGTCGGATTCCTTCCTTATCAGCAAAATGTAAAACCTTCAGAAACAGATATTGCCGATTTAGGGTCTATCAAAATCAAACCTATTGCCCAAGAACTACTAGAAGTAGTTGTGCGAACAGCCAAAGCACCATTGAGCATTAAAGGCGATACGATTGAATACAATGCAGCTTCTTTTAAAGTACCACCAGGCTCTTCGGTAGAAGATTTACTTCGTCGTTTACCCGGTTTAGAAGTAGATGCTAGCGGAAATATCAAAGCACAAGGAAAGGACGTAAAAAAAGTATTAGTGGATGGAAAAACGTTTTTTGGTGATGACCCAAAAGCCGCCACCAAAAACTTAGGTGCAGAGACAATTTCTAAAGTACAAGTTTTCAATGGTAAATCTGACCAAGCACTGTTGACAGGAGTTGACGATGGTAAAAAAGAAAAAACCATTAATCTTGAATTAAAAGATGAATACAAAAAAGGGGCATTCGGTAAAATTACAGGAGCTGTCGGTACAGAATCAAGAAATGCTTTTAGAGGAAACTATAACCGTTTTAACAAAAAAGAACAGTTTTCGATACTCGGTTATACCAATAATATCAACGAAACAGGTGTAAACTGGAGTGATTACGGCGAATTCAAAGGAAATAATACTTTTAATCAGAATGATAATGGTGATTTTGGTTTTGGTAGTGGTGGTAGATACTACTTTTCTGATGGCGGTGGTATTACCGATAATTTTGATGGAAGAGGTTTCACCAAAAACTTTGGTAGCGGTGTGAATTACAACTATACATATCAAAAAACAAAATTGAGTACAAGCTATTTCTACAATCAAACAGATTTAAAACTTGATCAATTTCAAAATACTAAAACGTTCTTGCAAAATAATTCTTTCTCTACTACTGATACGACAAAAACCACTAATTTCAGGGGAAACCACAGTATTGCTGGACGTTTTGAGCAAATGCTTGATTCAAGTAATACATTGATTACCAAAGCTAGTTTACGTTTCAGTAATTCTAACGGAACAGATTTGAAAAGTCAGCGTTACTTAACACAAGAAAATGCCCTTCGCAATGCAGTTGCCATTAATAATGGTTCGGATTTGAATGCCTTTAACTTTTCAGGAACGGCTATTTTCAGACATAAATTCAAAAAGAAAGGACGTACTTTAGCGGCTAGTTTGATGTACAATGTTGCATCTACAGATGGAACTGATAAACTTTATTCATTAACAAAGTTTTTTGCCGCACAAGATGTCAACGAGCAAATCAGAGCCATTAGTCAATTAAATCAAAATGCCAATAATACAAACTTTTTGAAAGCTGGATTAAACTTCTTAGAACCGCTTTCTAAAAAAATATATTGGGAAAGTTTCTACAATTTTAGCAACAATAAACAAGAAGTAGGAAGAAATGCCTTCAATGGTTTATCAAACAATGAACGTTTTGATAGCTTGAGTACATTTTACCAAAACGATATTACTTATAACAGAATTGGTAGTAGCATACGTTATTCTCATGCGGGTATTAATGTTTCAGCTGGTTTAGCTGGACTTCGTTATGATTTGAATGGGAAAGTGTATCCTAAAGAAGGCGCTCCTTTAAATACGGAAATCAATAAAAGCTACGATGCACTTACACCAAACCTTTCAGCAAGTATCGAACTGAAAAATAATGCTTATATAGGCTTCAGCTATAATTTGAATGTGGAAGCACCAAGTATCACCGACTTACAACCAGTTGTTAATAACAATAACCCTTTTTACATCACAAAAGGAAATCAAGATTTATTACCTGTTAAAAGTCATGAAGTTGGACTTGATCTTTACAAATTTGACCCTTCTACTTTTACCAATATTAGCTTGTGGACAAGTTATAATTATTACCTGAGTCAGGTAGTTTATAACCAAACGGTTGACCAAAATTTTGTCACAACAACTCGTCCAGAAAACATTTCAGGCGGTACTCGTTTCAATACTGGACTTTACACAAGTTTTCCGATTGTAAAAACAAAACTTACAGTTAACCTAAACGGAAATGTTAATCTTACGAATAACCCAACCTTCATCAACGGAGTTAAAAATGAAACAAATAACCAAGGTTACAATATTACTTTAGGCTTTAGCATTACTCCAAGTGATAAATTATTGATGGGATTGAGTGGAAGCTTAGGTTTTACGAAGGTTAAATATTCTATTGAAGAAGGACAAAATCAGAATATCAATACCAAAGGATTAGATGCTTCTGTAAAATGGAATTTTGCAAAGAAAACTTTCTTTGAAACCAATCTTGATTATAACGGATATAAAAACGACCGTTTCGGATTCAACCAAGATATTCCAATCTTGAACTGTTCTGTAAGAAGATTACTGATGAAAGACAATAAAGTTGAGCTTCGTTTAGCGGCTTTTGATGTGTTCAACAAACGTCAAACAATCTCACAACGTGGTTATCAAAACGTTGTGACGAACCAAACTGCATTAACTTTAGCTCGTTATTTTATGTTGAGTATTACTTATAACGTAAAAGGACATGTGGATAAATTAAAGAAAAATAATGGTTGGTAATAAAAGGTCATGAAATTTGAGCAATGTCTAGTTTCATACTCATTACTCAAAACCAATAATTACTCCATTTAACAATTAGAAATCTTAGCACATGAAAAAAATATTGATAATAGCATTCATTTTATTCTCGATACAAATGTTTGCACAAACCAATGAGGGAACAGTTTACTTTACTAGAACAACTTATTGGACAAAAATGAACAACCAATTAAGTTACTTGAGCAAGCAAGAAAAAGAAAAAATGACTTATATGTTTGCTGGCAAAGACGATTGGAAAGAATATATGTTACTTCATTACAATGACAATGAGAGTAAATATGTTACTTCTGAGGAGAAATCGGAAGAATCGGAAGGCTATGCTTGGAGAAAGGAAGAATTTAGTGTTGCCAGAAATTTCGCTAAAAATACGATGTTAGATGTTTTTGAAATACTTGGGAAAACCTATATCATCGAAGATTCATTACAAACTCCAAACTGGAAAATCTTGAATGATATTAAAGAAGTAGCAGGACATATTTGTATGAAAGCCATGATTGAAGACACGCTAAAAAAGCAGAAAATAATCGCTTGGTTTGCACAAGATATTCTTTCAAATGCTGGTCCAGAAAGACTTTGGGGACTGCCAGGATTAATCCTAGAATTAGATATTAACGACGGAACAGTACTGATTGAAGCATCAAAAATAGAATCTAAAAAACTTACTCAAGAATTGGCACCGCCCAAAAAACTGAAAGGTAAAAAAATGAATGAATCAGCCTATCAAGAAATGTTAAAGAAGATTATTCAGGAAAAAATCAAGGAAGAACGAAACCCATTCTGGTTTATTCGATATTAATAATAAAAAAGGAGTTGCCGAAAGCAACTCCTTTTTTATTATCATTGGTAAGATTTAATCTTTACAACTATTATCTATTCATCGAAACTAAAAACTCTTCGTTGGTTCTTGTTCCTTTCATCTGCTGTTGCAAAAATTCCATAGCTTCCACAGAGTTCATATCACTCATGTGCTTTCTTAGAATCCATACTCGTTGAAGCGTTTCTTTATCCATCAATAAATCTTCACGTCGAGTACCTGAAGCTGTAACATCAATCGCTGGGTACATTCTACGGTTCGACAACTTACGGTCAAGTTGTAATTCCATATTACCTGTTCCTTTAAATTCTTCGAAAATTACTTCATCCATTTTAGAACCAGTATCAATCAAAGCTGTTGCGATAATTGTTAACGAACCTCCGTTTTCTACATTACGTGCCGCACCAAAGAAACGTTTCGGCTTGTGAAGTGCATTAGCATCAACCCCACCCGATAAGATTTTTCCAGAAGAAGGAACGACAGTATTATACGCACGAGCTAAACGAGTAATAGAATCTAATAAAATTACAACATCGTGTCCGCATTCAACCATACGTTTTGCTTTTTCTAAAACGATACTTGCTACTTTCACATGGCGTTCTGCTTGTTCATCAAAAGTAGAAGAAATTACTTCAGCTCTTACACTTCGTTGCATATCAGTAACCTCTTCTGGACGTTCGTCAATCAATAAAATCAATAAGTAAACTTCTGGATGGTTTTTTGAAATAGCATTCGCAATTTCTTTCAACAACACCGTTTTACCTGTCTTGGGTTGTGCTACAATCATACCACGTTGACCTTTACCGATTGGGGCAAACAAGTCAAGAATACGAGTAGAGTATTGATCTGGACGAGAAGAAAGTTTTAGTTTTTCTTCAGGGAAAAGAGGCGTTAAATATTCAAAAGGAATTCTATCTCTAATTTCTTCAGTCGTTTTTCCGTTCACAGATTCTACTCTTAAAAGAGCAAAATACTTTTCTCCTTCTTTCGGTGGACGAATTGAACCACGCACAGTATCACCTGTCTTTAACCCAAATAGTTTGATTTGCGAAGGAGAAACATAAATATCATCTGGTGAAGCCAAATAATTATAATCTGCTGAACGAAGGAAGCCATAGCCTCCATCTTGCATGATTTCAAGCACGCCTTCATTCTCAATAATGCCATCAAACTCACGAATAGCTTGATTATAAATTGGTTTTTTGAACGCATTATTGTTATTTTGGCGAGCAATATCATTACGTACTTCTTGCTCTTGTGGCAAGCCAGCAGCGGGTTCATCAGGCGTAATAAACGAAGTATCTATTACAAATTCCTCTTCAACTTCTATCGGAAAATCTACAATTGGTTCTTCATCAAACTCATAAGTAATGTCAGAAACAACCTCTGGTTTGGCTTTTACTTCTTTAACAACCTTAGGTTTCGGTAGCTCTGATGGGCTTTGTTTAATTGTTGTATTTTTAGCTACAACCACTGCATTGTCAGCATCTTCTTTAGAAATGCGTTGTCTTTTTGGACGAGGGACATCTGAAGCTACTCCAGACTCTTTTCTCACTTTCCTTTCTGTTTTGTTATCGTCTTGCATAGCATCTTTGGTGGAAGGTTTGCGGTTTTTTGGGGGCATTACCGCCTGTTTATCAAGAATTTTGTAGATGAGTTCTTTTTTAGGAAGGTCATTAACATTGGAAATGGCATATTCTTTGGCAAGCTCATGAAGCTCCGAAATAAGCATCATGTCTAATTCTTCAATTTTGTACATAAGGGTAAATTGATAGACTATCTACAACTAAAGTCTTTCTAAATTGTGGTTAAATATTAATAAAAACATCTTAAAAAAGATTGTCAACTTTAAAGTTAAATTTGGGAAAAATTTGGAATGATGTGGATAAATGATGTTAAGTATTTAATAATCAAAATCTTAACGGAAGAAACACACAGGATTGTGAATTGTACTGCAATGATAATTCCATTATTTTAAATAATCAAACATTTTCTTCTATTTTTTAGAAAAATTTAATTAAATAACTAACTACCAGTACACTTACATATCAATCCTTTTTCCAATACTTAAATTAACATTCTCACAAATTGATTGATAGCTCAGCTTGCACTAAAATAAAGCTTCGATGAATTGTATTAAAAAAGCCTAAACTTTCTGATAAAATTTTTTAATTGAGATTCCCCTGTTATTTTTGTGCTATCAAACCAGAATATTACGGAAAAATGAATCGCAAAAACATTTTAGCTATCGCCAGTATCGCTTTGTTAGCCACAGCTTGTGACTATCAAAAAAATAACAATATTAAACAAGCTGACCTTCGTGAAGGAGATCAATATGTGTATGGTGTACATCCAGATTCTGCTGCTGCACAAACAAAAAACAAATACACAGCAAAACCAGAAAACGAAATAAGAGCCAACAAAATTCGTGAAAAACTATTCAACGATAGTACTAACGCTCAAGGTAACTAATACATTTTGTTGAACATTATTTCTACCTACATATTACTTAACAAAGCGTTGCAAATCACATTGTGACGCTTTTCGTATTTATTAACTTTGAACCCATAAATGAACATAGCACTTGTAACAGGCTCCGCTGGATTGATTGGTAGCGAAGCAGTATCTTTCTTTTCAGATAAATTTGATTTAGTAATCGGTATTGACAATAACATGCGTCAGTACTTTTTTGGAAACGAAGCATCTACTGCTTGGAATCGTAATCGTTTAGAAGAACAGTTTCCTAATTATAAACACTATCAAGCTGATATTCGTGAGGTTTCTCAATTAGAAGTAATCTTCAAAGAATATGGAACCGATATTAAATGTGTACTTCATACTGCTGCACAACCTTCACACGATTGGGCCGCTAAAGAACCATTTACAGATTTTTCTGTAAATGCCAACGGTACATTGAATATGCTCGAGATGACTCGCTTGCATGCCCCAGATGCTGTATTCATTTTTACTTCTACCAATAAAGTCTATGGTGATAATCCAAATTATTTACCATTAATAGAAACAGAAACCCGTTTTGAAATCGATGCCAGTCACCCATATTTTGAAAATGGTATCGACGAAAACCATAGCATCGATCATACTAAGCACTCATTGTTTGGTGCATCAAAAGTAGCTGCAGACGTTTTAGTACAAGAATATGGTCGTTATTTTGGGATGAAAACTGGTATTTTCCGTGGTGGATGTTTAACAGGACCAAATCACTCTGGAACTGCTCTACATGGGTTTTTATCGTACTTGATGAAATGTGCCATTACTGGAAATCATTACACAATTTTCGGATACAAAGGCAAACAAGTTCGTGATAATATTCACTCTTACGATTTAGTGAATATGTTCTGGAATTTTTACCTAAATCCACGTGCGGGCGAAGTATATAATGCTGGTGGCGGTCGTTTTGCCAATTGTTCAATGCTTGAAGCCATTGCAATCTGTGAAGAAATGACAGGTAAAAAAATGAGTTATAGCTATTCTGAAACGAATAGAATTGGCGACCATATTTGGTACGTTTCTGACCTTTCTAAGTTTAAAGCACATTATCCAAATTGGAACTGGACTTTTGGTTTAAATGAAACCTTACAGCAAATTCACGATGGTATTGCTTCTCGTTTGTAGGAAATAAATATCCTCTTGATTTTACGTTTAAAATATTTAATTCCCCAAAAATGAATCCGATTGGTTACCAACGGATTCATTTTTCATATCAATATATTATGAAACTAAGTGTCGTAATTCCTGCATATAACGAAGAAGAATCTATTCCAGAAACTTTAAAGTCATTATACAATACGCTTCAAAAATATGGAATTGAGCATGAAATCTGTGTTACTAACGATAATTCAAAAGATAATACAGAAGCCGTTCTGCAAGAATTACAAAAGGAAATACCTACACTAGTTTATTATACAAACAAAGGACCAAATGGTTTTGGTTATGCTGTTAGATACGGTCTTGAACGTTTTTCTGGTGATTGCGTTGCAGTAATGATGGCTGATATGTCTGACGACCCTGAGGATTTAGTAAAGTACTACAACACAATGCTTGAAAAAGATGTTGATGCTGTTTTCGGAAGTCGTTTTATGAAAGGTGGGAAAGTGATAGATTATCCTAAACTGAAACTCTACATTAACAGAGTTGCTAACCTTATTATACGCTTTTTAGTTGGCATAAAGTACAATGATACGACCAATGCCTTTAAATTATACAAAAGAGAAACCATCGAAGGCATCAAACCTTTTATGTCACCACATTTCAATTTAACAGTAGAATTACCCCTAAAAGCATACGTTAGAGGTTATTCTTTTGCTGTTGTTCCGAATAGCTGGACGAATCGTAAATACGGAGAATCTAAATTGAAAATAAAAGAAATGGGTAGTCGGTACTTCTTTATTTTACTGTATTGTATGATTGAAAAATACTTTTCTCGTGGAGATTATATGAAAAAAACATCAAGAAAATAAGTTTTTCAACCAAGTAATTTGGTACAATAAATAACAAAAAAATATTCCCCAAGAAACCGCAAAAAACAACATTGAAAAAAATATTTTAAAGAAAGGTACTTTAAAAGATAATGCCAAAAGCGTTCCTCCGACGGGCGTAAAAAAGAGTGGAGTAAAGCAAGCGATTCCCCAAATACCAAGTTTTTTCCAGATTTTTACAGCAAATCTAGTTCTTTTTGAAAATAGTTTTGGCTTTGTTTTACGATACTTCGCAATTAAACGTTGAATGGTACTTCCTAAAAGAGCGATCAAAGTTACGGTAGTCATCATACCAATGATACAACATATTGCTGTTTCCCACCAAGTCAATCCCAATACAATTCCAGCGATAGGCCCATTAAAAAATTTAATGGCTGTTGCAAGCATTACGGTAAAATATTTCCCAAATGTCATAATTAATACGTTAGTCTTTGTAAGTCAATTGGTTAAGTTTTATAATTGATTATATATAAGAATGAAATTATTTAATTTTCAATCAATAATTTTAAACTAACTTGCGAAGGTATTAATTGTACAATGAAATGCCCAAACCTTAGTAAAATTATGTATCAAAAATTAAAATTTTTTACTTTTATAGTTTGCTCAATCATAAGTATTTACACTCAAGCACAAAGTGTCTATATTCCTTTAAATCAAGATTATTATCATTTAATTGACCGCTACGAGATAAAACGTGGTAAATTTTCTGAAGGTTTTCATACAACCGTAAAACCTTATACTCGAAAAGGAGTAGTTCAACTCGTTGATAGCATCTGGGCAAGTAATTCAATAATTTTATCCGATAAAGATAGATTCAACTTATCGTATCTTGAAAATGATAGCTGGGAATGGAAAAATAACGATACTACAGGCAATAGCAAAAAACCTTTCTGGAAAATATTCTATCAAAAAAAAGCTGACGCTTATTCAAATGCTGACGATATTCTCGACCTCCACGTTAGTCCAGTACTTAATTTAGAATTTGGTGCGGCTACAGGCGGTGTTCAGAAAAGTACAAGTATTAATACTCGTGGAATAGAAATTCGAGGAATGATTAATAAAAAAGTAGGTTTTTATACTTTTATTTCCGAAAACCAAGCTTATATTCCCGACTACGTAAAAACCTTTGTAGATGCCTATAATCAAAACGAACTCAGACAAACCAATCTTCGATTGCCCGGCATGCCAGGCGAAGGGCTAACCAAAGAATTCAAGCAAAATGCCTATGCTACAGATTTCTTCACGGCTAGGGCTTATATTACTTTTCAGGCTACCAAAAATATACAATTACAGTTTGGGCATGATAAAAATTTTATTGGAAATGGCTTCCGTTCGATGATTTTGTCGGATAATGCCGCTCCAAATTTATTCCTCAAAATCAATACCCATATTGGGAAATTTCAATACCAAAACCTCTTCACGCAGCTAGTTTATACAGGTTTAAAACCAAACGACCAGATTTTCCCGAAGAAGTATATGGCGATGCACCATTTAAGCCTTAATCTTTCTAAAAATTTCAATATTGGTATTTCTGAAAGTATTGTTTTTCAAAGAGACAGCACCAATGGCGATGGTTTTGATTTGAATTACTTGAATCCTGTAATTTTTTATCGTTCTATAGAAAGTTTTCAAGGAAGTGGCGACAATGCTTTAATTGGTTTCGATTTTAAATGGAATTTTGCCAAACGTTTTTCTCTTTATGGACAGTTGATGTTGGATGAATTTATTGCAAAAGAGATTTTTAAACCTACAGGTTATTGGGCAAATAAAAATGGTTTACAAGCTGGGTTGAAGTACATTGATGTTTTTGGAGTAAATAATTTAGACTTCCAGACAGAAGTAAATGCTGCTCGTCCATATACTTATAGCCATGATAGCGGCGCCAATTATACGCAATACAACCAATCTTTGGCACATCCACTCGGAGCTAATTTTGTAGAATGGTCTAATATCATTCGTTGGCAAGCTTTAAAGAAACTCAATATCACTGCAAATATTATTTTTGCAAAATTTGGAGAAGATAGAAATTCAACTGAAAACTGGGGACAAAATATTCAAAAAGACTATGATACCAGAAGTAGAAAAGTGTTGTATAATGATGATTATGGTAATGAAATTGGTCAAGGAAGAAGTACCAGAACGATGATTTATGATGTTAGAGCGTCTTATCAACTAAAACATAATTTCTTCCTTGATTTGCGTTTCTTGAGTCGTGATTATAAAAGTGGAAACAGTGAATTAAATTATACCAATACCATCAAATCGTTCGGAATACGTTGGAATATTCCTTACCGACAAATGTTATTTTGATGATTCATATCCATATTCAGTTGTGAAAACTGCATAATCTTCCGATTCATTATGAAGCCTATCAAAAGAGGTTACACAATAAATGTATCCTCTAAATTTTTCAGCAGTAGTATCTTCAAAAGTATTTATTTTACCAATATAGATAAGTTTTTCACCTTTTGATAAATCTGGCTTTTCACCTTTTTCAAAGCGATAAACGGCATAATAATTATTAAGGTCATCATCAACTGCTTTTTCACCAGGTTGCCAAGTCAATACAGGAATCCCTTTATCATTTTTTAGAACTAATAATTTTTGTGGAGCTAATGGCGGAATACTATCTTTCCAAGGCATCGCTGGAATTAATGCAGGATAACGATAATAATTTCGCCTTAAAGTATCCTGAAAACCTCCATAGTTTTCAGTCAAACTTCTTGAACTAAAGAATATACTTCCTTGGCTTAAAATATGTTCACGATTGAATCTAATTTGTTTGGGAGCTTCTGTCAGCGACCAACCCGCCTTGATTTTATAAATCCCTTGACCAATATATAAATGCTTACCAAAAGTATTGTCTTTCCACCAAAGGGCTAATTCGTTATAAGGAATTTTGCTGTGGGTATGTTCGAAATAAATTTGTGGAGCAATATAATCTATCCAACCTTGCTGAAGCCATTTACGAGTATCGGCGAATAAATTGTCATAAGATGTTAATCCTGCCTGCGTGCAAGAACCATCAGGATTTTTAAGACTAAAATTTCTCCAAACACCAAATGGACTTATCCCAAATTTTACTCTTGGTTTTATTTTTTTGATGGCATCACTAATTTGATAAATCAAGGAATCAGTGTTACTTCTTCGCCATTCGTTAATATTTTTTATTCCTCCATTGTATTTTTTAAAGGTTTCTTCATCTTTCAAAACCTCGCCTGTTACTTCATAAGGATAGAAATAATCGTCAAAATGAATGCCATCTACATCATAATTTTTCACAATTTGAACCACTACATCTGTGATGTACTTTCTTACTTCTGGAATTCCAAAATTCAAGAGCTTTTGTCCATCATAAACCAACATCCATTCTGGTTTTGTAACACTAATATGGTCAGGAGCAAGTGTTCTTGATTTTTTAAAAGTAGCACGATTAAGGTTTAGCCAAGCATGAAATTCTAAATTTCGATTGTGAGCTTCCTCAATCATAAAGTTGAGTGGATCATAAAATGGAATAGGAAATTTCCCTTGTTGACCTGTCAAAAACTCAGACCAAGGTTCTGTACTTTTAGCATAATAAGCATCACAGGCATCTCGTACTTGTACAAAAACAGCATTCAAATTCGATTTTTTATGTTCGTTCAATATTCTGATAAAATCTTGCTTTTGAAGTTCAGAATTATACTGACCACGTTTGGGCCAATCAATGTTTTCAACGGTGGCAATCCACGCTGCTCTGAATTCATATTTCTGAGGTTTACTTAATGTTGGGTTCTGAGCATTACATCCAGAACAAGAGAGAAAAAAAAAGAAAAATATTTGTATAAATCGATTGGTCATTATCTAAAAGAGGCTCGTTTGGCAAGTAGATTACCAAATAAAATCTCATATTAAGGCTACATGTATTTGTACAAAAATAAGGAATTATGCCTGAAATTGACAATCTGAAAAATATTCGGAGGAAGGGAATAAAAAAACAGAAGACAATTACTTGTTTATCAAGCAAATATCTTCTGTTTTCTTACAAAATCTATATATTAATCTTCTAAAGTAAACATATAACCAACACCTTTAAGCGTTTTGATATAATGTTCTGGTATTTTTTCTCTGAGTTTTCTGATATGAACATCTACCGTTCTTTCAACAACGTAAACATCTGTACCCCAAACTTTTTCTAATAATTCATCTCTATTAAATACTTTATTAGGATGTTTTGCCAAAAACGAAAGTAACTCAAATTCTTTCTTAGGCATCACTAATGGGTTTCCGTCGTTCAATACACTGTAATTAGTACGATTAATCACCAATTGCCCAATTTCAATTTTTTCATCACTTTCAATTTGTTGTGCCTCACGCCTAAACATTGCTTTAATTCTACTTACTAAAGCTCTTGGTTTAATCGGCTTCACGATATAATCATCTGCACCAACATCAAAAGCTGCTACTTCAGTGTATTCTTCAGCACGAGCCGTAAGAAACAAAATATAAACTTCTTTGAATTCTGGAATAAGACGAAGCTGCCTAGCTGTTTCGATACCATCCTGACGAGGCATCATTACATCCAATAAAATCAAATCAGGTTTGAAAGATTTTGCTACTTCTACAGCTTGAATGCCATCTAAAGCAGATTGAATTTCAAAACCTTCTTTTTGAAGATTATACTCTAACAGTTCAATGATGTCTGGATCGTCATCAACCAGTAAAATTTTGGGAATAGGTAATGCGTTTGCCATATTTTAGTTTGCAACGAATCGTAATTTTATTAAGATTATCCTAATTCAATACTTGCGTTGCTCAATTGTTAATGCAAAATTAATAAGCCCAATATTACGGAATTGTTAAATCTAAATCAGGGAATCTTTATAGAATTTATGAAAGCAAACTACTTACTAAGTTTCTACAAATTAAATTTGGTTATTTGCACAAAAAGAAGATGAATATTTTACTCTATGAGTAATTTATCATTTTTTTTCAATTTGTACTTTCGCTAATTTGCCCTGTTCATTTGAAATTAACAGAATATTGTTCGTTAAAAAAGTAATGGCTTCAGATTGTTGAAAAGCAAAAGTATAACATTTCTTAGGATGCTTAAAGTCTATTTGCTGTTTTTTTATCCCGAAAAATAGCACTTTCCCATAGGTTAATAATGCAAATGTTTTCTCATCTGGACTAATCGCCGCTCCTGTCACCATTGCATTAATCAATACTTCTCCTTTTGGTAAAAGTGCATAATTTCCTGCTTTATTGGGTACAGCATACATTTTCACCAAATTGTTTCCTCTGTTTTTAGAGAACAAGTATAAACTATCTCCGTGTGCAAAAAAGGCTTCGCAATCAAAATTCATATCTTCTTTCGCTGGTGGAAAACGTTCTTGGTCGGCATAATGAAATGAGATTGTTTCAACTTTTGATGGTTCAGATTCTTTCACTTTATAAATCGTCAGATTTCTCCTTTTATTTGCATTATTTCCGATGTCTCCAATATACAGATTGCCGTTGTTATCACGAGTAATTTCTTCCCAGTCTTCATTAATTAAATTGGTAAAATTTATTGTTGATAAAAGTTTCCCATTAATATCTACTTCATAAATTTCAGATTTTCCTCCGCTATCGTTGTGTGTCCAGAAAGTCGTATCTTTTGAAGTTTTTATCAAACCAGAACATTCGTTTACTTCAGAAGCTAAATCGCCGATTTTTGTTACTTTATAGAAGTGTCGTCCTTTCGAGAAATCACTTTGGCTACTTTCTTTATGACAACTACAGAATAATAATTGAAGATTGAATAACCATAAAACAATTTTAGATTGGAACATAATTCAAGAATTTAGATTGGGTCGTAATTAACGATTTTTTTACCAAAACAGAATCAATTCAGTACATTTATCGTTATCATTGCGTGAAATTTAATTAACCACGGGGTGGTCGTCTCAATTATAAAGTAAAATAACAAGGTTTTATTTTATGCTCTGACAAATATCTTATCAGTTTTCTAATAACATATTTGATAAACAATGTCTCAAATGTTGCCCAATAGTTTTTTAGAGGCTCTTTGCCAAAAACATTCAAAACCCAATACTTTTCCTGCCACTTCGACGGTTAAAGAATTGTTCACCGACATTTCGTTGGCATTGTTTCCTGAACAAACACAGCGCCATTTTGGCTGTGTAGATGAACTACAAGAAGCGTTTGACCAAATCCAGTTAAGACTTACCAGATTACTCCGTTCCATGCAACAGCATCTTGATGAAGATGCCCGTACTTTGGCAGCGGCTTATATTCAGAAACTCCCAGAAATTTACAGAGTATTATTAACTGATATTCAGGCAATCATGATGGGCGACCCGGCCGCTCAAAGTGAATACGAAGTAATTAGGGCTTATCCCGGTTTTTATGCCATTACTTTTTACCGTTTGGCACATGCTTTATTCGAATTGAATATACCAATTGTACCTAGGATTTTAACAGAATATGCACATTCTAAAACAGGAATTGATATTCACCCTGGTGCAACAATTGATGAGTATTTCATGATTGACCACGGTACTGGCGTAGTAATTGGCGAAACCACTAACATTGGTAAGCATGTAAAATTATATCAAGGCGTTACTTTAGGTGCATTATCGGTTAGTAAAGAAATGGCGTCGCAGAAACGCCATCCAACCATTGAAGACCACGTTGTGATTTATGCTGGAGCAACTATTTTGGGCGGAGAAACAGTTGTTGGCGCAAACTCTATCATCGGAGGAAATGTTTGGCTTACTCGTAGCATTCCTTCTTTCACAAAAATATATCACCAAGAACAGGTAAAAATATTGCAGTAATATAATTGAATGGCAACACTCTTAGACTTAGTTGGCAACACGCCAATTGTTGAATTAAACAGAATCAACCCAAATCCAAACGTAAAAATTTACGGAAAATTAGAAGGACATAACCCAGGCGGTTCGGTAAAAGACCGTGCGGCTTACGGGATGATTCGTGGGGCGGTAGAACGTGGAGAAATAAAACCCGGCATGAAGCTCATCGAAGCTACTTCTGGCAATACAGGTATCGCTCTAGCGATGATTGCCCGTTTGTACGGACTAGATATTGAATTAGTAATGCCCGAAAACTCTACTCGTGAAAGAGTACTAACTATGGAAGCTTTCGGTGCAACCGTAACCCTTACTCCTGCTAATATTGGAATTGAAGGCTCAAGAGATTATGCTGAAGCTAAAGTTAAAGAAGGTGGTTTCTTTATGTTAGACCAATTCTCTAATCCTGATAATTACATGGCTCATTATTACTCTACTGGACCAGAAATCTGGAGAGATACTGACCATAAAGTAACACACTTCGTTAGTTCGATGGGAACTACTGGTACGATTATGGGTACTTCTAAATTTTTAAAAGAAGTAAATCCAGAAATCCAGATTGTAGGTTGCCAACCGACGGAAGGCTCTAAAATCCCTGGCATTCGTCGTTGGGAACAGGAATATTTACCCAAAATTTTTGATGCTTCAAGAGTTGATAGAATTATGGATATTTCAGAAAAAGAAGCTCGTGAAATGGCAAATACTTTAGCAAAAGTAGAAGGCGTTTTTGGTGGAATGAGTAGCGGTGGTGCGGCTTCGGCGGCTGTTCGTTTGGCTCAGGAATTAGAATCGGGAATTATCGTTTGTATCATTTGCGACCGTGGCGATAGATACCTTTCTAGTGATTTATTTGGAAACTGATACAAAGACATTCAAATCCTGTGAGTGCTAAAATTATTGTTAGCTGATTACTTGTAGGATTTGAATGTATTTTCAAGGCTTATATTTCCAAACAATTATATCCTTTCTTAAACCATTTATAAAATTTTGGTTCTCCTCAAAATTCTTGAATTTGACATAGCTCCCATCACATTCTCTCACTTGGCACAAAACACAATCGTCAGGAAAATTCTCTACAACAAGAATATCACGTGAGTTATATTTTTCCAGATACATAGTACATCTACTACAATCTCCAAAATCACCTTTCTGCATTTTCTCTGTAAACTCCTTTAACCAAGGAAGGTCAGATACTGGATTGATAACCCCACATACACTCTTATTTATTGGTTCTTGCTTTGAACAAGCTAAGAATACCAATATTGAAACGCCATAAATTATTAATCCTTTAAATTTCATGACTTCCTTTAGTTATGATTGAACAAATAAATTTTAGAATTTTTCTCAATTATTATTGGTAATTAATCAAATATGGTGGATTTACTCGCTATCGATAAAGCACAAAAAAGCCTTTCCGAGAAGAAAGGCTTTTTGGTTTTATTTGCGATATGAAAGTAGAACGCCAGACCACATACTTTTGTTTCATCATTGAAAAATTATTAAATTATTTTTCAAAATATCGTTAAAGTTTTTCAAAATGCCGAATTACATCAGCCAATGCCACAAAAAAGAGTAAGTCTCAACAAATTTTCGGAACTTTGTATTAATTAATATTTATTTAAAATTTGAAAATCCAAGATTAGAATGCGTCTTCATCGTCCATTAGTGATAGCAACCGTAAAGGCTCTGCAAGAAATATTTTTTGTAAAAAATCCTCGCCAAGCCGATAAAGTAATCGAGCAAACCTTGAAATCAAACAAACAATGGGGCAGCCGTGACCGTGCCTTTATTGCAGAAACTACTTATGAAATTGTTCGCTATTGGCGTTTGATTCTTTTCTCAAATAACCTTTATGAAGACAAATTAAAAGCTCCGTACTTCTGGCAAATTGTGGGTTCGTGGTTACTTATCAAAAAACGCCTTTACCCGAATGCTGATAATATTGATTTTCTACCAAAATGGGATGAATTTTCGCACATTCAAGCTGCAAAAATTTTAGACCGTTTTGAAGAAGGAATGCTGATTCGCAAAGTACGTGAATCTGTTCCCGATTGGCTCGACCAGTTATGTGCATCCGAATTAGGCGAAGAAAAATGGTCAGAAGAAATTATGGCGATGAACGAGCAAGCACCAGTCGTGTTAAGAGCAAATACGTTAAAAACCAATCAAGATAAATTACAAGATTTATTGGACGCTATCGACATCGAGACCATCGTTCCTGAAGGTTTACCTGATGCTTTGATTTTGAAACAACGTCAGAGTATTTTCAGAACTGATTATTTCAGACAAGGTTTTTTTGAAGTACAAGATGCAGGTTCGCAATTAATTGCTCCATTTTTGGATGTTCAACCTGGCATGAGAGTCATTGACGCTTGTGCAGGTGCAGGTGGAAAATCTTTACATTTGGCAGCTTTGATGGAAAACAAAGGTAAAATTGTATCAATGGATATTGAAGAATACAAATTGGTAGAATTGATGAAAAGAGCCAAAAGAAACGGTGTTGATAACATCGAAGTAAAGCTCATCGACCCAAAAGTATTGAAAAAATACGAAGCCAGTGCCGATAGATTATTATTGGATGTTCCGTGTTCGGGCTTAGGCGTAATTCGTAGAAATCCAGATTCAAAGTGGAAATTAACGCCTGAGTTTATTGATAACTTAAAAGTTACTCAATGGAATATTCTTACCGAATATTCTGCTATGCTAAAAAAAGGTGGAAAAATGGTTTTTGCTACTTGTAGTCTTTTGCCTTCTGAAAGCGAAAATCATATCAAACGTTTTATGGCTGAGTTTGGTGACCAATGGGAATTTTTAGGGGAAAGACGTACTTCTACCGCTAAAGAAGGTTATGATGGCTTTTATATGGCTTGTTTACAGAAAAAATAATTATTAATTTGAATTAAACCACTCAGAAATGAATCTTTGAGTGGTTTTTTATTGTTCATTAACTATATTTAGTATATCTATTTACTTGTTTAATAGCATTACTTAAATTTACCTTCAAAAATCATCAACTATCATTTACTTCACAATGAAAAATTTAATCGTTTTATTATTATTTACGCTAGTTTGGCAAAATGTAGAAGCACAAGTAGCGACTCGTTGGCGAGCAACTGTTCAAACCGATGGCGGAGCTTTACCTTTTGGACTTGAGATAAAACCCACCAAAAACAAAAAAAAGTTTGATGTTTTTGTATTAAATGCCTCTGAAAGATTCAAAACAGATCAAGCTACTTTAGAAGGCGATTCGTTAATTATTCCAATTTCTCTTTTTGATGCTGAGATTATTGCCAAGAAAAATGCTCAAACATTAATTGGATTTTATCGTAAAAATAAAGGTCGTACTTCTTTCGCTCAATCGCCTTTTCAGGCTACTTTGGGCTATTCTACAAGATTTAGAACCAATAAAATGGCGATTCTGGGCAATACTTCTGGCAAATGGTCTGTGAATTTTATCAATGCCGAAACACAAAAAGCCAGTTTTGCCGTTGGTACTTTCCAACAAAAAGGAACAATTGTAACTGGTTCTTTCTTAACAACTACAGGCGATTATCGTTATATGGACGGGAATATTGTCGGCGATAGCCTTTTCCTTTCTACTTTCGACGGTTCACACGCATTTTTATTGAAAGCTAAAGTAGATGGTGACAAAATTACGGGGAAATTTTACGGAGGAATTAAAGGTTCGAAAATATTCGAAGCTCAAAGAGATGAAAATGCAAGCTTACCAGATTTAGGAAAAATCACTTTTTTAAAAGAAGGCTATGATCGTTTTGATTTTTCTTTTTTAAACGAAAAAGGCGAGAAAATTTCTCTTTCGGATGATGCTTATAAAGGGAAAGTTGTCGTTGTACAAATACTTGGTTCTTGGTGTCCAAATTGTATGGATGAAACCAATTACTTAGTACCTTTTTACAAAAAAAATAAAGCTCGTGGATTTGAAGTAGTAGGTTTAGCTTATGAAAAATCGACTGAAACAGAATTTTTCAAACAAAAAATGGCTTTACTTCGTAAACGTTTCGGCATTGATTATCAGTTATTAAATGCAGGAGTAAACAGTTCAGAAAGTGCTTCGAAAAGTTTACCTTCACTTAACCAAGTAATCGGTTTTCCAACAACGATTGTCTTAGACAAAAAAGGTGACATTCGTTTAACACACGCAGGTTTTTCTGGACCAGGTACTGGGAAATACTATACAGACTGGGTTCACGAATTTGAGAGTAAAATTGATAAATTGATTAAAGAATAAGGAGTACGCTTTAGGCTGTAAGCCGTAGGCAATAGGCAAAATATTCAGGATAAAAGCATATAGCCTAAAGCGAGTAAATTTAATTTTACTCGCTTTAGTTTTTTAATGCAATAAAGCAAAAATCAATAAGTAAGCTCCTACACCCGCAAAATAACCAAGCAAAGCTGTAAAACTGATTTTTCGCATATACCAAAGAAAATCTATTTTCTCCATACCCATTACTGCTACACCAGCTGCCGAACCGATAATTAAAACACTTCCTCCTGTTCCAGCACAATAAGCCATAAATTCCCATAGTTTAGAGTCTGTCGGGAAAGCTGTTAAATCATACATTCCCATCGAGGCAGCTACCAAAGGCACATTATCAATCACAGCCGAAGCTAAGCCAATTACCACTACAATAATATCTTGATTCCCGATAGATTTATCCATCCAGGTAGCCAATTCCGTCAGTAAATGTGTGGATTCTAAAGCAGCAATGGCAATTAAAATTCCTAGAAAAAAAAGAATACTCGAAGTATCAATTTTACTTAACGCATGTGCTACTGTAAAAGGCTTTTTCTCTTCTTCATCTTTACCAGAATGAAGTATTTCAGAAACAATCCAAACGATACTCAATCCCAACAAAATACCCATGTAAGGTGGTAAATGTGTGATGGTTTTAAAAATAGGAACAAACAATAAAGTACAAAATCCTGTAAAAAGCATTATCAAAGAATTTTGCGTTTGGATAATTATTTGATGTACTTCTTCAGGTTTAGCCTCCTCTCCTTTCGCTTTTTTTACTGAGCCTTTTAATTGAAAGGTTAAATAAATCAGTGGAATGATGAGAGAAATCAAACTTGGAAAGAGTAATGTTTTAATAATATTAGTGGGAGTAATTTGCCCGCCAATCCAAAGCATTGTAGTTGTTACATCACCAATTGGTGACCACGCTCCGCCAGCATTTGCAGCAATAATTACAATTCCAGCAAATAATTTTCTTGATTCTGAGTCTTTAATCAATTTTCGAATCACCGAAACCATTACAATGGCTGAAGTAAGGTTATCTAATACCGATGATAAAAAGAAAGTGATAAAAGCAATTGTCCAGAGTAATGTTACTTTATTTTTACTTGTAATGCGGTCAGTAATTAATTTAAAACCTTGATGGGCATCAATCAATTCTACAATTGTCATTGCTCCCAATAAAAAGAAAAGTATTTCTGAAACTGAACCTAAATGATGTGAAAGTTCGCTTAAAACAAGTTCTTTGTCGGACGAGAAAACCACATAAATTGTCCAACATAAAACTCCTGTTAATAAAGCTGTTGCTGTTTTATTGATTTTGATAGGATGTTCTAAAGCAATGCCTAAATAGCCTATTACAAAAATTGATATAATTAAAATCTGCATTCGTTAATGAGTTATGTTGCTGGTAAAGATAAAATAAATATCCTTGTTAATTTCAAACGATTATACTTACAGATTAGCTTTCTTTGAAAATTTCGCATTGAAAAGAATGAAAAAATGCAAGAATTTCATTCATGATTTACAAAATAGCAGCAGAAATACTCAATAAATTCCTTTTTTTCTTTCGCATCCCATAATACTCTTCTAACTTTGTGGGATTTAATTTTTTTCTTATGAAAGTTCTTCGAAGGACTTTCTGATTTCCATAAATAAATTCTAGCAAAAATGAGTTCAATAGTATCGCTCGCAGACCGCATTAATGCACTGGAGGAGTCAGCAACGCTCGGGATGACAAAAAAAGCCCGTGAACTTGCTGCTCAGGGACACAAAGTAATCAGCCTTTCAGTAGGCGAACCAGATTTCAAAACCCCAAAGCACATTTGCGATGCCGCCAAAAAAGCCATTGATGATGGTTTTCATGGTTATTCGCCTGTAGCTGGTTATCCTGACCTTCGCAAAGCGATTGCTGATAAGCTCAAACGTGATAATAATATCGAATGGAATCCTGAAAACATCGTAGTTTCTACAGGAGCGAAACATTCATTAGCAAACGTGATTTCTACTTTGGTAAATCCAGGTGAAGAAGTAATCATTTTTGCTCCATATTGGGTTTCATATTCTGAAATGGTGAAATTGGCAGAAGGTACTTCTGTAATTGTTGATGGTGCTTTTGATAATAACTTCAAGGTAACTCCAGAGCAATTTGAAGCAGCGATTACTCCAAAAACGAAATTGGTGATGTTTGCTTCACCAAATAACCCAACTGGTTCTGTTTATACTGAAGCTGAATTAAGAGCTATCGGTGCTATCGTAGCAAAACACCCAAATATTTTTGTGATGGCTGATGAGATTTACGAATACATCAACTTTACAGAAGCTGGACATTTCTCTATCGGTTCAATTCCTGAGATCAAAGACCAAGTAATTACTGTAAATGGTGTTGCGAAAGGTCATGCAATGACAGGCTGGAGAATTGGATTCATCGCTGCTGCAAAATGGATTGCTGACGGTGTTGAAAAATTACAAGGACAAGTAACTTCTGGAACGAATTCTATTGCACAGAAAGCTGCAACGGTTGCTTTCAACGGTACTTTAGAAGAAGCTTACAAAATGAAAGAAGCTTACCTTCGTCGCCGTGATTTAGTGGTTGGTCTTTTACGTGAAATTGAAGGTTTCAAAGTAAATATGCCAGACGGTGCATTCTATGCTTTTCCAGACGTAAGTTATTACTTCGGAAAATCAGATGGAACAACTACCATCAAAGATTCTGATGATTTCTCGATGTGGCTTTTAGCAGATGCTTTCGTCGCTACTGTAGCTGGAACAAGTTTTGGTGCTCCAGACTGCGTTCGTATATCAACTGCTGCTGCTGACGAACAATTAGTTGAGGCTTGCGAAAGAATTAAAGCTTCGGTTGCGAAACTAAAATAATGATTTTTCTCAGTATTTGAAAAACAAACGTCCACAAGGTAACAACCTTGTGGATTTTTTTATAATTTACCTTCACCTCCATACTAATCCAGTAAAGTAAACTTCATTAAGTACCCAATTATATTATTTTATTTGGCGAAGCAATTAAAATTCTCTGTGATGCCTCTTATATCTAATATCTTTCATTTATGAAAATTTTATATCTAATATTGATATAATGAAATTTGTTTTGATTACTTTGTAAAGTAAAGCCTAACGACTATAAGACACTAAGTAGTATGGAAAAGAAAAAAATATATTGGACAATTCAACTGGCTTGTTGGAGTCTATATATTGTTTATACAACAAGTGAATACATTTATTATGACGTTAATATTTCTACGGCTATCATTTCTGGATTTACGAACTTTCTGGTATTTATTGGCTGTACGCATATTTATTATTCAATTGTAAATCCCAAAAAGATAGAATCCCTCAATTGGCAAAAATTCATTTTATATCCCATTGTTGCCAATTTTATTATTGCTGTTGTAGTTTACTTTATTAATTTTCTGTTTTTGAATATCACCATCCCATATTCCAATATTCAATCAGATTTTCTTGGCAATGCTTTTCAATTTGTTAAAACATTCAGATTTATCATGCCTTGGTTTATTTTCTATCATGGAATTAAGTTTGCAAAAAAAGCAATTCATGAAGAAAGAGCAAAAGTAGAAGCTGAAATACATATCAAAGAAGTAGAATTAGTAAGTTTACGAAGCCAATTAAACCCCCATTTTTTATTCAATTCACTCAACAGCATACAGGCTCTTACTTTGTCGGAACCCAAAATGGCAAGAGATGCCACTATCAAACTTTCTGATTTACTTAGGATGTCACTTTCATTTTATGAATTGAGAGATATTACTTTTCAAGAAGAATTGAATCTTGTAAAAAACTACCTTGATCTTGAAAAAATGCGTTTCGACGACCGTTTAAATTATAAAACAAATGTCAGCAAAAGTGTACTTGCAGCCAGAGTTCCCCCGATGTCATTGCAATTATTAGCAGAAAACGCCATTAAACATGGTATTGGTAAGCTGAAAAATGGCGGAGAAATCATTGTTTTTGCCCATAAAAAAAATAATTTATTAGTTTTTGGAATCCAGAATACTGGCACAATTTTGGCAGAAAATTCAGAGAAAAAGACTCGCAAAGGAATTGGATTAGAAAATCTTAAAAGAAGACTTCTCATTAATTATGGCTTAAAAGATGCTATTGTAATTTATGGAGAGGACAATATGGTAACTGCACAGGTAAGTATTCCCTTTAAAGCGTAACTTTATTCTAATAATAAAGTTTTTTCTCGCCCAAAAAACTTTATTTCAACGTTAATCAAAAATAAATAAGAAAAAAAAAGCGAACTAAGCCATTTTTTTTCCTTGAAAATGATTTGAAATTTACTATATTAGCGGAAAATACAGGTAAGTACAACTAAAGCACTACCCCTGAGAGGATCACAGGTGATGACCTATATTAATTATTGCAAATCAGTTAAGTGAGATGGCTAATAGAAAACCTTACTCTCCAAGAGCTGTTGATCGCCAATATCAAGACTTGTCCAATATTAAGCCAATGAGTAAGAAAATTAAGACTATCTTGGTGGATGACGAGAGGTTAGCTCGCCAAGAATTAAAGTACTTGTTACAAGACTATCCGGATATTCAAATCATTGATGAAGCCGAAAATGTGGATGATGCGATTGAGAAAATCCATCGTTTACAGCCTGACTTGATTTTTTTGGATATTGAAATGCCAGAAAAAAATGGTTTCGACTTATTGGATGAACTAGAATTCATTCCTAAAATAGTATTTGTAACGGCTTATAATCAATATGCGATTCAAGCATTTGAATCGGAAGCAATGGATTATCTCTTAAAACCTATGAAAGCCGAAAGACTTTCAAGAACGATTGAGAAAATCCGTGCTGAAATCCAACAAACAAGAATTTCAGAAGCTGTTTCGGAAGGAAGACTTCCACCAGATAAAAGAATTTTCTTGAAAGATGGCGACAAATGTTATTTCGTAAGATTAACAGAAATATACATGATTGAATCTGTGGGTAATTATTGTCGTTTCCATTTCGGAAGTAACAGACCGATGATTCACCGTTCTTTGAATAAAATTCAGGAACGTTTAGACCCAAACACTTTCTTCAGAGCTAACCGTCAGCAAATTATCAATACCGAATATATTGCTGAAATAGACTCTTACTACAAAGGTGGAATGAAGGTTGTTTTGAACAATGGAATTGAGTTAGAAATTTCAACCAGAAACTCGGTTGCCTTTAAAGATATGATGGGAATATAAAATGATTTTTATCACTTTTCCACTAAAAGTCCTCAAAAATTTATCTTTGAGGACTTTTTTCATTCCGCACTTGAACGGTTTTTTAAAATTTCAAAATGAATATTCATCACTTCATCCTAATTTTCAGGACAACATAACCATTAAACAGAATTTATCCTCCTATTTCTGCGAAGATGTACTTTCTCTTGCTTTTATTATCATGAGTTAAGTATATTTGCTTAAAGTAATTTAATAATTACTTATAAAAAGGTTTAATAGTGGCGGCTATTAAACCTTTTTTTATTGCCAATCATTTATCTGCAAGACCATCGACTGAATGGCAGATTTTACTATCTTTGCCTTTATGCGAATTCTAAGATTTTTATATACCGCTTGGGCTATTTTCTGGTTTGTTTCGTTATTTCTAATCCTTTTCCCTTTCTTCTGGCTTTTCCTTCAGAAAGAAACTTGGAAACCGAAAGCTCATTATTTGAACCGATTGTGGGGTAAACTTTACTTCCCAATAATTGGTATGCCTATCAATATAAAATATGAAGCTGAAATAGATGTAAACAAAACTTATGTTTTTTGTGCCAATCACTTTTCGTACTTAGATATTGCCGTGATGGGCTTGGTCATCAAAAACTATTATGCCTTTGTCGGAAAAGCTGGACTCAAGAAAGTACCTCTATTCGGCTATATGTTTAGAAAATTGCATATTCAAGTTGATAGAAATGATAAACAAAGCCGTGCTATTTCTCTGACTCGTTCCTTAAAAGCCTTGAAGAATGGTAGAAGTATCATCATTTTTCCAGAAGGTGGAATCAAAGCAAAACATCCTCCTAAATTACATCTTCCCTTGAAAGACGGAGGTTTTGTCATGGCAATTAACCAACAAATACCAATTGTACCGATTACTTTTCTGAATAATTTCCAGATTTTAGAGGATGGTAAATACCTACTTAAGCCAAAAGCCGTTGAAGTAATCGTACACAAACCCATAGAAACGAAAGGAATGACTAGCAATGACGTTGAAGCGTTGAAGGAAAAATTCAAGGAAGTTGTTCAAGGGACACTCGATATTACTCATCAAACCCAAGGCATTTTTCAAGAAAGTATCTCATAAAGTCCAATCAAAAGACTTTGCTACCTGTTATCCAAAATCTTTGTATCTTTTGAAAGGATACGATTTACTTTGAAAAAAATAAACAATCAAAATCTAAACGATAATAACATGTACTCTCACGAAATTGATTACAAAATTATAGGAGAAGATATCCAATTAGTAGAAGTAGAACTAGACCCTAACGAAACCGTGATTGCTGAAGCAGGCACGATGTGTTACATGGAAGAAGGGATTGTCTTTGAAACCAAAATGGGTGATGGCTCAAGTGCTGATAATTCATTAATTGGCAAGCTTTTTCAAGCGGGTTCTCGTTTATTAACTGGCGAATCACTTTTTATGACACATTTTACCAATCGTGGTTATGGCAAACGTAAAGTTGCTTTTGCAGCACCACACCCTGGTACTATTATCCCGATTAACCTTTCAACACTTCCAGGAAACACTTTAATTGCTCAAAAAGATAGTTTTCTTTGTGCTGCTTTAGGAACAAAGGTTTCAATTACTTTTAATCAAAAAATTGGTGCTGGCTTTTTCGGTGGTGAAGGTTTCATTTTAGAAAAACTTCAAGGTGATGGTTTAGCATTTGTTCATGCTGGCGGTACAATTGTAGAAAAATACTTAAACAATGAAACTTTAAGAATTGATACTGGCTGTATTGTAGCTTTTGAACAAACTTTAAGCTACGACATCCAAAAAGCTGGTAATTTAAAATCTATGATTTTGGGTGGTGAGGGGCTTTTCTTAGCCACTATGCGTGGTACTGGTAGAGTTTGGATTCAGTCTATGCCATTATCTAAATTAATCCGCACGCTATCTCCTTATGGTGGCAATGCTAATAAAGAAAGTGGTTCGGTATTAGGTGGTTTAGGTAATATTTTAGGCGACTAAGCGTTGTTTGTCGGTACTTTTCATTACACGACAATCAATTTATCATATTCAATAAAAACTTCATCACTTTGAATGAAGTTTTTACATTCAAACAATCAATGATTCATCAAAAAGGATTTTTTCATCAAATCAGTGCAGGCTTATTAGCTTGCACTTTTCTTGTTTTCGGACTAAGTAGTTGTAGAAAAACAAAGGACGATAGCGATTTCTTACCAAAGCCTAAAGGTTTTAACCGCATAGATTTACCTTCAACGCATTACGTTCAATTACTTGAAAATCATCCTTATACATTTCAATATTCAAGTCAGGCAATTATTAAACCTGATACTGTAGCATGGGCTGAACCTCATTGGATTTATGTGTATTATCCAGCTTACAAAGCGATGATTCAACTTACCTACAAATCGCTTAACAATGACCCGACCAAGCTTTCAAGACTTATTGACGATGCTTACAAATTAGCAGCAAAACATAGTCAAAAAGCTTCGTCTATTCAAAATTCAATCCTCACAACTCCCAAAGGCGAAAAAGTAATGTTGATGAGATTGGAAGGTGAAGTGCCTACCTACCTACAATTCTACACTACCGACTCCACAAAGCATTATTTACGTGGAGCACTTTACTTTAACACAGCCTTGAAAAGCGATTCTCTAGAACCCGTTATTGAATACCTTAAAAAGGATGTTATCAAAATGGTAAATACCCTTCAATGGAAACAATAATCTAACTCATCATATCATTTTAGTAAGCCAGTACTTCGGTATTGGCTTTTTATTTTAAGGATTTTCGAGTAAATTACATTTACAAATTATCCTAACCATAAAATATGTTTGGCTCCACATTTCAAAGCATTGTAGATAGACGTCGCTCGGTAAGAATTTTCGATAACAATGCTCCTTTTGATGAATCCGTCGTTTCTAAATCCTTAGCATTATCAGTACTTTCAGCAAATAGCAGTAATATGCAACTTTGGGAGTTTTATCAAATTAAAACGAAAGCTGTTCATGAAGCCCTTAATAAAGCTTGTATGGGGCAATCGGCTGCTAAAACGGCTAATCAGTTAGTTGTTTTTGTGACTCGCCAAGATAAATGGAAAGAAAGAGTACAATGGAACATCGACAAGCTTGAAAAACAATTTGAAGGCAAAGAATTAACTAAAAAAGACCTTAGAGCTTTTGATTATTACAAGAAATTAATGCCATTGGTTTACAGATATGACCCATTCGGCTTTAATACTTTATTTAGAAGCATTATTGTATTTTTCATGGGCTTTAATAAACCTTTCTTGAGAATTCGTAATCATGGCGACCAGCGAGTAATGTGTCATAAATCATGTGCATTAGCGGCTCAAACATTCATGTTAAGCATGGCATCGGAAGGATATGACACTTGCCCAATGGAAGGTTTTGATAGCGACTTAGTTAAAAAAATCTTAAAGCTTCCTTCTTCAGCAGAAATTAATATGATTATAGCATGTGGCATTGGAAAACCTGAAGGTATCTATTCAGATAGAGTCCGTGTGCCTAATCAAGAGGTAATCTTTGAAGTATAATTAACAAACTATCTTTATTTTATGAAAAAACCATTATTACTCGCACTAACGCTCATGTCATTTTTGGGAAATGCCCAAAAGAAAAAAGCAAGTACAACTTCATCTTCAGAAACCGACAAGCAAACAATTATCAGCAACATTGATAAACGCTTCGATGAGTATGCAGGTATATCAAAACAGATATGGAATTTTGCAGAATTGGGTTACATGGAAGAAAAAAGTTCTTTGCTTTTACAAGAACAACTCAAGAAAGAAGGCTTTACAGTACAAGCAGGCATAGCGGGAATTCCTACTGCATTCGTTGCAAGTTTTGGAGAAGGAAAACCTGTTATTGGTATTTTAGGTGAATACGATGCTCTACCCGGATTAGCTCAACAAGCTGTTCCTGAGATTAGTCCTATTCCTAATCAAAAAGGCGGTCATGGATGCGGACATAATTTATTCGGTACTGCTTCAGTCGCTGCTGCTGTTGAAGTAAAGAATTGGTTAGTAAAGTCTGGTCAAAAAGGAACTATCAAGATTTATGGATGCCCTGCGGAAGAAGGTGGTTCAGGTAAAGTCTATATGGTACGAGAAGGCTTTTTTAATGATGTAGATGTAGTCCTTCATTGGCATCCGGGTGCGCAGAATTCAGCCGATGCGGGTACTTCTTTAGCCAATAAAAATGCTAAATTTCGTTTTAAAGGAATTGCCTCACACGCTGCTGCATCTCCAGAACGTGGGCGTTCTGCTTTAGATGGCGTTGAAGCAATGAATATGATGGTCAACATGATGCGTGAACATATCCCACAAGATACTCGTATCCATTATGTAATTACAAAAGGCGGAGAAGCCCCTAATGTAGTACCTGCTTATGCCGAAGTATATTATTACGCTCGCCATAAAGACCGTGAAATACTTCAAGGTGTTTGGAAGCGCATCGAAAATGCGGCACAAGGTGCAGCACTAGGAACAGGAACTAAAGTTGAATGGGAAGTATTAGGAGGTGTATTTAACTTGTTGCCAAATATTACTTTAGCCAATGTAATGCACAGTAACTTGGCTAAAGTTGGCGGGGTTGTCTATAATGAAGAAGAAAAGAAGTTTGCAGTATCATTAAGCGAGACTTTAGGTGAACAAAAACAGCCTATCGAAAATGCAGCCTTGGTAAAAGATTTTCGTGATGGCTCAGAAAGTGCAACAAGCGGGGGTTCTACTGATGTAGGCGACGTTAGTTGGACTGTACCAACGGTAGGATTACAGACTGCTACGTGGGTTCCGGGTTCATCGGCACATAGTTGGCAATCAACCGCTGCAAGTGGTATGGGTATCGGGCAAAAAGGAATGATTGTGGCGGCTAAAACTTTAGCTTGTACGGCTTTAGATTTATTCAAAGACCAAACATTAATCGACAAAGCAAAAGCAGAATGGACACAAAAAAGAGGAGCTAACTTTAAGTACGAAGCACTATTAGGCGACAGAAAGCCTGCTTTAGATTACAGAAAGTAATATTTATAATTCTTTTTACCTATCCCCTTCTCAAATCAAGAAGGGGATTTTTTGTGCCTCGTATTTTTATTTTTTACAATAACATTATCGAATAAATTATTTTTAAAAAGTGCATAGACACTTATAAAAAATATCATCACGCTATCAATTTTAAAAGTTATATTATTCATTCAAGCTCTTAACTTAGTAATTCAAACTCTCTATTTAGCAATTCAAATACTCAAGTTATTAATTCAAACAATCAGGTTATCAATTCAAACAATCTGATTATTAATTCAAGCTCTTGACTTTGCAATTCTAACAGTCATGTTGTCTATTCAAACTATCGACTTAACAATTCTAACATTCAGGTTATTAATTTAAGCTTTCAACTTGCTAATTCTAACAGTTGAGTTATTTACTCAAGCTGTACGATTTATCAAATTAAATGACAATTAACACATCAAAAAAAATAGCAAACCCTTATGCTTAAACGTCATAGGATTTGCTATGTATTGATTACCAATAAAATATTACTTTAAACTTCTGAAAGCAATACCGCTTACTTGATTGTATTCATTGCTACTTACGCCAAAAACTGTTTTAACATAAGTTTTTACATCAAAGGCAATGGCTACCAAACCAATTTTAGGTTCATACAAGGTTTTATTTCTTTGCTTTCTAAACATATCAAGTGCTACACTAGCATTTATTACTGCCGTGTTTGCTGTTCTTAATTCAGCCGAATACTCTTGCAAGGAAGCTACTTTTAGTTCAATTTCATTAGGATTATATTCAGGATGAACATTTAACAAGGCAATTAACGAGTTTAAGTGTTCTATTAAATAATCATAGCTTTGATGACTAGAAGAAATAGTTTTAGGAATAACAGTAATTCCGTTTTCTTCATAAGCTTCTGGCTTTGCAGTGGCTCTTTGCCCTCTTATTTTACGAATAATAGCTTTCCCTTTTTCAACAACGGCATCATCAAGACCAGCAATAGACAAGGCGCCGACAACCTTAGTCCCTAATGGTTTCAAGGAGGCAAATGCTGTTTTTCTTACAATAACAGCATTATTATATGCAGCTTCAAAAGTTTTAGATTGGTCGAGTAAATCTCGTGCTACAGATAATTGATTTTCTAAATTAGGGATTTTCAATAATTCCCTTGAAGGGTTGTAACGTTCACCAAAGGTGATACACTTAGCGATAAGTGACTCGAAGTTAGAAATGTTTACTGCATTTCCAGTTTCTTGTGTAGTTTGCATAATAATATGATTTAGATTAAAATACGGTATAAAAATATATTCATTAACCGTTCAAGAAAATAAAACGATTAATAAGCTTTTGAACTTATTTAGTGGTGTATCAACTTGACTAACAGGCTATTTGTCCATGATTGTTGATTAATTAAAGTTAATATAGAAAAATTTAAAAAACATCATTCTGTTATATATTTTTTAGTACAAAACTCAACATATTTATAATAGGAATATATAGAAAGTGTAATTTACTTAGATTTAATAATGAAGACTACCAATCATTAAAATACGCAGTCCAATTAATACTTAATCATGCACAAACAAAAAATCTTAAATATTTTAAAAGTAATAGCTATTCCAACGGGATATGCTATTGTATTGAGACTTCTTTTTGGTATTAACACATGGCGGGAATTATTTTCAGTAATGTCAATATCCTTTCTATTTTGTTTGCCAACCATTGTTGGTGCATTAGTTGTTTATTTTTCAAGTGAAGAAAAGGTAAAAGAAACAGCATACAAAGTAATTGCTCCGTGGGTACCTATTTTTCTATTCTTGTTTGTTACGTTAGGATTTGGGGTTGAAGGTTGGGCTTGTTGGCTTATGGTTATGCCATTATTTTTAGTGGCTGCTTCAGTTGGAGGACTTATTGGAGGGTATTTCAAAATGAAAAAAAAGGATAACAATGTCTATGTTTCAATATTAGTTCTTTTTCCAATTTTTGTTGCTCCCATTGAAGCTATGATTGGTGCTATTCCCGGAACTTACGAAGCATATACTTATATTGACATCAAAGCTCCAGCCGATAAAATTTGGCATAATGTTACTCGTGTACGTACAATAGAAGCAAATCAAGATAAAGGCTGGCTCACTAAAACGTTAGGATTCCCAAGACCGATTAAAGCTGAATTAAATTTTGAAGGTGTCGGAGCATACAGAGAAGCTATCTTCACAAATGGGTTAGTATTTCACGAAACAGTGTCTGAGTATATCGATAAAAAGAAAATGACCTTTTCAATCAAAGCTTATCCTCATGAAATACCATCCACAACAATGGATGAACATGTAGTAATTGGCGGTGAATATTTTAATGTTTTGAATGGTACTTATGAGCTCGAAAAACTCAATTCAACTACGCACAGACTACATTTGTATAGTCATTTTAAACTAAATACAACTTTCAATTTCTATGCAAGTTGGTGGGCAAGATGGATTATGAAAGACATTCAAAATAATATTTTACAAGTAGAAAAACTACGTGCAGAGCATGAAGCTTTGCAATAATAAGCTGAGAAGTATCATTCATAATCCAATCTTTCAATAAACTTTAGTCTACTACTTCGAAATAGATTGAGTGCCTAATGTTTGCATTTTCATCACCACAAAGTCCCCAATGTTAGCTCCTTGTTTTGCTCCATAGTCGATAGAGTCTTTGAAGTGAATGCCTCCATAGAATCTAGAAATAGCGGCCTCTGAAGCTGCCTGCTTAAATGATTTAAATGAACGTTGAGGAATACCAAACTCAACTTCTACAACATCGGTATAGGCGAAATTATCGCCGACTAAATGCGTCAGAACTGTCGCTACTGCTGAGGAAATAACACTATGTCCACTGGTATATTCAGGAAAAGGTGGGGTTTGTAACAATCCTCTCCAATTAGGGTCGATTTGTTGATTAATTACGGTTTCGGGTCTAATTCTATTACTTCTATATTTTTCATCCCAACATGAAATAAAAGCATCTGCCATCGTAATACCTACCATCGCATGCCAACGTACTGCTTCGGCTAAATTCACTTTTTTCTGCAAACAAGCTATTCCTGTAATGCCCATCCAATGACCTCCAGGAGATATTTTTTTTGTACCAAAACTAACGTGTCCTTTTTGATTTAAGAAAAATGGGTTACAATCCCAGAAATTAGCAATATGAATTTGTTCTTTTGTAAGATGCTGAGTGGCATCATAAACTTCTTTAGCAAGCTTATAAAATCCACTATTTTTGTCTTTACTGTAAGGAATAGCAGAATCTGGTTTAAATTGACCAGCACTATCCAACACAAAAGGACGAAGGGTTCTCCAGTGTGGCTCGTAAGCTTCGGTATAAGCTGGTGGTGTTGGTTGCCAATAACCTTCTTTATTCACAGGAGTATAACGTAAATAACCACTGGTTTTTACATAGCCATCTTTAGCTGCATATTTTACTAAGCGTTTCACCACTGAATCAGCATAAGTAATAGAGGCTTGCAAAACTTGTGGAGTTATTTTTCCAGACTGTCCTACCTTTTTCACTAATTCTTTACGAGCATTTTCTAATGAATAACCTGAGGGCAACAAATCTTCGCCCATTCTTAACAAAGAATAAATAGCAGCAAAATCCTCTGCGATAGGATTTGTAGATTTTAAATCGTCAAAATTGGGATAGGCATTTAACTTTCCCTTCAGCTTTACGAATTTGGGATTAGCAGTATTATGCGACAAAATTTCATAAGGAGCTAAGTTTGCATAAGCATAATAACGTGCGGCTGCACATGGGCCTGTAACATCACTTACCATAACGTCGGTTAATAGCTTTAAAGCTTTCACATAAGCTTTTGTGTCGGTAAGTAAAGGCGTTTCTTTAGCATATAAAGTATTTTGTACTAATACTCCCAAACACATCATTACATATATAAAACTTGTTTTTTTCATTTTCCCTAAAACTTTATCATTGGTTATACATCAAATTATTGTGCTTATTTATCCATTATTAATTGATAACTCGAAACGGTATCATTATTTCTAAAAAAATGTACTTGTTGACCATTTTTATTCTTAGTAGTAATAATATCCCGAACCTCTCCTTTTACTTGAAAACCAGCTTGATATTGTGGTAAATATTCAAATAAACAACTCCCTTTATTCAAGAAAAGCATCCCATAATTAGCATCCATTTTCCCTATTTTAATACGACTATGGAACTGATTACCTCCCAAAATCAAATCTTTTAATCCATCTTTATTAATATCTATCAAAGCAATTGCATAAACTGGAGCAAATTGAGCTTCAATAGGTAATGTAATAGGTTGAAATGTGCCATCACCTTTATTTTCCAATATAATTGATTGAAAAGTATTAGCTGTTAGCGTATCTGCTAATTTCAGTTGCTCTGGACTTAGCAAATCTTTCAGTTCAGCTTCGGCGTAAGAAGCATAATTTGTAAATTTTCTACGCAAAGCGAATACTTGATTTAAGGCTTCATCTCGACTTACCAACGGATAGGCTTTTCCCTGAACATAATAACAAAGAAAAGGGTCAATAGCTTCATTTTGGTCGAAATCACCATATACTAAGGATACAGGTTCTTTGTCAGAAGGTTTCAATTGGTTATTTAAACCATAATTGCCTATAACTACATCCAAATCTCCATCGTTATCTAGATCAGCTAATTCCATTGTATTCCACCAACCTTTTAGTTCTTTACCTACAATAGCATTAGTATTTTGAACAAATGTACCTTTGTTGTTTATCCAGACGGTTATGGGTTTCCAATCTCCAGCAATAATTAGGTCATCCCATCCATCTTTATTAATATCAAGGCTTTTGGCAGTGGTAATCATACCCAACTTTTCAAAGAATGGAGCTAGCGTTTTTGTAACATCTGTAAAAACACCTTTCCCATCGTTTTGTAACAATCTACTGGTTACTGCAAGCGGATATGCTCCGGGTACTCCTCTCCCACCAATAAATAAATCAATATCTCCATCATGATCAAAATCTAAAGCAACTACACAAGCGTCACTATTCAAATCACCTGTTACTAAATTGTCTTCTTTTTTTGTAAAATGTCCTTTCCCATCATTCAAATACAACCTATCTTGAAGTAATAAATCGTCTGGTAAATAAGCATAACCACCACTTACTACATACAAATCGAGATCGCCATCGTTATCGGCATCAAAAAATAGTGCATCGGTATCAGTACACATAATATCCGATTCGATACTTGATTGCTCCGTACCTAGCCATGAACCATCGGATTGTTGAAGTACGATAGCCCCCGACTGCCCTTTTGAGCCACCAATATACATATCTTCCAAGCCATCGCCATTGACATCGCCTTTAGCAACTTTTGGACCAACATACGATAGCATATTAGGCAATAATAACTGACGTTTAAAATCATTATAGTCATCTTCAACATTTCCGTAGGGAATTGTATCGTTTTTGATTGGAATAAATAAGCTAGTTCTAGCTTCTGGAAGAATATCTTTAATATTTTTTTCAGCATTGATATTTAATACTTGGTTAGCCTTTACCGACTTGAATACTTGAGAAGTTTGGTTAGCAAAAACTACCTTAACGCTATCTATTAACGTATGTTCTCCTACTCCAAAATGCAAAGGCATCAACATACATGATTGAAATCCACGGGTTGGGTAATGCTCTCTGTATTGTAATTTTCCTTGATGATATACCCAAACTTTAGCCCCATAAGTATTGCTTTTAGCCATATCACTAAGTTGTACTTTTAAGTAATGTTGTGCAGGATTTTCATTTTGATAGATTGTAGCTTCTTTGTTGACATTGTTGGTAATAATTTCGAGGTCTCCATCATTATCTAAATCGGCATAGACGGCTCCGTTTGATAATAAAAGTTGGTCACAGTGCCAATCTTCAGTTTTGTTTTCAAACTGTAATCTTCCGTTATTTCTAAAAATATAGTTTTGTGTAGCTGTTGATGGCATTTCTTTTAAAATATCCATCATCGCAGTCGGATTGCCCTGAGCGGCTTTGAGTTCTTTGTCCGCATAAAACTTCATAAAATCCATGTTGGTATAATCACGGAGGTATCCATTCGTAACAAACAAATCTTTAAACCCATCGTTATCAAAATCAGCCACCAATGGTGACCAACTCCAGTCTGTATTAGAGATACCAGCCAATTGAGCAATTTCGCTAAAAGTACCATTCCCATTATTAAGCTGAAGCATATTTCGCATAATCTGATGATAAAAACCATTGCGAATCATGCTTTTATAATTTTCATAATTTTCGGGACCATACAACAGCTTTTGTCGGCGGTTGTCTTCTGGTAACATATCAAGTGTAAAAATATCAGGAAAACCGTCGTTGTTCATATCCGCAACTTCGTTTCCCATTGAAAACTGACTCAAATGTCCAACCGATTCTTCCAATTTATCAGTAAAAGTGCCATCGCCATTATTGAGATAAAGATAATCCTGTTCGATATAATCGTTGGAAACATAAATATCTGGCCAACCGTCAAGGTTAATATCAGCAATTGCTATTCCTAATCCAAAACCCAACGGATTTCCTTTAATATGAGCCTTAGCACTTACATCTACAAACTTTCCATTTTCATTTTTGAGTAAACGGTCACCAGCGGTTTCATCCCGTTGGGCTTTTAGCACCGAGGCATCAAAACGCTTATAGTCTTTGATGCTATGGTTGAGTAAAAAGCAATCTAAATCACCGTCTTTGTCATAATCGAAAAATGCAGCTTGTGTAGAATTAGTGGGAGAATCAAGGCCATACATTGCGGCTTTTTCTAAAAATTTGAAGTTTTTTTGATTGATATAAAGTTTATTTCGACGAGCATTAGCATCAACATCGCCCGAATAGCAAACATAAATATCAAGCCAACCATCTTGATTAATATCGACGAAGCTTACGCCAGTTTTCCAGCCGTTACCTTTACTTATGCTAGCTTGGAGCGTAACATTTTTAAATTTTAAGTTTCCTAAGTTTTGGTAAACTTGGTCTTGTACCATGTTACCAGTAAAATATAAATCTAATAGTCCATCATTATTCAAATCTCCAACTGCTACGCCTCCACCATTGTAAAAGTATTCATAAGCCAATACATTGTGTTTTTCGGTTTCTGTCAACTGATTCACGAAAGTTACGCCAGACTCAGCAGAGGGCACAAGTCTAAATTGGGCATTTGCAGAAATGGCAATTAACCCAAACAACATCTGTAGCAACAATGAATAAGTCAATTTCATATGATTCTTAATTTGAATAAATTATCAGTTAGGGAATATAAAAAATGAAAATATAAGGTAATATAATTAAGATACCAAAATTTTGAACTTCTCTATTATTCAAAATGCCTCCGTAAACAGAGGCATTTTGATAATAGCTTTAAAATTTTAACAGTACTTTCGTCTCTAGTTTAAACCTAAAGACTCAAAGCCAAATTATTGTTTATCCCACCACATACGAGTAGTAAACAAATCAGCTCCTTGTTGAGCAATTGCAGCATTGTATTGAGTAGCATTTTTACTTGCTTCCGACTGAGGGTATTTCAAACGGCGAGGAATTACACCACCAGTTTCATTACCTACGTAGTTAGTCGGAGTCAACACAGGGTAGCCAGTACGTCTCCAGTTTGCATACGCTTCGTAAGAGTTCAAGAAATTAACAGCCCAATATTGTGTATGGATTTGTTCCATCTGAGCGTTCACAGTAGTAGCAGTATAAGGATGTGCCAATAAGTAAGCTGTAACATCAGCATCAGAAATCGTTGCACCATACAAACTAAACATTTTCATAGCTGCAGTAACACCTTTATTGTAGTGAGTAGCCGCTTGGCCATCGCCCCAACCACGAACTGCTGCTTCAGCTAATAAGTATTCAACCTCTGCATACGTTTGGAATACAGTTGGAGCTGCTGGACTAGCGATATAGTTTAGGTTTGCTTCAGAATATTCAGCCAAAGAATTATCACCCCAAGTTGGAATCAACGTTTTGATTGTTATATTGTCATAACCATTTGGTAAACCTTTTTGTAATTCTGGTAATGTACTTGTTACTTGCTGAGTAGCATCAGCATTTCCTTGCCATAAAGTAGCAATGTATGGTAAACGAGGGTCATTGTTGTTCTTCAAGAAAGAAACAAAAGTATTACTCAATTTACTTTTAGCAATTCCTTTAAAGTTAGTAGGATCATACTCTTGTGTTCTTAAAGTATTACCATCTAAGTTACGGTTGTTATCATTAGTGTTTAGGTGATTAATCTTAGCAAGATCATCATTGCTTTGCATTACACCAGCAGCAATAGCTTTTTTCACCCAAGTCTGAGCAGCGGCTGCATCAACTTTAGTTAAACGCATACCTAAACGAAGCATCAATGAGTTAGCAAAACGTTTCCATTTTGCTACATCTCCACCATATACAGGGTCAGCAGCACCGTAAGTTGCTTTTGAAGCATCTAGGGCAGTGCCAGCCGCCTCCAATTCTTTCAACAAATCAGCATAAATGTCAGCTTGCTTGTCATATTTTGGAGAATACACGTTAGACAAATAACCTTTACCAGCCTCAGAGTAAGGAATATCTCCGTAAAGGTCAGTCATACGGCTATAGATATATGCTCTCCAGATTCTAGCAATGTTATACTTGTTGCTTAAAGCTGTATTATCTTTTGTCAATGATACTATCTGCTCAATTTCTTTTACTTGGTTTTGGTAACCAGTATCGAAATAAGCACTGTAGTATTCAACATTCGACAAATATTTATCACCCGACCAGTAAGTGTTCAATGAAGCAAAATGTTGAATCATTGCACCACAGTAAATCAAATTGGCACGGTGGTTTTCGTATCCAGTACCCGCAGTTTTAACGATGTTATAAGTAAACAAGTTTTCTAAAACTGGGTCAGTAAGTGCGTTAGGGTTTTTGTTCATTTCTTCGAAACCACTATCGCATGATGAGGCTAACAATGAGGCTGCTGTTAGCATACCTGTTAGCATTAATCCTCTTTTTTGTTTTATATATCTAATCATTATTTCAAAAGTTTTGAGTAAAAAAACTAGAATTTAGCCATTAAGTTTAAGCCAAAACTACGTGTAGTTGGCACACCAAACATTTCTAAACCTTGAGCATTACCGTTGTTGTAAGTAGATTCTGGGTCAACATTTGGCACATTATTGAACAACATCAACAAGTTACGAGCTACAAAAGAGATACTCAATGATTGAATTGGTGATTTACCTAATACTGATTTAGGTATATTGTAACCAAATGTCAATTGTCTCAACTTTGCGTAATTAGCACTATAAACAAACTCATCTGTGATAGTAGTTGAAATACCAGTGAAGTAATCTTGAGCAGAAATCGTTTTAGTAAACGCCTCCCCATTTTCGTCAACACCTTTAACTGTCACCCCTGTTTCTCTGACACCATTTTCGACAGTTCTTTGAGCTAAACCAAATCTAGTAGCAAAAGCATTCGTTGCAGAATATAACGAAGCACCAAATTTAGCATCAATCAAGAAACTCATGTTGAAGTTTTTGTAGCTAAACGAGTTAGTTAAACCCATCGTTACTGGAGGTACGCCTCTACCCAATTGTGTAAATTCTCCTTGGATTGGTAAACCAGTAGCTTTGTTATAAACGGTATTTCCAGCAGCATCTTTCTTAGCTCTGTAACCAGCAATCATACCAAATGGCTGACCTTCAAAGTTATAAACATAAGCGTTACGAGTTCTAGACTCATCCATAGAAAGTGTTTTCAATCCTGGAGCAATTGTTGCTACTTTATTGTCATTATAAGCTAAGTTGTAACTAACATCCCATTTGAATAAACTTGTTCTTACTGGATTACCAGTTAATAGAACCTCAATACCTTTGTTTTCAACACGACCTACGTTCAATAATACATCTTGGTAACCACTTGCTGAAGAAACAGAAGCTTTAACTGGATCATTAGTAGTAACACGGTTATAGACTGTTAAATCGATTCCTAAGCGATTGTTCAATGTTTTCAATTCAATCCCTAGTTCAGATGTAGTAGTAGAGTTTGGTTTTAACGTTGAGTTTGGAATTGTGTTGCTACCAATATTCATTAATGGATAAACAGAATATGGGTTTGATTGCAAAGTATATGGTAAGTTCAAGGCATATTCTTCTGGATATCCACCTCCTACAGTAGCCCAAGAAGCACGTAATTTACCATAAGTCAACCAGTTTGGACGTTCAGCGATAGCATCAGAGAAAACAAAACCCGTACTTACACCTGGATAAAAGATATTATTGTTTTTAGGGTCTAATGTAGAGAACCAGTCATTACGACCTGTCAATGTTAAGAAAAGGATATTCTTATACCCAAAATCAGCCGAACCATATATTGAATTTACAGCACGTTTTTTATAATCATAGTCCCAGTTGCTTGAAAGCAAGTTTTTAGGGAAATAATTGAATGGAACATTAAATTGACTACCACTAACGCTAGTCATTTCATTCGTTCTTAACATTTGATTCCCTCCTACAAAAGCGTTGATTGAAAGATTATTTACTTCTTTTTGGAACCCTACGATTAACTCAGCATTAGTTTCGATAATCTTACGATCACTTTGGCTCATACTACCTTGTGTACTATATGCAAGACCAGTAGGTTCTATTTGCCAGAATCTCAATTGGTTAAAATCTGTACCTAAACGTCCTTTTGCATAGAAATTATCGTTGAAGTTATAACGTAAGTTAAATGAACCCATGAAACGGTTACGATCATCTGTATTTTTCACTTTAGTAGTAGCAAAATACGGGTTTTGAGAATATGTGTTACTATTCCAAAGTGATTCATAACCACGGCTATCAACACCTGGAGCCAAAGTACGAATATCAATACTTGTAGCCAATAATTGAGCCGCTACGTTAGGGTTTTTAGGAGTGTCAGACAAGAATGAACGGTTTTCACCTTTTTCAACGTTATACTGTATTACACTTTCAAATACAATTTTATCAGAAAGCTTTCCATTTGTACTCAAGTTAAATGATTTACGTCCGAAAGTTGAATTAGGAATAACACTTTTAGAGTCAGCATTCGACATTGAGAATCGGAAATTCAAATTCTGGCTACCACCCGATACTGCAAGCGTATTAGAGAATGTACTTCCTACATTGTAGAAATTTTTGACATTATCTTTCTGAGCTACATAAGGACGAGAAACACCATCTGCTTGGATTACTGGAGAACCATCTAATTTAGCACCCCACGACATTGTACCAGCATCAATAGCCTCGGCAACAGTTGTTGGTTTTGCACCACGTGTACCCGAACCATATTGATATTGATAATCAGAGAGTTTCAATGGCATTTCAGCAGTATAAGTAGAGTTAAAGTCAACTCCTAAGCCTTTTTGTCCTTTACCACTTTTGGTTGTAATCAAAATTACACCATTACCTGCTCGGAAACCATATAAAGCAGCAGATGCACCACCTTTTAATACTGTAACAGATTCGATATCATCTGGGTTGATTGAGCTCAAACCATCACCTGTATCAAAACCACCCCACATCCCAGCAGAATTTACATTAGTATTATCCATAGGTACACCATTGATTACATACAAAGGCTGGTTATTGGGGCCCAAAGAACCATTACCACGGATAATTACACGGCTAGAACCACCAGGACCAGTAGCTGTACTCGTAGCATTTACCCCTGCAATTTTACCAGAAAGAGCATTACCAAGGTTTAATTCACGAGCTTGAGTAAATTCGCTACCTTTTAGCTCAGTTACAGCATAACCTAATGCTTTTTTGTCCTTCTGAACACCCAAAGCAGTTACGACTACTTCATCAAGACTTTCAGCCTTAACCTCCAATACAACATCAACAACTGAACGATCACCTACTTCTACTTCTTTAGTAGCAAATCCTAATGAGCGGAAAATCAAAATTCCACCTTTAGGGACATTAATACTGTAGTTACCCGAAACATCGGTAACTGTTCCTTTGGCAGTTCCTTTAAGAAGGATGTTAACCCCTACCAGAGGTGATTGATTACTGTCTGTTACTTTACCTTTTATAGCTTGCGCAAATAGTTGCGAGCTTGAAAAGAGTAGTAATGCAGTAATTAACATTGTAAAATTACTTTTGCATGCTTTCATTTTTTTTAAGATTACAGTGAAAAATAGACTTTTTTAATAAACATGACCTTGGCCAAAATACTTAACAGATGGCTTCAGGGCGGGACTTGGGTTTTTGTGTACATGACTATATTATTAATTAATTTGACATTCAATTGATTATTTCAGCTGCACAGCCCACCTCTATTTTTTTATATTATAAGCAAATTTATTTAATATTAATCATCAAAATAAGACTCTTTATTAAATTAAATTTACATATATTTAACATATAATAATTTTATTTAAAATATACCATTTCCTCTTTTTGATAAAAAAGTTAATAAATATAAGAAAATACTGTAAGTATTGACCAAAATTATTAAAAAATCTAAAAAAAAATGCAAAATTTTCTTTAAAACGGAAATATATTACCTGAATTGCAAATATTTTAAACTAGTACGGCATTTTTACGAAATATTAATTAGTAAAAAATATTAAAAATTAAAGAACGAATTATTTACATTCCAGACAACTCGGTTGTAAGGAAATTTATTTTTTTGTTCTTTTGTAATGAAACCATTTTAACTATCGCTTTTTAGCTCAGTAAAAACTCCTTTTCGGAAGATTTACTGAGGTGATTATGCTCAAAATTGATAACCTTATTTTTCACATAAACTCCATTGATTAAAACATGTCTTTCACTTCCATAGAACCTTCTGAATTAGAAGTATTTGATAAAGAGTCGATTGTCGATAAGAAGAAAAATAGTTTAAGACGTAAAATATTACAAGACTTATACTTTAATGGCAATAAAACAATTGCTCAATTAACTAAAGAGATACACTCTAGTGTACCTTCAGTTACGGCATTATTAGAAGAATTGATGGATGAACACTGGATTATAGAAATTGGTCCTGCTGAAGCACAATTTGGTAGAAAGCCTATTCTATATTCATTGAATCCCAAAAATCGATATACTATTATATTGGACATAGCTGTGCATCGTTCGAAGGCAGCCATCCTCAACTTGCAAAATCAAGTTCTCTTTGAAGAAGACTTGCATTTCTGCTTAGAGGACAGTCCGCTGATTTTAAATAAAATTGCAGCTTCAATCAATGAAATTGTAGCGAAGTACGGCATTAGCCTTAGTGAACTTATCGGAGTTGGTATTTCGATGCCGGGTTTAATTAACCCAAGAAGTGGTTTTAATTATACTTACAGAAGAGTAAATCCTGAAACGCAATCTATGGTTGAATGGCTTGAAAATAGCCTTTCATTACCTTTTTATCTTATTAATGATACTCAGGCCACCATTATTGGCGAAAATCAATTTGGCTTGGCTAAAGGAATGCAAAATGTTTTCTCTGTTAATATGGACTGGGGTGGCGTTGGTTTAGGAATTGTATTAAATGGAAAGGTATTTCAAGGTTCAAATGGCTTTGCTGGTGAACTTGGACATATCCAAGTAAAAGAAAACGGAGAACTTTGTCATTGTGGAAAAGTAGGTTGCTTGGATACCCTTACTTCGGCAGCTTCCTTAATACGTAGAATTAAAGAATGTCTGAAAGAAGGGAAAGTCTCTAAATTAGCGAAAACTAATCTTGAAGAAATTGATATAGAATTCGTCATTAAAGTTGCCAACGGCGGCGATGCCCTAGCGATTGATTTACTTTACGATATTGGTAAAGAAATGGGAAAAGGACTTTCAATCGCTGTACATTTGTTTAATCCAGAAGCAATTGTTGTTAATGGAATTCTCGCAAAAGCAGGCAGGTTTATCAGTAATCCAATTGAACAAGCTATCAATAAATACTGTTTGGTAGATTTTAAAAGTAATTTAAGTATCGAGATTTCCACTTTGGGCGAGTCTGCCAGAATGCTTGGTACACAAGTATATTTAATCGAAAATATTATGGTTTCATAATCGTACTCTTTTATATAAGTTTAAGTATATCACGGTTTCCGATGGCTGTGATATACTTAAATAACTTTAGTACTAGCACTTCTTACTTCTCTTCTTCATTTTGAATTAGCTCGATAAAAATATCATCAATATCCTCAAATTTCCTTCTTTTTCACCTCTAAATTATTTATCATACTGATAATCACTGTAAATTTGGATTTTGATTAACTTTTTGAGTATTTTTATGGTCACGCCTCCAATCTAATTCGCCAGAGTAATGAAAAAGATTCTATTTATCATCAGTGTTATAACTTTAGCAAGCTGTCAAAAAAATGTTTATTTGACAGGCTCATTAATGCACCAACTTCAAGAAAATGAACTTGACCTCACTCGGATACAATTTTATAATGATAATCCACTCTACCTAGAAAGGGAAGTACCTTCTTCAGATGCCAATATCAAATCAGGAAAAGTTGTTTTTAAAAATGGTAGATACATCAATAGAATTGCCTTAGAAAAAAATACTCCCGGCATTGTACAAACTGAAAATAATGGACATTTGATGATTGCTTTTGAAAAAAGTAATGAAGAAAGTTCTTTAAGATTTGGACCTGTAGCGGGTGAAAAGGGAGAATACTTTTATCAATTGGTTGACAATAATGGTAGTCCAATGTTTTCTCGCATAGATTACGAAGGAAGTAAATACTTAGTCATTTACAAAAAACCAAGAGTACGCATTATGCTTTCAAGAAGTGTTTTTACCAATATGAAAGTAAAAGTAAGAAGAATGAAAGGGAACAAAATAAAGTCGCAGTATAAGTAAAGTTATTCTTCTTCAATCATATTGTTTTTCAATACCAGAGTAAGCTTTCAAAAAGCTTGCTCTTTTTTTTGCTCAAAAACGGTTGAATAATCATTATTTTAGTAGTATGCTTGCAGAACAATTTTTTCTTTACCATTTTTACCATATTATGCAAAGCATAACATTCAATTAAAATTTCCCTAATACTGTATCTTAAGTTTTTAGAAACAATTTATCCAATATGAAAGCAGATAAAACCGTAGATTATCACATAAAATCAGGTTGGCATGCCATCAGTAGAATGTATAATTCATTTGCCGCTCCATTCGACATGACAATGGCAATAGGTTATGTTTTATTAAATATTGATAAAAAAGGAACGCCTGCTACTAAAATAGCACCCGCTTTAGGCTTAGAACCTCGAAGTTTAACCAGAATGTTAAAATCTTTGGAAGATAAAAAATGGATTAGAAGAGAAACCGACGAAGAAGACCGAAGAGTAGTAAAAGTATATCTTACCGAAGAAGGCAAACGCAAAAGAGATAAAGCTCGTGAAGGCGTATTAATTTTCAACAATGCGATTTATGAAAAAATCGGTGCTGAAAAATTAGAGATTTTCTTTGAAGTCATGGAAAAAATCAGCGAAGTTGTCGATATAGATACTGCTGGTTATAAAGCCGATAACATCGGCGAAGACGAGTTTATCTGATGAAAAAATCTGGAATGAAATTATTTTAAATGTTATGCTTGCATAACATTTTTTTTATTGCTTATCTTTACATAAAATAGTATGTAAGCATCATATTTTAGGCTTTTATTCAGATTAAATTGATAAAGACATGACAATCACAGCTAATAAAGCTTCCATCAAGGGAGGCGAGTTTTTAATTAAAGACATCGACGCTTCGCAAATTTTCACTCCTGAAGATTTTACAGAAGAGCAACAAATGATTGCCCAAACTTGCTTGGATTTCCTTCGTACAGAAGTACATCCACGTTTAGACGATATTGATTATGCTAAAAATACCGATTTGATGGTTGAACTAATGGACAAAGCCGGTGAGCTAGGTTTATTAGGAACAGCTATTCCAGAAGAATATGGTGGTTTTGGGATGAATTTCAATACTTCAATGTTGGTAGCGGAAGCTTGTGGTGGCGGACATTCTTTTTCGGTAGCCTTGTCGGCACATACTGGTATTGGGACACTGCCAATTTTGTATTATGGCAACGAAGAACAAAAAACAAAATACTTACCAAGATTAGCCACTGGCGAATGGAAAGCCGCTTATTGTTTAACTGAGCCAGATTCAGGTTCAGATGCAAATTCTGGAAAAACCAAAGCTGAATTAACGGAAGATGGTAAACATTATATCATCAACGGGCAAAAAATGTGGATAACCAACGGTGGTTTTGCTGATTTGTTCATTGTTTTTGCTAAAATTGATAATGATAAATCGTTAACAGCCTTCATTGTAGAAAAAGATTTTGGCGGTATTACGATGAATGAAGAAGAGCGAAAAATGGGAATAAAAGGCTCATCTACTCGTCAAATCTTCTTTAATGATTGCAAAGTACCTGTTGAAAATCAATTATACACTCGTGAAGGAGGCTTTAAGATTGCAGTAAATATTCTGAACATTGGGCGTATAAAATTAGCTTCAGCAGTTGTGGGTGCATCTAAAGGAATTATTGGTAAAGCCGTTAATTATGCTAACGAACGTAAGCAGTTTGGTACTTCTATCAGTAATTTCGGAGCAATCAAGCATAAAATTGCTGAGATGAACATAAAAGTATTTGCTTCAGAGTCAGCTTGTTACCGTGCAGGACAAAATATTGACGATGCCATTGAAGATTTACTGGCAAGTGGCGTAGAGTCATCTCAAGCAAAACTAAAAGGTGTTGAACAATTTGCCATAGAATGTGCCATGCTTAAAGTACATGGTTCTGAAGTATTGGATTTTATTGTTGATGAAGGAGTACAAATTTATGGCGGAATGGGCTTCTCAGCCGAAGCACCAATGGATAGAGCTTACAGAGATTCTAGAATCAATAGAATTTTTGAAGGTACCAACGAAATTAACCGTTTACTTTCTGTTGGCACAGTGGTAAAGCGAGCGATGAAAGGCGAAATCAATTTGATGCCGGCGGCAATGGAAGTTGGAAAAGAGATTATGTCGATACCAGATTTTAGTATTTCTGATGAAGAAGGCATTTTCGTGGTAGAGAAAAAAATAATCAAAAATATGAAAAAAGCCATTTTGATGGTGGCAGGAGCAGCATTACAAAAATTCATGATGAAGTTTGAACAAGAACAAGAAATCATAATGAATTTGGCTGATATGATGATTGAGCTTTATGTAGCAGAATCAACTTTATTAAGAGTAGAGAAATTGATTACTGTTCGTGGTGAAGAAGCTTGTACTTTACAAAAAGATGCGGCTTTAATTTATTTACACAGTGCCGTTGAGAAAACAAATAATGCAGGGAAATCAGCTATTACAAGTTTTGCCGAAGGCGATGAACTCCGTGTAATGTTAATGGGATTAAAACGCTTTACAAAAATAGAACCAATCAATTTAAAAGAAGCTCGTAGAAGAATTGCAGAAGCGGCTATTGAAAAAAATGGTTATGTTTTTTAATGATAACAGCTTATTACCAAAAGAGGTCTTTACTCGGCGAGTAAAGACCTCTTTTGTATTTGAATCAATTAGAATTTAATATTCAAACTTGCGTTAAAAATAGTACCTAGTTGGCTAAACTGAGAACCATCATAAGTAACTCTTGAGTAACGTCCGTTGAAAGTAATCAAATTATATTGTTCATAATACTTTGCAGATGGTACATTGTTATTTACATCATAACGTGTTTTAACGCCTGTTTTAAGGTCAATAAAATCCCACTTTGGCAACACATTCAACACATTGTTTACATTAAATGTAAAAGTAGTTTTTGATGAGAATGGAATACTTATTGCTAAATCAGAAACAACAGCTGGAGTAAACTCTGTATCAGTACCAGCATCTAAGCCATTTTGATGAAAGCGAGTTTTTCCAAATAAAGTATTATTCAAATTGATATTAATGCCTTTGATTAAATAATCGAATCCAAGAATCACTTTGTATTTTGGACGAGATGAAAACAATAAAGCATCTTGTGTTCTATCAAAAATTGATTTGCCAGCATCGGCAATCAATTTAGGGTTGTTGATTGAAGTATATTTATTTTCGAAAGTATAATTACCTGCTAAATTGATTCCCAATTTACCCATTCCTAATTCGACATTCTTCTGAGAAACTACAAAATCAAGCCCAGAAGTAGTTGTATTCAAAGCATTCGCAAAGAAACTTACTGCAACAATACCATTTGATGTCAAAATATTATCTAAAGCTGTGTTTCCTGCATCAGTTCCTGCAATTTCAGAACCTAAAACGATACGGTCTTTTACTTTGATATTATAATAGTCTAAAGTAACACTTAGATTTTTCGTTGGATTTAAACCTAAACCTACAGTAAAGTTAGTTGATTTTTCAGGAGTTAATTTTGGTACTCCTAAAGCAAAAGCTTGTGGACTTACATTATTTACAACACCTTTTGTTTGAATTCCTTGACCTGGTACAAAACTAGCTTGCGCTTGTTGTTGATAAATTTGGTGTAATAACGGTGCACGGAATCCAGTAGAATAAGACCCACGTAATGTCACTTTATCACTAAATTTATAGCGTGAGCTGATTTTGTAAACTGTTGCATCACCAAAATCGCTGTAGTGTTCAGAACGTAAAGTACCATTCACTAAAAAATTATCAGTAATATCATATCCTAAATCTACGTATCCACCGAAGTTAAAACGAGTATTTGTTCCTGCATTGTTCGGAGTAGTTCCTGGAAAAGAATCCGCACCAGAACCTACATAAGAAGAAGTATCCCCTACAAAAACAGTAAAGGTTTCTGCACGAAACTCTGAACCAAACGAAAGGCTCAACTTATCATTTACTTGTTTAGAAACGTCAATATTTCCAACGTTGTGGCTAAATTCATATCCACCAGGTTTAAAATAAGTAGGCGAGCCTTTTCCTAAACTACGGTTTACAGAATTCGAAACAGTATATAATTGTTTGTTTCCACCTGTTGTAAAACTTAAATCTGTTTTCCAACCATTTGTTTCACTTTTTACTCCGATAGTTGCAGTATAATCATTCAAGTCTCCTTGAAAAGTAGGTACATAACCCAAATAAGGTTGTCCTGCTGGGGTTAAAAGTCCATAATCAGTTGGTCGCCAATACGGAGTACGATAATTCGCAAAACTGTTTACTCTTTTATAAACATAAGCCGCAGTATAATATAATTCTGCTTTTTCACCCACTGAATATCCACCATTCACTAAGAATTTTGCAGCTGTGTTTTCTGGCTGACCGTTGATGTTACCAGCATCAGGTTTAAGTGCCAAGAAACTCTTTACTTGGGCCAAAGGAGCATCAAAACCCAAACTTGCATCAGCTTCTGCTTCGGCACTTACCGTACCCGGACGATTCGCCAAAGTTGTACGGCTAAAATCAATTGTATAATTGATGTATCCTTTCTCAAAATTTGAACCATTGTTCACCGAAAACCCAATGTGTTTTCCGTCTCCTTTGGCAGTAACACCCATTGTAAGTGTAGCTGAACCATAATCAAATTTATCTTTCAAAATAATGTTCATTACACCAGCAATCGCATCAGAACCATATTGAGCAGAAGCACCATCTCGCAAAATTTCAACACGCTTAATCGCTTGTTGTGGAATCGCCGAAATATCAGCACCCGATTCTCCACGACCAGGTGAAGTCTGAATGTACATCAAAGCACTTGTGTTTTTACGTTTCCCATTAATTAAAATCAAAGTACGGCTAGGGCCCATGTTTCTAATTTCGTAAGGGTCAAGTAAAGAAGTAGCATCATTTACAGGAGTATTAACCGTGTTGAATGAGGGTACTCGGTATTGAAGTGCTTTATCGAAAGAAGTTTGACCAGTAGTCTTTAAATCTGCCGCAGATAGAATATCAATAGGAAGCGGCGTGTCGGTCATCGTTCTTTTAGAATTTCGGCTACCTGTTGAAATCACCACTTCTTCCAACTGATTACTAGCAACATCAAGTGACACATTCAAAAATCCAGCACTAACAGGCACATCTTTGGAAGCATAACCAATGAATGATACTGTTAGAACAGACACCGAGGCGGGTACTTTCAGTGTGAATTCTCCTGAGCTGTTGGTTACTGTTCCGATTGATGTTCCTTTGGCAACAACTGAAGCTCCGGGTAATACAGAGCCATCCTTCGCATCTTTGACTTTTCCAGTCAGCGTTTTGTCTTGGGCATAGTTTAGCCCCCTAAATCCTAGCATCGCTAGAATTGTAAGTAGAAAAATTTTTTTCATGTGTTTTTTAGAAAAGATTAATATTAATTTGGTTATTTTAACGAAAAGCTAAATAACTATTTGCAATATAACATAAAAACGATATTTTAATGTACCCTCATTTTTTTATTTATGAAGTTCCCAAAAAGGAATAATTATTTTTCAAGGAAAAATATAATTAAAAAAAGAGTGCAATGTAGAAAACCATTTAAACTTGCTAAAATCCATCAGAAGGTGTTGATTAAATAGATTTTTCTTCTAATTTTATGAATACATAATTTTCAAGAAAATGTCAATTTCAACTTCATGTTATATCGTAAACCAACCTTCTGGTGAAGTAAAATTGTTTTCATAAATTTCCCATTAACGCATTAAACTCATAATGTATGCTTAGCAGAGTAGCAAATTCTATCTATTGGATGAATCGGTACATCGAACGTGCCGATAATTATGCCCGTTTTATTTCGGTAAACTTCAATTTAGCACTTGACTTACCTCCTGACGTACCTGAACAGTGGGAACCGCTGATTATTGCCACGGCTGATAATTATATCTTCCAAAAGCATTATGATGCACCTACTCGTGAAAACGTATTGTATTTTATGGCTTTTGATGTAAAAAATCCAAACTCGATTTTATCTTGTTTGCTTGAAGCTCGTGAAAATGCAAGAACCATTCGTGAGAGTATCTCTCGTGAAATGTGGGAGTACGTCAACCAAATTTATTGGACAGTAAAGGATGCGGCTGCCGAAAGTAAATCGTGGGAATTGGCAAGATACCAAGGTTTTTTAGAGAACATTAAAACGGGTAGCCAATTGTTTTATGGCATTGTTGATTCAACCATTACTAGAGGTGAAGGTTGGCATTTTGGGCGTTTGGGCAGGTTGATAGAACGTGCTGATAAAACAACAAGATTCTTGGATGTAAAATACTTTACACTTTTGCCAGAAATTGGTGCAGTAGGTTCACCACTTGATTTGATGCTTTGGTCATCAGTATTAAAATCGGTGAGTGCTTACAATATGTTTCGCCAACAGTACCAAGTAATGAACCCGACAGCGATTGTAGATTTTTTATTACTTGATAAAAAATTCCCTCGCTCGGTAATGCACTGCATTCGTCAGGCAGAATTATCATTATACGAAATATCGGGTACTTCTATCACAGCATCGTACTCAAATCCAGCTGAAAAAGCACTTAGTAAATTGCGTTCTGAAGTAGAATTCACTGAAATTAAAGATATTTTTGATACGGGTTTACATCAGTATCTTGACGAATTTCAACAAAAAAATAATGCAGTAGGCAAAGCAATCTATCAAACGTATTTTGATTTAAAACCAGTAATTGAAGAAGAAATACACCTAAATATGGTAGAACAATAAGTAGTTTTTTTACTTTTGTATGTTAGTTATTTTTACTTATAACTAGCCGACCACTATTTACAAAAACGCTAGAATCATTAGTTTTTTATATACCTGATTTTGTACGATTAAACCTGCATTTTAACACTTGTTCGTTTTAATACAAAATAGAGATTAACTAATCGATTCAAACAAATTATCGACTGTGCAAATGACATACTGTTTAGGGATTAAAGTACGTGGTGGCATCGTGGCTATCGCTGACACTAGAATTACCGCTGGTACGGAGGTTTACTCCAACAAAAAGGTTTCTATCCACGAAGTAGGTAACCATTCTCTTTTTATCATGACGGCCGGTCTGAGATCAGTCCGTGATAAATCTATCATCTATTTTAACAGACTTACTGAAGAAAAAGGTTGCAAGTTTGATTACATGTATGAAGCTGTTAATGCTTTCGGTGATATGATTAGAAAAGTAGCCCAAGAAGATAAAGCAACACTGAAAGCAGAAGGTTATAATTTCAATTTACATTCAATTGTTGGTGGACAAATGCCACATGATGATGAACATAAATTGTTTTTGATTTTCCCTGAAGGCAATTGGATTGAGATTAATGAAGGTTTAAAGTACCAAATCATTGGTAATTCTAATTATGGAAAACCTTTGTTGAATCGTACTTTATCTTACGAAACTTCGTTAGAAGATGCCCTAAAATTAGGATTCCTTTCGTTCGATGCTACGCAAGTAAGTGCAAGCGATGTTGATTATCCTATTGATGTAATTGTATATCAAAAAGATAGTTTCAATGTTATCGAGCATCGCCTTACGAAAGATGATATGAGCGAAGTAACCAAAAAGTGGAACGCTTTATTGAAAGATTCTGTCGATAATTTGCCAAACGAATGGCTACAAAATATTTTAGAAAAAAGCTGCGAAGTTCAATAAATAATAGAAGGCTTGGTATGTTTAAAGTATATCAAGCCTTTTATTTTCGTTATCTATCATCTTCAAATTCATCATCTCCTTTTTCCAATTTCGGAATTTTATAATGACTGAACAGCATCATTTGTTGAATCAGATTAATCAAGTCTTTCTTTGAGAATTATAAATTTCGTTTCTTTTGAATAGCCACTAAATGAAAGAGTATATATTTTTAAATGGACAAATTATTCCTGCTGAGAATGCAAATATTCATGTAAGCGACCTTGGTTTATTGAGGGGTTACGGCATTTTTGATTTTTTTCGTGCCATTGATGGAAAACCTATTTTTATAGAAGACCATCTCGACCGTTTTGAGAATTCAGCTAATTTAATGGGTTTGAAAATCCCAGCTTCTCGTGATGAACTCAGGAACATTATTGTAGAAATTATTCGCTTACATCCACAACATTTATTAGGCGTTAAAATGGTGATGACGGGTGGTTACTCTGCTGATGGTTATACTCCTGCGGAGCAATCAAATTTAATCGTCATGGGTAAACCTTTTGAGTTTAAACCCGCTGACGTGGGCATGAAACTGATGAGTATTGAGTATAGAAGAGAAATCCCAGAAATTAAAACCCTAAATTATATTACACCCATCAGGGCTTTAGCCAAAATGAAAGCAGTTGGAGCAGATGATGTACTGTATCATCAAAATGGTTTCATTTCAGAGTCTTCAAGAAGTAATATTTTTGTTATTAAAAATGAAAAAATTATTACTCCTGTAGATGGTGCTTTATTTGGAGTAACAAGAAAATACGTGCTAAATTTAGCCAAAAAGCATTTTGTAGTAGAAGAAAGAGACCTCAGTACACAAGAATATTACGATGCCGACGAAGTATTTACGACTGGAAGTACAAAAAGAATTATTGCTATTACCCAAACTGACAATAAAGTATTTAGTGGAGGTAAAGTTGGAAAAATCACTAAAAAACTTCAAGATTTGTTTCTTGAGCATGAAAAAAACTTTAGCTAAAAAAGAGGAGGCAATTATCATGATACATAATTGCCTCCTCTTTTTTATTTAGCAACTTTTCGCTTTTTCTCTAATTCTTGTTGCTTTTTCTCTCGACTAGCCAAAGCTTTTAATTTCTTTTCCATTTCTACTGGAAAGCCTAGCAAATCCCTTAAAACGACGGATGCACAAACGCCCCCAAAAGCTGCTGGCATATAAGAAATAGTGCCATAAGCAGATTTCTTGTAATTTGAACCATCAGTCAACATCAACGATTCTTCCATCATTTTTTCGGTAGAATAAACCGCCTTGATACCCGAACGAATTCCAAGTTTACGCAGACGTTTTCTGACAAGCGAAGCCAAGTAACATTCACGGGTATCAAATAAATCTGCGGTACGGATTTTTGTTGGGTCAACTTTACCACCCGCTCCCATCGAACTTACAATCTTTAAGTTTTTCTGATATGCCGTTGTCAGTAACATCAATTTTGGTGTGATAGAATCAATACAATCCATCACATAATCAAAATTATTGTTAGTTAAAATCTCTTCAACGGCTTCTGGTGAAAGAAATTGACGAATACTTGTCAGCTTCAATTCTGGATTGATTGCCAACAAACGTTCTTCCATTAAATCTGCTTTCGGTTGCCCGTGTGTGGTAGAAAGTGCGGGTAATTGTCGGTTTCGATTAGAAGGGTCAACCACGTCACCGTCAACGATAGTCATCGTACCAACACCCGAACGAGCAATAAATTCAGCGGCAAAAGAGCCTACTCCACCAAGCCCAACCACCAACACGTGAGCATTCTGTAATTTCTGGATTCCTTCGTCTCCTATTAATAATTTGGTTCTTCCAAGCCAAGTTAAATCACTCATTTTTCAAAAATTATACTCATAAACTCCGATGTTATGAGTCGATAAAAGGGCTATTTTGCCCGATTTTACAAAATTACAGAAGTATCACTAATTTTTTAAATCTACACTAGAATTGTAGAGAAAAAGCCACAACAAAATTCTTTTTGTAGAAATTTTAGCAAAAAAATACTTTAAATCATGCTTTTACGACTGGCATATAAATTTATTCTGAATCCATGAATCATTACTTCATAAACTTCTCACAACTATTAATAAAGAAAAACATGAATAACGAGACGAACAATACAATCAGTGAAAAAATAAATGTTGGCGGAATGGGTGCTATCATCCACGAAAACGGTGTATTTTTTAGAGTTTGGGCTCCAAATGCACAAGAAGTAAGTGTTATTGGTTCGTTCAATGACTGGAAGCCTAATAAAGCTGTTCTTGAAAATGAAGGAAATGGTTATTGGAGTACAAATGTTTTTGAAGCAAAAGCTGGAGATGAATATAAGTATTATCTAAAAACACCATCTGGGGAACTCCAACGGAATGACCCTTATTCACGTAAACTAACTAATTCCGTAGGGAATTCAATTATATATGACCAAAATGATTTTAACTGGGAAGAAGATAATTTTCAGATGCCAACTTGGAATAAATTGGTTATCTACGAACTGCATGTGGGTACTTACCATGTAAAAACCAAAGGACAAGTCGGTGATTTTTACAGTCTTATCGAAAAACTAGATTATTTAAAAGACCTTGGTATCAATGCCATAGAAGTAATGCCTCCTTTTGAATTTCCTGGCGATTTCTCTTGGGGTTATAATCCATCCTATCCATTTGCCATAGAATCAAGTTATGGTGGGCCAGATGCTTTTAAGGCTTTTATCAAAGCTGCTCACGAGCGTGACATCGCTGTAATTTTGGATGTAGTTTACAATCATTTTGGTCCAACAGATATGGATCTTTGGCAGTTTGACGGTTGGCAAGAAAACGGAATGGGCGGTATCTATTTCTATAATGATTGGCGAGCGACGACTCCTTGGGGAAATACTCGCCCCGATTATGGCAGACCAGAAGTACGCCAGTACATTCGTGATAATGCAATGATGTGGCTAGAAGAATTTAGAGTAGATGGACTAAGAATGGATATGACGCCTTACATCAGAAATGTAAAAGCCAATGAAGATTCAAGTGATACTTTACAAGAAGGATTAAGTTTAATCAGATGGATTAATAGTGAAGTAGCTGAAAAATTCCCTTGGAAAATAATCATTGCTGAAGATTTACATGGATTAGATTCCATAACAGACCATTTAGGAAACGATTGTGGCTTAGGTTTTGGGAGTCAATGGGATGCTGATTTTGTTCATCCTATTCGTAAAGCTTTGATTGAGCAGGAAGACGAAAACCGAAATATGGAAAGTATTTGTTTGGCACTTCTTAATAAATACTCTGGTGATACTTTTAAAAGAGTAATCTACACAGAATCACATGATGAAGTAGCCAATGGCAAGGCAAGAGTAGCCGAAGAAATTGCGTTTGATAACGTAAATAATTGGTTCTCTAAAAAAAGAGCATCGTTGGGAACAGCTTTGGTAATGACAACTGGAGGAATACCAATGTTATTTCAAGGACAAGAATTATTGGAAGATAAATGGTTTTCGGATACTGACCCGATTGATTGGACAAGGGCTGAAAAATTCAAAGCTTTTACTGGTTTACATAAAGATTTAATAAAACTTCGCCTTAATTATTACAATAATACTGAAGGCTTAACAGGACAAAATACTCAAATTATCAGAGTAGATGAAACACACAAGGTTATTGTTTTTCAAAGATGGAACAAAGGCGGGCAAGGTGATAATACTGTAATTGTTCTTAATTTTTCTAATAAATCTTATGAAGATTTAGCAATTGGCTTTCCACAAGGTGGACGCTGGAAACTAAGATTTAATAGCGATTGGGAAGGCTATGATAAGGATTTCGACAATTTTGATTCTCATCATATTAATACTCAAGCAGGCGAATATGATAATATGCAACATTATGCTACCATATCAATTGCAGCTTATACGGCACTGATATTTTCACAGGATAGAGACGAATAATTAGCGGTGGGTAGAGGGCATATATTCACAAGGAATGTTACGGCATTCCTTGTGTTATTTTATAAAGAACAAAAAATCTTTCCTCAAAATATAAATATTTCATTGTTTTATGATGTAATTATATTAAAATAATGAACTCTTCTTTCTATAAACAATATCAGTGAGTATTTTAGAGTTCCATAGACAAACAGTATTAAAACCTTAAATTTCAAATATATCTCATGAAAAAATTAAGTATCATTACTTTGATGATGAGTTTGTTCGTTATCAATGCTTTTGCACAATCGCCTGATACCATTTTCAATAAATATTACCAAAGCACTGGTGGATTGCCACTTTGGAAAAAAGTAAAAACTTATACGTTGAAACAGTCGTTTGTAGCCAATGCTGTAACAGATTATGATATGGAAGTAAAGGCTTCTTTAGCGGATAAGTCTATGCTAAAAACCAAAACTATCATGAAACGTAGTTTTATTTATGGCGTAGGTACAGCTGATGCTTTCTTGAAAATTCCAACAGGTAGCCGTGATAAAGCTATCGTTTATGATGTGAAAGACTTGAGTGCCAAAGAACAAAGTAATATGAAAAGAGAAGTAGATGATTTCCTTTTACCTTTTTTGAATTACCAGCAAAAAGGTTACATCGCTACTTATGTTGGACTTGAAACTGTGGCTACGCAAAAAGTGCATCATATTGAATTAAAAGGCAAAGAAATCAAATATGACTTATACTTCGATAGCACCACAAATTTACTTAGTTCGATGAAATACAAATTATCAACTGGCGAAGAAATCACACAAGAATTTACAACTTATGCCACTTCTGAATTTGGCATCAAATATCCATCAGTTGGAACTTATTACAGCAGTATTGATAAGAAAAAGGTAAAATTAACAAGTCAGATTATTTTCAATCCAACTTTTGAAGTAACTACTTTTAAACGCTAATAATTTTAGGTTTAATATCAATCCAATCTCAAGGTTGGATTGATATTTTTTTGTACCAAATAACAGCCTACCAAAATAATACCTATTATCGTTTCTTTTGAAATTAAAAGGCTAAAAATCCTTTTAATTAGCTTTAAACCACATGAAAAAGACTAAATGAAACAGTTTGTAAAAATAGCGGGCATCATTTTTCTAAGTTTAGTACTTATTCTGATAGGTCTAATCTTTTATTTCAGAACACCCGCTGGTGAGTTATATCTAACCGAAAAAGTAGTTTTTTACCTCCAAAAAAAACTCAACAAACCATTTTCTATCAAAAGAATTAGCTACAATATTCCAGATTGGATAGCTTTAGAAGGCGTTTATTTACCCGATAATAAGAACGATACATTACTTTACGGCAACAAAATGCGGGTAGATATTGATATGTTGGCTTTATTACAAAACAAGGTAAATATAAATAAAATAGAATTAGATAATATCAATCTTAGTATAAAACGCACGCTTCCAGATACAACTTTCAATTTCAACTACATCTTAAAAGCATTTGAGAGTACCGATAAAAGTACCGACACAACCAAAGGAACTCCTCTCAATTATCAATTATCGAATATTTTCCTCAAGCAAGTTAACATTGCTTATCTCGATGATGTTACTGGCGTAGATGCAAAAGTTAGGCTTGAAAATGCCCAAACGTCTTTCAAAGCTATTGACCCAAGTATTTCAAAATATCATTTAGATAAAGTATCCTTAAATGGTGGAAATTTATCTCTTCGCATTTATGAAGCTTTGGCAAAAACACCTGAAAGCGTTACAAAATCTGATAGCTTGGATTTAGCTTTTGGAGAATTTAATGCTAAAAATATTCAATGGAAAATCACGGAAGAAAGTGCTGGCTTAGTCAATACAGTAAACTTAGGTTCATTGAATGTAAAAGGCAATAAACTTTACTTAGCTGGCGAACAAGTACATTTAAAATCTGTAAATCTTTATAATACCGACGCAAAAGTTAGTTTCTTGAAAAAAGTAAAAAAAGAAAAAGTAACTACTCAAAAAGAAACATCATCTCCAAACAACTGGAAAGTATTGGTTGATAAAATAATCTTGGATGGCAATAACATTCAGTATCAAGACCAAAACCAAGTTGCCTTAAAAAAAGAATTAGATTACAACAACCTAAAAATCAATAATTTAAAAGTAAACTTAGAACGTTTCCGTTTCTCTCCTGACAATATTTCAGGTTGGTTATATTCGAGTTCATTCAAAGAAAAATCTGGTTTTGAATTACAAAAATTTCAGACAGATTTTGCCTATACCAATCGTCAGACATTTTTGAAAAAACTGTACCTAAAAACACCTAACACCATTTTAAGAGATGAATTATCGCTGAGTTACACTTCATTTGAACAATTCAGTAAAAATATTGGCACTTCAAAAATCAAACTCAATCTCAAAAATAGTCAGGTTGCTTTCAAAGATATTTTATTATTAATGCCAGATTTTGCCCAAATGCCTCCTTTCAAAGGGAATGAAAATGCTTTGCTAAAAGTTGATGGTTTAGCAACTGGTACAGTTAATAATTTAAAAATTAGCAAGTTTTCAATGACTGGGTTCGGACAAGCCAAAGCCAATTTACAAGGAGTAATCACTGGTTTGCCCGACATTAATAAAATGGCGTTAAAACTAAATATCAAAGAGGTTTCAATGACTAAAAATGATATTTTGAAATTAGCACCAGCCAATAGCATTCCAAGTAATATTGAGTTGCCACAAAAAGTAAATTTAGTAGGAACAATCAACGGAAAAATCGAAAATTTAGCCATTAATGCTAAAGTAAAAACCGATATGGGCGGTGCTTCTTTTAACGGAAAACTAATCAATATTACTGCTGATAAAAACCAACAATATGAAGGTGTAATGAGTTTGGATGCTTTTGAAATGGGCAAATTTATTAAACAAACAGAAAACGTAGGAAAGCTCACGCTCAATGCAAAAGTAAAAGGGAAAGGCTTAGATTTAAAAACGATGAATACTGCTATCGAAGGCACTATTCAGCAAGCAGAAGTAAAAGGCTATAATTATAAAAATTTAGTATTTGAGACGAATATCACTAATCAAATTGCACAAGTTAAAGCACATATTACAGACCCAAATATTTCATTAAAAATAGACACAAAAGTTGATTTATCACAAAATTTCCCTGGTGTAAAAGGGAATCTTGAAATTGCTGAATTAAATCTAAAACCACTAGGATTTTATGCTGACAACATTGGAATTCATGGAAATATTGATGTAGATATGCCATCAACTGACCCGAACAATCCAAACGGAAAAATAACAATTCACGAAGCAACAATCTATCAAGATGGCAAACCCATTAAACTTGAAAACACCACGCTGACTGCCCAAAACACCAAAGATGGTAGAAGATTTGATATTCAATCGCCATTCTTAATTGCCAATATCAAAGGAGATTTTAATTACTTGCAGCTATCTGATATTTTTATCAGTAATATCAATCGCTATTTTACGATTCCTGATATTACTTTCACGCCAGTTACAGAGCCTTACAAACTTTCTATTGAGGCAAAAATGGTAAAACATCCAGTTTTTAAGGCTTTTTTACCAAGTCTTACCAAACTTGATACTGTTCGATTTTCGGCTTTACTGAATAGTCAGGCTGATACGCTGATGAAAATGTCTTTATTTTCGCCCAATCTGGAATATGATACCATCAAGGTTTCTAATGTAAAAGTAAACCTAAATGCCAATGCTGAAAAGTTGACTTATCAAGCGTCACTTTCGGGTGTTGAAATGAGTAGTTTTAATGTCAGAAAAACCTTTTTAAATGGAATTGTAGCAAATAATACAGCAACTTTTAAAACAGTTTTTAAAGATTCTATCGACCAAAACAGAAATGAAGTAGCTGGCTTAGTTCAGAATTTTGATAATCAATACAGAATTCGATTGGTTAAGGGCAGTTTGAAATTAAATTATAAAAATTGGGAAGTTGATTCAACGGGTTTTGTACAATATGGAAAATCGGGTTTACTCGTCAATCATTTCCAAATGGAGCAAGAAAAACAGCGTTTATTTGTCAACAGTACTTCTTCTGAAGCCAATGGACCAATCAATATTACAGCCGAAAATTTCAGAATTGAAAACTTTGTCACACTTTTCGTCACAGATTCCTTAATGGCTGGCGGAAAAATTGACGGACAAATTTTACTGAGTAATTACATGGCGTCGCCGTCGTTTACTGGCGATGTAAAAGTGACAGATTTCACTTTTCAACAAAGCCCGATTGGGAATTTAGATGTAAATGTATTTAACGAAACTGCTGAAAAAATTACCGCAAAAGCTACTTTATTAAGTACTAAAAACGATTTACAACTCACTGGAAATTATTACCTCAACAACGAAAATCCACTCGATTTTAAATTATCTATCAATAAACTTGGTGCAGAAACTGTACAAGCTTTCAGTTTTGGGCAACTCAAACAAGCCAAAGGGGTTTTACAAGGACAAGCCACCATCAAAGGCTCAAGCACTCAGCCACAAATTCTTGGCGATTTAGGTTTTAGCAATGTTGGTTTCAACATCACACAATTGGGTAGCCGTTATTTGATTGATAAACAAAAATTGTTTTTTGAAGGAAAAACAATTCAACTTAAACAATTTACACTCAGTGATACTTTAAATCAACCTTTGAAAATTGATGGAACAGTTTCATTGGCAAATATTCCTGAGGTAAAATACGATTTGACGATTAATACCAAAAACTTCATGGTGTTAAATTCTAGCCGAAAAGATAATGATTTTTTCTACGGAAAAGGCTTTGTTGATGCAAGTTTATCTGTTCAAGGGATTTCTTCTGCTGCTAAAATTGAAGGCGATATTAAAGTAAGAGAAAATAGTAATATTTCGATTATCGTTCCTGAAAGTTTCGACGAACAAAGCGAAAGCGACGGCATTGTAGTTTTTGTCAATCATAAAAATGAAGTACTCGTCAAGGAAGATTCTACGACGAAAGTATCACTCATGAATGATTTCGTTTCGGAAATGTCCTTAAATATTGAAGCTGACGACAAATCTGAATTTACCATTGTGGTTGATGAATTAAATGGTGACAACCTAAAAGTAAAAGGAAATGCCAGATTAAACGCTGGATTAAGTGCTGATGGACAACCCTTTATTTTAGGTTCTTACGATTTAACGGAAGGTAGTTACGGCTTGACTTTTGAAGTATTAAAGCGTCAATTTTCAATCGAAAAAGGTAGTAATATCATTTGGTCTGGCGACCCTATGAATGCAGAAGTAAACATCACAGCGGTTTATAATACAGAAACAGCTCCGCTAGATTTGATGACAAATGAAACGAATGACGATAACCGTTACAGACAAAAAATTCAATTTGATGTTTTATTAACGATGGCTGGGCGATTGACAAAGCCAGATATTTCCTTCAAAATTCGTCCTTCAAAAACACAAAAATTAGTAAGCAGTTCTGTGATTACAGATGTGCAAAATCGCCTGAACAAACTAGATGCCAACGAAGTAAACAAACAAGTATTTGCTTTACTGATTTTAAATAGATTTTTCTCTGAGAAATCTTCCGACTTTTTCTCAAGTAGCGGTGGGGCAAATCCAGAAGCTTTGGCAAGACAAAGTGTAAGTAAATTACTTTCCGACCAATTAGATATGTTGGCTTCCGACCTTATCAAAGGTGTCGATTTAGACGTGAACTTATCTTCAACACAAGATTTTTTCAATGGAAAATCAAGTGCTAGAACCGATTTAAGTTTAGGTTTGTCAAAAGCGTTTTTTAATGATAAAATTGAAATTAAAGTAGGTAGAAACTTTGAATTAGAAAACAAAACGAGCATCACGAGGAATTCCGCAGAAGTATTTGATAACATTACCGTCAACTACAAACTGACAAATGATGGTCGTTATCTTTTCAAAGCATTCAGGAAAAATCAGTTTCAGTCAGTTTTAGATGGTTACGTGGTTGAAACTGGTGTAGGTTTCACTGTGACAATAGAGTATGGTACTTTCAAAGAAATATTCAAAAAGCCAAAAAGTAAATAGCTTTTCTCCAGCAAGAAATCAACATGAATAATCAAACTTTTACATATTCTTCAACATTCGGGAAAAGGTTTTCTTTACAAAAGATACTTTCACTCCTATTGCTATGCACAGCATTGTTCATTTCAGGCTGTTCAGTTACTAAAAAATTACCCGCTGGCGAAAGCCTTTACGTTGGTGCAAGTATTAAAATGCAAGCCGATTCGGCTGTTAATAAAAAAGATATTGCTACCGTAAAAACACAGCTTGAAGCTTTTGTAAAGCCTAAGCCAAATTCTGCCATTTTAGGTTTTCCTTACAAAGTTTGGTTTTATTACTTGTTTGGTGAACCCAAAAGTGAATCAGGTTTTAAAAGCTTTTTCAGAAAAAGGTTTGGCGAACCTCCAGTATTGGCAAGTAAAAGTGTGATTGGTGCTAATGCTAAACAAATTGGTTTATTGTTGAATAATCAAGGCTATTTTCGTTCTTCAGCGACTGGAATACTTACTGAAAAAAAACGCAAATCGACGGCAGATTACACCATCTATTTACATGAAAGATACATTATTGATACCATAAAATTTTCCACAAAAGATACGTCTGTTTTCGGAAAAGCTTTTGTTGCATCACAAGCAAGATCTTTAATCAAAAAAGGAACGCCATATCAATTCGACCTCATTAGTGCCGAAAGAGAAAGAATTGATAATTTGCTAAAAAGAAGAGGTTTCTATTATTTCAGACCAGATTTCATCATCATCAAGGCTGATTCTTCATTGGCAAATCATAAAGTAAATCTTACTTTTGAAGTTAAACCTTCGACCTCGCAGGTTGCGAAAAAAATGTACTTTATTAGAGATGTACATGTTTTGGCCGATTATGGTGAAAGTGCAGTAAATGATAGCATTAAAGATTTAGAAAGTAATTATAAAGGCATCAAAATATTCGATAGAACGGGTTCATTCCGCCCTAAAATTTTTGCAGATGCGATTGGTTTTCGTCGTGGAGGAAAATATGGAAGTGCTGTTCAAGACGTATCCCTGTCGAGATTAATCAACTTAAATGGAAATTTCAAATTTGTTAAAAATACTTTTGAATTAGTGCCTCGTTCAGATTCTGCCTTACTAGATGTATTTTACTTCTTAACGCCACTAAAAGCAAAATCTGTCGTAGCAGACTTAAATGCCACAACAAAATCAAACAATTACACAGGTTCGAACATCAGCGTTTCGTGGCTCAACAAAAATGCTTTTAAGGGAGCAGAATTATTGAAAATTACGGCAAATGCTGGTTTAGAATTCCAAGTTGGAGGAGCAAGTAGCACACTTGGAGCCTTGAATACGACCCGTTTTTCCATAGAAAGTAATCTTTCCTTGCCAAGATTTACCATTCCATTTGTAACGATTAATCCAGCCAAAAACCAAGCTTTACCTAAAACAAATATCAATATTGGCTACGAGCAACTCAAAAGAGGAGGTTTGTACGACCTTACTTCGCTAAGAACATCTTTGACTTATGCTTGGAAACAAAATGCTTCCATAGAGCATTCTGTAACGCCACTTTTAGTCAATTTAGTAAAAGCCTCAAATTTTAGTGAAGATTTTGCACTGGAGTATTTTCGAAATCCAATTTTGTATGAAGAGATTTTGGATAATAAAATTATCATGAGTACAGCATATACTTTCTCGTACATGCCACAAAATAGAGCCAATAGCCGACACAGTTTTTCATTTACTGGTGGTGTAGAAGTAGCAGGGAATTTAGCGAGTTTATTGGCAAAATTAGGATCAAACGATGATGCTTCTGTATCTACTGTTTTTGGAGTTACTTATCCACAATATGCTAGATTTGATGCAGATTTTAGATATGGTTATCGCTTAACACAAAACCTTCGTTTAGCAAATCGTTTCTTAGTCGGTTATGGTTTACCTTACGGAAACTCTTACTTTTTACCAACAGTTAAACAATATGTAGCAGGCGGGAATAACAGTATTCGTGCTTTCCCAGCAAGAACTATCGGGCCAGGAAGTTATTTAAGAACAGGCTCTTTATTAGAACAAACCATTGGCGGACAATCTGGTGACATTAAACTGGAATTTAATAGCGAATTAAGAGCAAAGTTTAATCAATACATTCACGGAGCTATTTTTATAGATGCTGGAAACGTTTGGATGCAAAAAGACGCTGATATTTATGGTGAAGATGCCGTTTTTACGAAAGACTTTTATAAGCAAGTAGCTATTGGAACTGGAATTGGCTTAAGATTTGACTTTAGTTATTTAGTACTTCGTTTCGATTTAGCAACGCCCGTCAGAAAACCATATCTACCAGAAAATGAACGATGGGTTTTAAAAGATTTCAGTTTGGGAAATCCTGAATGGCGAAAAGAAAATCTGGTTTTAAATATTGCTATTGGTTATCCTTTTTAAACAAAAAGCCTCTTCAAATAATCTTGAAGAGGCTTTTTGTTTAAAAAATAATTATTCTTAATGTATTTTATAAGAAAGTCCGAACGATAGATTTGTTCCTCTTTTACCTACAAGTCCTACATTTAAATTGGCAAAAGCACCTAAATTCTTAAATAAGAAAAGTCTTCCGCCAGCTTGCGCATAAAATGCTGTTCCAGAACCGTCTAAAACTTTACCGTAAATTCCACCGACGTAAGGGTCAAACTTACTTGGCTTTTGATTATCTTCTCCAGAGAAGTGATAGTTCAAACCTACTCCCAAGAAGCCGTCTTCATATATGCCATTTTTACCGTACCAAGTTCTAGCTTCTAAACCAATGTTTCTGGCTAAACCAAATTCACCAGCAAACAAAACTGGGAGTACATTATCTTTGTACATAATACCTCCTTCAACTACTAATAAACCTCTATAAAATACAGGTTGAACCTTCACATTCTCTGTGGTAACTACTTCTACAGTTTTCTCTGTTGCCACTTTATTAACATTTGGCTTCGCTCCTTTTACGACGGTATCTATTTCAACCACAACCGTTCGTTTAATAGTATCTGATTGTTGTGCATTTGTTGATAAAGCAATTAACACTAATGATAGTATCAATAAGTGTGCTTTGAAAGCTAATAAATTTTTCATAAATCTTAATTTTTAGAAATTGTATATAAAATATTACATAAATTATTCCACGACTAAACTATGTATTTTAGGGTAATTTTATCCCTATTTTGGGGTAATTTAAGTATTTAAAATGAATGTTTGAGAAAGCTAGATTAAAATTTTTCGCTATAAAACAAAAAAGGAATAGCTTATAGAAGCTGTTCCTTTAACCAAAAACCCTAACTGCTTAATTAGTATTGTTATCTATAAAGATTGTCTTTAAAAAATGCCTATTCAACGCTACAACCTTATATATTTTGGCAAATTCAGTAATATTTTGGGTAAAAAGGCAAAGGGAGGATTCTCCCTATCCTTTATCGAATACCTAACCATTACTAAATTAATAATCTTTGAAGTAGTTAAAACTAAGTTTTAAAGAAACAGGGAAATCCATTCAACTTCCCTGTTTAACTATGCTATAACCACTTTTAACTTATTCATACTGATTAGTTTAAAAAATATGGGAGTAGAGTACCACTCCCCATTTATCACAATCTAACCACTATGAAAAAGATTAATATTTTTCGTGAAAAGAATTAAATAAATTATTGAATATTCTCTTGAATTTTATCAATTTGATTATTCAAATCTTTTTTAAAGTCCTTCCAATCACGTTTTTTCTCACTTTTCAAATCACTTAATGCTTTATCTAATTCATCCAAAGAATTTTGTAATTCTTTCTTTTTGGAAGCTAATCTAGCTTTTTCTTGAATTGTAGCATTTTTAATATCTTCATCAGCCTCTTTCAGCTTTTTGTTGATTTCTTCTTTTTTGTCGTCAATTTTGCTAACTAAAGCTTCCTTTTCCAACAAAATATTCTGACTAGCCTGTTCGGCTTCGTCTTTTAAATCACCCACCACACTGTCGGCTTTAGATTCAACAAGATCCTGAGCATCTTGTGTTTTTTCAGCTATATCTTTTTTCTCATTTCTAGAACAAGAGAAAAAGGTCGAAACGACAATAAAAGCAATCACTAAATTCTTCATTCTTTTATGATTTAATTTGAAACAAAAAAAATATACCAATTTAAAAAAAATTAAGCCTTCAAAAAAAACGGGCAAGCAATACCTCATTTTTATGAATTATGGGGAATTTTGTAGAATAATTTACACATTCGCTTGCTTTTCTGTAGAAAAATGGCTTTTTATACATTAAATCAACAATACAAATGACAATACCACTCTTGACGAATTCCCGCATTTGACTAATATCATAAAAAATACATGCCATAAAGTTGAATCAAATTTATGAGGTTAAAGCACCACAATTCGGGGGAAATTTATCGCCTATTCTATCGTATTGGGTAAAAAAATAGCGAGTATCATTTTGATACTCGCCATATAAAGCCTTTTAAATATGCTAATAAATAGCCTTTACTCTGATTTCTTTTTTCTTCCTTTTACTAATGATTTTACATCTTCAGTAGTTTCTGTAATGGTTTCAACCAATTCTGGCACAAATTCTAGCATTTTCTTTTTCTTTTCCTTCATAATTCGATTATGGTCTGGTTCGCCTAATAAAAAGCCAAATGGTTTTAAATCTGGTACAGAATCGAAAATTACTTTTAAAATAGCGACTGTTGGTAAAGAAAGTGCCATTCCAGCAATTCCCCACAATGCCGAGCCAAGTAACAAAGCTATGATAGCAACCAAACCATTAATACTTATTTTTGAGCCTACCACTTGAGGCGTAATAAAATTTCCCTCCAAAAACTGAACAAAGATAAAAACGCCCGCTACTCCTACTGCATACATCGGCGAATCTTTAGTAATTAAAGCCATAATAATTGGCAAAATTGAGCCTATCAAAATACCCACAAAAGGAATAATCAATAAAGCCGCCGCTAAAAATCCAAAGAAAATGGCATAATCTATCCCAAGTGCCAGTAAACCCAAAGTATTTAAACTTCCTACAATGATAGTCACAGTAATAAGCCCTTTCAAATAACTATGCACTACTTCATAGATTTTAGTCAGTACAGTATCAATGGCATATTTACTTGTATTTTTAAAAGCTCTATAAAAAAACAATTTGAAAAAATCTCGGTAATACAATAGGAAAAACATATAAATCGGTATCAATGAAAGATTCCCAATCATGTTGCCCGTCATTGAAAGTGCAGAAGTAAAAACAGAACCACCGCTGCTTAAAATGCCTGTTCCATATTGGCGTAATTTTGCATTCTGTGTTTTTCGTCCAACATGAAAATGCTCTTCCGTCCAACGTTGACCTTGTAAGAATAAATGTTCAAATCGTTTTTCTAATTGTGGAAACATTTCACTAAAACTCGCTATTTGTGTAGATGCCAGCCAAATTACTCCAACGGTTATCATTAAGAAAAATAATAATGAAATAGTAATTGATAAAGTACGCCCCAAACCAATTTTTTCCAACAAATTAGATAAGGGAAATAAAGCCATAGAAAGAATAACCGCTACAAAAAAAGGCACTAAAATATCTTGCAAAACCATCATCCAATACACTAGAATAGTGACTGAAATGAGTGAGAAAGCAAATTTTATAATAAAGGGAAATCGTTGAGCCATTGGAATAGAGTTTATTTTTTGTGATAGAAATTATTTTTTGGCAAGAATTATAACTGTAATTTAAAACATTTATCATTCCCAATAAAAAAGGGCTGTATTAATTTACATCCCTTTAGCCTACTTATCATCTGGCATGATTACCAAACAAAGAAAAAAAGAAAATCTGAGAACCTAATCCTTAATAATACTTGCATTGACTGAAAACGAAAGTACTTACCAAAAATTAATAGTTCAGAACATTATCAAAAATTAGAATAATTACATTTCATGTTTAATAATTGAAATTAAAATCGCAATTAAGGTAAATACTAAAAAAAGATGAATCAATCCTTTAAACCCTAATATAAAAACGCTAACAGCCCAGCTCAATACTAATAAAAGGGCAATCTTATAAAAAACATTTTTCACTACTAACACTTTACAAAAATTATACATATAAAAATTACTTGTTGATTTTCAATTACTTGAAACGATAAAAAACACAATAAGTAACATTTTACTAACAATAATTTTGCCTAAATTTCCATACCAGAAATAAAAATCTAACATTTAAAAGCCTAATAGCAAAAATTGTAGATAATTTTCTACAGTTTAGCTAAAAAAAGGCTGGTATTATAATATTACACAAACAATAACATCAAAATAATACAAATAATGAAATACTCCTTCAAAGAGAGAATCGAAGAGTTTCTGAGTTTTACAGGAGAAGTTTTTCGAGAGTTTTCAAATGACAATGCAACAAAGCTAAGTGCTTCTTTATCATATTATACGATATTTTCGCTTGCCCCAATGTTATTGATTATGATTTCGGTAGCAAGTATTTTTTTAGGGAAAGAAGCCATAGAAGGCGAGCTTTTTGGTCAAATAAACAATCTGATTGGCAATGACGCAGCTAAACAGGTGCAATCATTAATTAAAAATGCAGAGCAGTCCCACAAATCTGGCGTGGCAGCCATAATTGGTTTCGTAACATTACTGATTGGTGCAACAGGGGTTTTTGCCGAAATTCAAGATTCCATCAATTTTATCTGGTCATTAAAAGCTAAACCAAAAAATAGTTGGGTAAAGTACTTAATCAATCGTTTTCTATCTTTTTCACTTATTTTGGCATTGGGTTTTCTTTTATTAATTTCTTTAACAATTAATGCCCTATTGAGTTTATTCGATAAGCAATTGCAAATGTATTTTGAAAGTAGCTTTACAATATTTGTGTTTATGTTGGTAAATACATTGGTTATCTGGGCAATTATTACCCTATTGTTTGGTGTCATTATCAAAGTACTTCCAGATGGTAAAATTTCATGGAAAGATACTCTCGTTGGTGCTGGTATTACCTCCTTATTATTCATGATTGGGAAGTTTTTGATAGGTGTATATCTTGGACAATCAGCTGTTAGTACTGCTTTTGGTGCAGCTGGTTCGATTGTTTTAATACTCTTATGGGTGTATTATTCCTCTATCATTTTATACTTCGGTGCAGAGTTTACCAAAGTATATACACTGAGATACGGTACACCTATCCAACCCAATAGCAATGCTGTTTTTATCTTAAAACAAGAACTTGAAGTAAAGAAAAAACAGTCCACCGTTCAATAAAAAATACAATTTTATGGAAACTAACACAATTAATCCTATTAAAATAAAAGCATTACAAGTACTGAATTTTGTATTCTTTATTGTAATGGTAATTATGAATGGTTTGGCGAATGGCTTACCGCTGAATGGTAAAACAACGGGACAATTATCGAATCAATATCCTAATTTGTTCGTTCCTGCTGGTATTACTTTTTCTATCTGGGGAATTATTTACTTTCTTTTATTACTTTTCTGTATTGAGCAGTCTAAATCTCTTTTTCAAAAGAAACCTGATGCTATTTTAGGACTTGTTGTGAATGGAGTTGGTTATTGGTTTATCGTTAATGCTGTTTTGAATTCCCTTTGGATTTTAGCCTGGCATTATGAGTTCATGATTGCGTCAATGCTTATCATGACTGGAATTTTAATATCATTAGTTAAAGTAAATCTTCATATAAAAACCACTCAGGTGTACCTTAGTGGCTATACAAAGATTATTTTGAAAGCTGCTTTCGGAATGTACTTGGGTTGGATTTGTATTGCGACAATTGCCAACGTAACAGCTCTTTTAGTATATTTTGGTTGGACAGACGGTTATATACTTGGACAATCTTGGGCAAGTATCATGATTTTGGCGGGTAGTTTTATTACTTTCTTACTCGTGATTGAATTAAGAAATGGTTATGTAGGTTTAGCCGTCATTTGGGCATTATTGGGTATTCTTTTAGCTCGTTATCAAGCAGAAGTATTTTATAAATATATTGCTTTTAGTGCTATGTTAGGAATCGTCATCGTTGTTGCCAGTACAATTATGGCTTCAACTATTTTAATGTTTACTCGCAAGAAAAAACTACCCGAAGAAACTACGATGCCAGAGTAAAAGTGACAATAAATTTTGTACCTTTTCCTAATTCAGATTCAACTTCTACTCTAGCTTTATGAGATTGAATAATGTTCAGCGTTGCAGCTAAACCTAAACCAATTCCATTGTTTTTTGAAGTAAAATAAGGTTCAAAAAGGCGTTCAATATGCTCTTGACTAATTCCTACGCCATTGTCTTCTATGGAAACAATAATAGATTTATTTCTTTGAGTAGCATTAATTTTCAGGATACCATCTCCTTCTTTCATTGCCTCCACAGCATTGATAATAATATTTAGTAGTGCAATTTGAATTTTGGCTTTGTCAACATCAATCCAAATATCAGAAGGATAATCACTGATTAATTTAATGTTTTTCAGATTAATTCTATCGATTGCTTGTTCGATAGTACTTTCCAGGATTTCCTGTAAATTATATCGACTAAAAGTTACTTCTGAAGGTCTTGAAGTATTCAACAATTCGGTTATTAAATCATTAATCCTCTGGCTATTTCTTCTGATAATATCAATAAAAAATTTGGCGTCTTCATCTTCAAAATCAACTTCCATTTGCTCGATTGACAGATTTATGTTCGTCAAAGGATTACGGACTTCGTGTGCCAAAGTACGAACTAAACGCCCAGTAGCCGCCATTTTTTGAAAAAGTAAAGAATCTCGCTCTTCTTTTTTTCTAGCAGTAATATCATGAATAATACCTAAATAATATGGATTTCCATCACTATCTAATTGGCGATTACAGTGAATTGAACATTGTTTTTTTTCACCAAATTTGGTTTCCAAAAGTACTTCAAAATCACTAATTTCTCCTTCAGCTTCCAATTGATTAATGAATTGACGACGGTCGGTAGCACGAACAAAAACGGAATAGCTTTTTAGCTGATAGAGTTCTTCTTCGGTATAACCAAAGAGTTCGGCTGTAGAGGGCGTGAAGTAATTGAATGTACCATCTAAACGAGCAGTAAAGATGGCTTCTTTGGTTTGGTCAAAAATATTTCTATATTTTCGCTCACTTTCACGAAGAGTAGAAAGTGTACTGGAACGTTCGAGAGAATAACGAATACAACGTTCTAACTTTTCAGAATCTAATTCACTTTTTACTAAATAATCAAAAGCACCAAGTGTCATAGCTTCAACATCAATGCGTTGATCGCCTTTACCAGTCAATAAAATCACTGGCGATTTCAAACCATGCTCAATGCCAACTCTGAGTAAATCAATACCCGTTTTAGAACCCAATAAAAAATCAAAAAAGCATAAATCGTATTGCTTTTTTTTGATTTTCTCTATGGCATTATCAAATGAAAACGCCCAATCTATATCAAACTTTTGACTTTCAATATCTTTCAGATAATCGCTTGTAAGCAAGAAATCATCCTCGTCGTCATCAACCAATAATAATTTAATAGTACTATCTCTCATGATTTATTTTTATCAATCTGGTAACTGAACAATTTCAAACCAATATTGTCCGATTGTACGAATTACTTCTAAAAAACGGGTAAAAGTTACAGGTTTTGAGATAAAACAATTTACACCTAAATCATAACTTTTTACAATATCAACATCCGACTTTGAAGTAGTAAGCACAATGATAGGAATTTTGCACAAATCAGGGTCCGATTTTATGATTTTAAGTGCTTCTCTCCCATCTACTTTAGGCATATTCAAATCCAACAAGATAATATCTGGGCGTGGGAATTCTGTTGGGTTATTGAATTTGCCGTTTTGTCGAAGGTAATCTATCAAATCCACTCCATCCTCCACAAATTTAATTTGGTTGACAATATGGTTCTCTTCTAAGGCTTCCTGAGTCATCATTCTATCGTCAGCATCATCATCAGCGACGAGAATTACGATACTTTTTTTTTGATTCATAGTTTTATTATTTATGCCTGGCGTATTGGCAAATACATAATGAACGTTGCACCTGCTCCTAGTTCACTTTCAGCATAGATTATTCCCTGATGGTTTTCAACAATTTTTTTGCAAATTGCTAAACCCAATCCCGTTCCTTCAAATTCTGATCTTCCGTGTAATCTTTGAAAAATCACAAATATTCGTTCAGCATATTCTGGCTCAAAGCCAATGCCATTGTCTTTAACAGTAATTTTATAATAACGCTTGTTTTTATAATCTAAGCCCAATTTACTCAACTCTCCTTTTGTGGATTCTTTGGCATCAACCCAAATGTTTGGTGAATGATTAGGCTTTACAAATTTCAGTGCATTACTTATTAAATTTTGAAATAATTGTTGCATTTTCGGAACAGAAGCTTCCAGTGTTGGCATTATTCCTACATGAATTTGTGCATTTGTTTCACCTACTTTAAGTTCTAAATCGCTCAAAACATTTTCAAGCGTTTTGTTCAAATTTACTTGTTCAAAAGCGACTAATTTTCTTGATAAACGAGAATATGAAAGTAGGTTTTCCATCAGTACTTCCATTCTATTGGCAGAATCAATCATTCTTGTCAAATAAAAACTAGCATCATCGTCTAGCTGTTTTTTGTACTTTTGATTGAGCCTATCACCAAAAGCTGTTATTTTTCGCAATGGTTCTTTCAAATCGTGCGAAGCCACATAGGCAAATTGTTCTAATTCTTGATTGGAGTGATTGAGTTCTTCTAACTTTCGTTCTAATTCCTTTTCATAAGCTTTCAGTTCTGTTACTTCAACTGTATTTCCTATAAATTTCAGTACTTTCCCAGCTTCGTCTGAACTTACCCAACCTTTTGTTTGAACATATTTTTCAACGCCGTCTAAATCAACAATTTTATGTTCAAAGGCATAAGGTTGTTTTTGTTCCGCTGCTTCTTGAATTACTTTTTTAACATTCGCAATATCATCATCATGTACTCTGGCATAGTAAAACTCAATATTGATTTTTGCTGGTAGCCTAGAAATATCACTTCCCGAATACAATTTTTTCAAACCATCCGACCATTGTATTTCATCTTTATTAACATCCCATTCAAAACTGCCATAACTCATCAAAGCTTCTGCTTCTTTGAACAAATCTTTATTTTTCTTGAGTTCTTCGTAAGCTAACGATAGTTCCTCAACCTTGGTTTCTAATTCTCCTTTAATTTGTTTGATTTCGGTAATGTCTTGCGAAGTACCAATTACTCGTATTACTTCACCTTTATCGTCCAAAAAACACCTTCCTCTTACTGCTATTTGTTTTCTATTTCCTTTTAAATCTATGATTTCATGCTCGTACTCATAAATAGTTTTTTTCTCTTTTATCGCACTCAAGGACAAATCTCTTATTCGCTGTACATCATCTTCTGGAACATGCTTTTGATAAGTACCATAAGGCATTTGTGAACCTTCATAAGCTGATTGGTCATAGCCAAATATTTCAAATAAACCATTCGACCAGATAACGTAATCATTATTTAGTTTCCATTCCCAGCTTCCATAATTAAACAAACGTTCGGCTTCATTCGATTGATTTTGCACTTGCTTAGTTTTTTCAAGCAATTCATTTTCAACCGTAATATCATCCGCCAAAATCAATAACATACTTGGCTGATTCGAAGCATCTTTTTTAATTAAAGTGCATTTATTCTTAATCGTGATATTTTTGCCCGATTTACTGACTATTTTCAGGATAAAGTTTTCGCTAGCATTAATGGCTACTTCTTCAAATTTTTTTTGTAAATATTGAAACAGATGTTCGGACGAACTGAAGTTTTCGATTGGAAATACAGAAAGGTCATTCGTGAATAATTCCTCTGGCGAATAGTTGGCAACAACTTCCGTTTTTGCATTGAGGTAAACAGCATTTTTATCTGTTAAATCTAACAGATAAACGAAACTTGGTATGGCTTCCAGAAAACCATTCAAAAAATCAGACTGATTATCAGTGTTAAATACTTCAAAAAAATGATTAGGCACGTCCATTAATTTCTATTATTAAAGAAACTACTTATGTAATTTCAGAAAACTTGAGCAAGGAAATAATCCAACTTTGCAGCAACTTACAATTCAAAAACTTTCATTTTATTGTAAAGTGTTTTCCTGTCTATTCCAAGAATTCTAGCGGCTTTACTTTTATTGAAATTTACTTCTTTTAGTACTTTCAAAATCATATCGTATTCTGCTTCAATCGCTGCCGATTTCAAGGAAGGCTTAGAGATAACTTCGTTCGAAGAAATACTTTCTGGAATATTTTGAACAACTTCAACAACTGGTGCTGAAACAGTAACTGGCGGAGTTGACGTTTCAGTAAAGAGTAATTTTGTGTAATTAGAAATTTCAAAAGGCAATGTTTTTGATTCAATCCATTCTCCGTCGGTTAATAAAGTGGCTCTTTTTATGACATTTCGCATTTCACGCAGATTGCCATACCATGCGTAATTCATGAAATTATCAATAACATCACTCGAAAAACCTTTTACTTTTTTGCCAAGCTCTTCGTTGGTTTGGTCCAAGAAAAATTGAGCGAAAGTCATAATATCAGCTTTGCGTTCACGAAGTGGCGGAACATCAATGCTGAATTCATTAAAACGGTGATATAAATCTTCTCTGAATTTACCTTTTTTAGAAGCTTCAATTAGTTTTTCATTAGAGGCAACCAAAATTCTAACATCCAACGGAATTTCTTTTGTCCCTCCAATTCGCTTCATTTTTCTTTCCTGAACAACTCTCAATAAAAGTACTTGTACTTCGTAAGGAAGGTTAGCTACTTCATCCAAAAAAATCGTTCCACCATTTGCCATTTCAAAGTGTCCGATTTTCTGGTTTAATGCCCCTGTGAACGAACCTTTTTCGTGTCCAAACAATTCTGAACCAGCTAAATCTTTAGAAATAGCACCGCAGTCCATCGCCACAAAAGGCTGATTTGCTCTTTTGCTATGCAAATGAATTTCTTGAGCAATGGCTTCTTTTCCAGAGCCACTTTCACCATAAATCAGTACACTATAATTGGTTGGTGCAACAAGTTCAATCTGACGAATCAAGAATTTTGATTCTGCCCCATCTCCAAAAATATAATTGGCAGGTTTCGAGTTTTTCTTTTTTTGATGAGAAGTCGTTGTACCATCATGTTCTTCACCCAAATCTTGCATACTTCCTTTTTCAGTTTCTACACTTTCTAAGGCTTTTTTGATGGTCAGTAAAATTTCGTCTGGAAAAAGTGGCTTTGTGATATAATCATAAGCACCCATTTTCATGACATTTACTGCAATTTTTATGTCTGAATAACCCGTAATAATCAATACAGGTACAAAAGGAAATTTTTCTTTAATTTTCAGAAGTATAGTCCCGCCATCGGTATCGCCCAATCTAAAATCAGTCATAATTAAATCAGGTCTGAATTCTTGAAGCAAAGCCAAGCCAGTACTGCCATCATGAGCGATAGCAACTTCGTAATTGTTTTTGGTCAAAAAACGACGAAGGAGTAAACATATATCTGTATCATCGTCGATTACTAAAATCCGTTGCATAGTTTTATTATTAAAGGAAAGAGACAATTATGAAATTACCACAAACCGTATTTCCAAGAATCAACTTCGTAATGTTATTACTCTTCAGCATTTTATAATTGTCGTCTGAGTTGTGCTGAAGAAATATTCAAATTTTCTCTGTATTTAGCTACCGTTCTTCTAGCGATATGATAGCCTTGTTGAGCCAACAATTCCATCAATTGAAAATCATTGAATGGACTTTTCTTGTTTTCATTGGCAATTAAATTGGCGATAGCTTGCTGAATTTCACGATTTGAAACCTCGCCGCCAGAATCCATTCTAATTCCTTCTGAAAATAAATCTTTTAAATTGATAATCCCAAAAGGCGTCTGTGCATACTTGCCACTCGTTACTCTTGAAATCGTTGAAATATCCATATTAATTTGGCTCGCCACATCTTTTAAAATCATCGGTTTTAAACTACTGACATCGCCATTTTTGAAAAATTCTTTCTGAAAAGAAACAATGGCTTGCATCGTTTTCAACATCGTCATTTCTCTTTGCTGAATGGCTTCGATTAACCAATTAGCCGTATTAATTTTACTGTTAACGTATTGATTAGCAGCTTTATCTTTACTAGAAGCAATTGAACTGGCAAAATATTGATTAATTTTCAAAGATGGAATTCTACTATTATTCAATGCAATATCTATTTGCGTATCGCCATACATATTGGTTTCATAAGTAATGATATAGTCCGGAATGATATTATCCTTAATGGCAATCGACGATGTTTCTCCATCAATTACTGGCTTGGCATTCAAAGCACTGATTTGGGCAAGAGCCATTTTTAATTCATCCGAACTTACTTCTCTTAAACGCATAATTTTTTCATAATTACGCACCGCAAGTTCGTCCATATTAAAAGCCACAATATCAATTGCCAAAGATACTTCTAAGCCTTTTTCTTTTTTATGCTGAAGCTGTCTCATCAAACATTCCTGTAAATCAGCCGAACCGATTCCAACAGGTTCCATCAATCTGAGTACCTTCAATAACTTTTCTACTTCATCAACATCTACATAAGCACCATTAGCAAAAGAAAAATCATCGGCAATGTTTTCTGCTGAATAAGTTAAAAAACCTTCATCAGTCAAAGAATCAATGATATAGTCGATTAGAATACTTTGTTTTTCGGTCAGTGGCAAAAAGTGTACTTGACTTTTCAGTTCACTTCGCCAATCTGTATTTTGTGCTATAGGCAAACTGTAGAGTTCGTCGTCTTCACTATGGTTATTTACTTTGGTTTTATAGTCTGGAATATCATCATGAGCGTACTCATCCCAATCGGCATAATCATTATCGGGTTGGGTAAGTGTTGGGAATTCATCTGAATCGCTATCAGCATCAAAATCTTCGGATGAATCGTCAGCAATTGTAGCACCTTCCTCCAATAATGGATTTTCTTCTAATTCCGTTTTGATCCGCTCTTCTAACTCAAGCGTTGATAATTGCAAAAAATTAAGCATTTGTATTTGCAAAGGCGTAATTTTGAAAGTCTGACGCTGGCTCTGTGATAAATTCATCATGTTGATATAGTTTTAGGAGACTACTACCTATTTTCAATTAATGAGCCGTAATTTTGTTTTTTATTTATTTTTTTGAAAAAAATAAATAAAAAAATTTAAGTACCTAAAAAACAGAAACTTAACAATAAAATATTTTATTGTTTCAAAAAACTAACAAATAGCACATTGCAATACTTTGGTACAAGTTGTGCAAAAAAATCCACACTTTGTAGAAAGTGTTTTTAAATTAACTTATTTGTTAAAAAGAAGATTCCTCATTATTACTCGTTCTCGCTTAAAAAATTTTAAATATTTTCAATTACTATTTAATCAAAATACTGCTTCATCAAGCAATTTATCAACTATGCAGAAATCTCAGACCCTACAGTTCATCATAGCTTCATTTATAGGCTTTGCCTTTATGCTTGGCGGTTTATCATGGGTTTCTTTCGAACAAATCGCTCAGAATACTGAATACACCCAACTTGTTGAACACACCCAATCGGTTTTATGGGTAAGCGAAGAACTAATTTCATCTATGAAAGATGTGGAAACTGGGCAAAGAGGTTATATCATTACCGGTAAAAAAAGCCATTTAATTCATTACAATGAAGGGAAAGAAAAAGTATTTTCAAGATTGGATACACTAAAGATTTTGGTGTCAGATAATCCTGTACAGTTAAGAAGTTTGGCGAAAATTAAAGAAATGGTTTATGAGAAAATTAAGTACGTTGACTATAATATTCAAACCATCAAAAACAATAAACCTTTAGAAATCAGTAAATTTGAACAAGGTCGAAAAGCAATGGATAACCTCAGAATTTGGATTTCCACTTTTCAAAATAATGAAAAATCAATTCTTGAAACCAGAGTACGTTCAAAAATACATGGACAATCGCTTTTGCCAATTTATCAAATCATGTTGGCTGTTGCTTCTTTTACGCTTTTGCTAATTTCCTTTTACTTGGTTTATACTGAACTTAAAAACCGTTTTAAATTCCAGAAAGCATTAGAAAATAAAATTGAAGAATTGAACCGTTCGAATACTGAACTAGAGCAATTTGCTTATGTAGCTTCGCACGATTTACAAGAGCCACTCCGAAAAATCAGAGCATTTTGTGATAAACTACAAGTAAAACAAAAAATGGTTTTGAACGATGATGGAAAAGAAACTTTAGATAAGGTTTCTACTTCAGCAGCCAGAATGCAAGTACTGATTGATGATTTACTAAACTTTTCAAGATTAGTAAATCATAAAACTCATAGTTTAAGTTCGGTGAATCTCAACCAAATTATTGATGATGTCTTGAGTGATTTTTCTGAAATCATTACTCAGAAAAAAGCTACATTTTCTATTGCAAAGCTCCCAGAATTGAAAGCCTATAACTTTCAGATGAATCAACTTTTTATGAATTTAATCAGTAATTCTTTAAAATATACGAAAGAAGGCGTAAATCCACATACTATCATCGAATATTCTACCGTTCAAGGCAATACGATACCTCAGCTTTCTAGTATTCATGAAGAGCGTTTTTTCCATAAAATCTCTATACAGGACAACGGAATTGGCTTTGAAGGTGAATATTCCGAGAAAATATTCGTAATTTTCCAACGTTTACATAACCGTAATACCTATCAAGGTACTGGTGTTGGCTTAGCGATTTGCAGAAGAGTGATGACAAACCACAATGGTTTTATCTTTGCCGATAGCAATCCCTACGAAGGAGCCACTTTCAGTGTCTATTTCCCGATAACTGCTTAAAAATTGATAAAATGAACAAAAGATGTAATATCTTAATTGCTGACGATGATGATGATGATAAATTTTTGGTAAAATCTGCCTTAGAGGATTGTACCTCGAACACTCCTATTCATTTTGTTGAAAATGGCGTTGAAGTACTAGAATATCTAAAAAATGAAGGACAATTTGCCGATAAATATAATTTCCCTAAGCCTTCAATCATCATTTTGGATTTGAATATGCCTAAAAAAGATGGCAGAGAAACCTTGAAAGAAATCAAAGCAAATCCACTTTTCAAAAAAATCCCAGTCATCATTTTGACGACTTCAAAAGCGGAAGAAGATGTAAATTTATGTTACTCTTCGGGTGCGAACGCTTATATCGTAAAACCTAATTCGTTTACTGAACTCACTGAAATCCTATCAACAATGACAAAATTCTGGTTGGAAATCGTAACACTTCCACCCACAATTATGTAGAAATTGATAGTTTAGGTTGACTTCCCGAATGCTCAATCATTTCTGTAGGCTTTTCGCTGGTAACTTTTTTTACCCAAAGTAAAGATTTTTCCAGCAAGCCTTGCTTTGCTTTGGGTAGCTGAACCTGCAAAGTATTTTCGGGCTTAGTCTTTTCATTGAACCAAGCAACCGACTGATTCACCATTTCATCTTTATTCTTGTCAACATAATTACTCAGTAAGTTTTTGGCAAAAAAAGGAACGGCAAGTCGAACCAACCAAGATGAATTACGTAAAAGAGTATTTCTTAACAGCATATCCACTCCTAAATCTAACCCAATATTTACGAGGCTACTGTTGCGGTTACTCTCCACAAATAAATTTTTAGAAACATCAACCATCTGTCGAACGGGTTGAATTTCAGCCTGAAGCATTTTAATATCTTCAGTAAGTTTTCCTTTGGCTATTAAAATATCATTTTCAAGCCTTAGCTTTTCGACTTTTAGCTGCTCAATATTTTCTATCTTCATCTTCGCTGTAAAATTTCTTTAAAAAAGAATTAACCAAAGGCAGTTTAATATATTCGTCTTTGATAAACCAAAGTAAAATTCCTGCTATTACATAAAAAACACCTACACCAAAAAAGCCCAATGCTACACTGTTAAAGTATTGTCCCAGCACCCAAGCCACCGACAAACTCATAAATAATAAGACTATCATAAAAAGTAAAATAAAAAGTAAAGTCGTTGCAAGGTCTGCAATACCATTGGCTGCTTTTGATGAAGTATTCAATACTCCTAACTTCCAGCGAGCCTCCACATAATCACTAGCATGTTCGAAGATGTCTTCCGCAATATCTTTTGTTTGTTCAAAGGCTGCCATCGTTTTAAAATTAAGTTAGAGACTAATTTTCAGGAAAATAAAAAGTTTATGATAAGCTGACCAAGCCTTTGGTAAGTAGTCGGCGAAAAAAAGCTACTTTGTTGAATAAATTAAATTACCGAATATCACTGTATTTTAATTTCATAATTCACAACTCTTAATTACTTGTACTTGGTCAGCTTAAAAAACTATATCGCTGCTACATCTCTTTGAATTGATTTTACAGAACCCGTTGTCGTCTCTGCGATTTCGTCAAATTCGTCTTTCGCTTTATTCTTCCAATTTCTTGCTCGGTTTTCAGCATCATCTACTAAACCTTTAGCTTGATTTTCGCCTTTTTTGATCAACGTAAGCAATTCATCCGCCCAAGTGTTGGCATTTTTCTTTACTTTTTTTCTCAAATCAGCACCTTTTTCTGGGGCAAACACTAATCCAATTGCTGCACCTACCGCTGCGGCGGCAGCAATTCCAATAATAATTTTTGCGTTGTTTGACATGATAAAAATTGTTTTAGCGTGAATCTTTAATACCTTAGCTGAATAGTTTATCAAATCTATTCAATTGCATCATTTCTTCTCTAAATCTCAAAATTTTCATACCTAAACCTTTTGCTTGATTTTTTGGATAGTTTTGAGGTACAGTATCCTCAAATTGTGGAATTTATCTTTTTAATTCTGCCTAATCAATTAATCTCTGGCACGATTTTTTAACAATGTCTATTCAAAAAGTGTAACTAAAAGAGTTCATCAGAAATCTTATGCTGTTCCCTATAACAATTTTGTTTAAAAGGCTGACAAGACGAAACGATTTGGACTGCCAAATGTCATGAAAAATGTAGCTTTAATTATCGATGACGAGAAAGACACCTGTCTTTTATTAAAACATTTTCTTAAAAGAAAAGGAATTTCTTCATACTACGCACTAACGCTTCAAGAAGGAATTGGAAAGGCTTTAGAAGTAAAACCAAATTGGTTATTTTTAGATAATAACTTGCCTGATGGTTTTGGAATTGACCGTGTAAAAGAAATTAAATCTCTTTCACCAAATTCTAAGATTATTATGATTAGTGCGATGGGGAATTTGTTTGAACTGGCATCAAGTGTTGGTGCTGATTCTTTTATTGAAAAACCTCTTGATTTTAACAAAATCGAAAAGTCAATGGCTTTATAAAATGGCATCGGAAACCGTCATCCATGCCATAAAAAGCTATCTATATCTATCAACTGCTTCTATTTCCACAAACCCAAAGGAAAAGTGATTCTGTTTTTTGCACTTACCAAAGTCACCGTTTGCGAAGTTAAATCACCAATCAACAATAAGTCATTCTCGTATTGATAATCATCTGAATTTGCCAATTGTGTCTGAATTTTTTCCATCAAAGCATAAGGCGTTTTACCTTGTATATTCAAACATTGGCAAGGCTGGTCTTGTTTGATTTTATTCAATTCCTGCAATAATTCTTTAGTATCTTCTGCTTTACTTTCTTTTCCTAAGCTTATCATTTTATTCATCCAAGCATTATACTGTGGTCTGAAAGGCTCAAATTCAAAGACTAATTCAGGGTGTTTTCTTAATAATTCTGCTCCATTTTTATACAATTGTAAATGTCCAGAATCAATAAAACCTACAAAATTCCCGCCCCAAGTCAATCCATAAGCTTCGGTTAAACTATCTAATGGACGATAAAGGCTAAGATTATTAGAAATTCTTTTACGACGAGTATAAATGGCGACATCAGCCGCCAAGCCAAAATTATGCATTGAAAGTGGTGTCGCTGTCCTTTTTTTTCCTAAATAATGTAATTGGCGACTTGTAGAACGTAAATCAGAAATTACTTTGATAGAACGATGCTTCTCTTTCATAATCGCCACGATAGAATCTCTTTTTTCCAGAAAAACCTTACGCTCATCAGCCAATAAATTTTCCCAACGATTATATAAATAATTGGGTTGTTTGACCAACGCCCAAAGGTAAGCTTGTTCTTGCCAAGAAGTATTTAAAGTAGGAAAAGCTGTTGTTTGAATCAATTGAGCAGCCTCCTCTCCGTCAGCTTGCAAAGCCATTGTTTGAATATTGCCTGTAGCATCTGCAAGAGCTACATAAATATTTCTGGGTTTCAAGGCTTGTTTCAGCAAAGTATCAGCTAAGTAATATGGCTGTGCTAAAGTATAAATCTTTAATTCACTAACGTACTGGGCAGTATCGCAAGTAAAATCTTTCCAAGAAGTATCTTCAAATAAATTTGATGTTTTGTCTATCAAATTACAGGCAAATAAAGAAACAGAAGTAAAGAATATTTTAAGGAAATTTCTAAAGACTAAGGCAGATAAAATCATAAAGTATGAAGGATTATAAATACCAAAATACAAAAAATAGCAGGGAATTCTAATGTATTTAGGAATTTAGTTTTTCTCGTTGTGCCAAATATAAACCCGCAATCACTAAAGATGTACCGATATAAGTGAAACTACTGATGGGTTCATTTAAAATAACAGCCGCATAAATAAACCCAAAAATGGGATTGAGGAAAAGCCAAAGTGAGGCTTTGACGGGGTCTATTTTGAGGAGATATAACCACAATTGTACCGCCCCAATAGATACTGGAATAGCCAACCAAAGTACAGACATGCTAAAATTAACATCATAAACATTCTGCGACCAATCAGTGAAGTAATAAGTAATGGGCAATAAGAAGATTCCACCTAACAATACTTGCCAAGCATTGATGGTAAACAAAGGTAAATGCCATTCTTGAGCTGAATAATAAACCGTTCCTATTGAATAGGCAATCATACTTGCAGAAAGAATAAGTAGCCCTTCAACATTTGCATAACTTTGTTGAAAAAGTGGGTATGTAGCAATTGCCACCCCAATAATTCCCAAAGCTAAACCAACTATCTCAGTACGTTTTACCGAACGACCTAACCAAAAAGCAGACAAAATACTGATGATTAATGGATTGGTCGCCACTGCCAAACTACCGATTCCAGCAGAAACGTATTTGAGTGCTACTACAAAACAACCTAAATAAACAGTAACATTCAAGAAACCATAAATAGCAATTTGTTTCCATTCTTTGGCTTTTGGTAATGGATTTTTCTTGACGAGATGACTGTAAATCATCATTAATATGCCCGCCAAGAAAAATCTACAAGTACCAATTACAAAGGGTTGAGCCGATAAAAGCCCTATTTTGGTGGCCGCCGAAGCGGAAGCCCAAAGCATCGCAAAGAATAATCCTGCTAAGAAATTTTTCATTTTAAACTATTCGCTTTTTCAATATTTTGGCAAAATTGATACTTTTAGTTTAAAACATTACCTTATCGATGCAAAAGGTCTATTTTTTCCCGACAATTATTTACTTCCTTCTATTACTTCTTTATAACTTACTAATTGAATTCCTTTTTTCAGAATTGCAGTTCTTACTTTTTCACTGGTAAAAATCGTCGTTACATCTTGGCGACCTTGGGCTACGTCTTCATAACCAATATGTGAAATTGCACGGAGTTCGTCATTATCCAAACCGGGATGTTCTACAAAAACATACGCTTTTCCGTCTTCTAGTTTATCCAACATTCCAATAAAACCTTCTATTCTTTGTTCCGTATTTTTATTATTGAAATCAAAACCCGTATAAGCTACTTTTATGTCTTTCATCGAATCTACGTCCACCATTGTCAGTTTGTATTCTTTGGCTACTCTTCTTGCCATATCTTTTACTTCTTGAGTAAAAGCGGTACTTCCCATGTGTCCAGAAACGTGACTTAATCTTGGAATGTACTTCAATGCCATTTCAATTTGAGCTCTCAGCTCTTTTTCAATGTCTTCAATTTTCCAATCATTGTCCAACACAGCTTGTTTTGGATAATTGTTGTTATGGAAAAGCATTGGATAGAAGTATCCATCGGCATTTCTTAAACTTTTGGCTTCGGTGAGTGGTCGCCATTTTACATTATCCCACTCGCTCGTAATGGCAAAATGCAAACCAACATCTACTCTTTTGTTTTCAGCTAATAATTTCACCGCTTCTGGAAACCATGGCGAAGCTACAATTACTTCTATTGAAGTTTCAATGCCTTCTTTATACGATTTTATCAAGGCTTCATTACCCGAATGTGCATAACCCATGTCATCACCTCTGACGATTAATTTCGGTGCATTGGCTTTTGGCGTAAATACAATGCCTTTTGAAATAGTTCTTTTGCGATTGATATTGAAAATACTTTGAAAATCTATCGAAACATTATCGCCATCAAAAGTACAAACGATTGTTTCTGTATGTGGACTTTCAATATAACGAAGCGTTAGTTCAAGCGTGTTTTCGTCTTTCCAAGTATAGCTTCCTGCTACTTTAAAAGCTGGAAGCCCTACCCTATTGGCTTTTGCCACTGCCACTAAATATGGACCAAACTTGGTAGTTTCAGACAAATCCCATTTACCTGCTCCAAACGGGATTTGGTGTGTAGTTGAATCTGTTTTAAAACTTACTTTACAAATACCATTACTAAAATCAAATTTTACATTTTCAAAACTTCTATCGCCCGTAACCATCCCAAAAGTTTTACCTGATACTTTTGTTTCGGTACTTGAACTAACATTTTTATTCGGAATCGCTAAAGCCAACGAAGCTGATTTTTCTTTCAATTTGGCAAGCATTGTTGGATTAGCAGGTAATTTTTTATCGCTCAAAGCAGGGAAAATATATTTCCAAAGTAAATTAAATTCACCTTGCATATCGGGTGCTTCGGCTGTTACAATCATTACTGCATCTTTTTCTGGCAATACAATGATAAATTGACCATTTGCTCCGTCGCCTCTGTAAGCATTATTTCTACTTCGCCACATCTGATAGCAATAACCTTGAAGCCAATCACTTGAGTCTTTTTTAGCTTGTGTAGCATTGGGGTCTTGCATGATTTTCATGGTACTTGCTTCTTCTACCCAAGCAGCAGGTAAAATTTGCTTGCCTTTCCACATTCCTTTTTGCAGAAATAATTGCCCAAATTTTGCCATATCTTCGGTTTTTAAACGGATTCCCCAACCACCAGTATTGATGCCTTTGGGGTCAACTTCCCAGTCAATTCCTGTAATTCCTAAAGGTTCAAATAATCTTGGTTGTAAATAATCAATTACTTTTTGTCCAGTTACTTTCTGAACAATCGCCGAAAGCATATAAGTAGCGGCTGAATTGTACAAGAATTTTGAACCCGGTTTATTCACAATCGGAGTACGCAAAAATGCCTTTATCCAATTTTCATTTTTCGCACCAATTTCACCAGTTGGGTCAGTTTGATGTCCCACACTCATCGTCAACAAATCTTTAATCTTCAATTCAGCCAAGAATGGACTTACTTGTGTGGGCAAATCGTCTGGAAAAAATGAAATCACTTTATCCTCCACCGTAATTTTCTTTTCCGAAACTGCAAAACCTATCGCCGTAGCCGTAAAGCTTTTACTGACCGAATACATGGTGTGCTTCAAATCGTTTCGATAAGGATTCCACCAAGATTCTGCCACCACTTTCCCGTGGCGAAGCAACATAAAACTATGAAACTCATGTTTACTTTTTGAAGCGGCTTCCAGAAAATTGATAATAGCTTCCGACGAAACGCCTTCTGCTTCTGGCGTACTTCTTGGAAGCGTAACAGGCTTTTGAGCCAACAACTGAATACTAACGAAGAGGAAAAGTAAGATTTTTCTCATTATCGAAGAAGATGATTAAAGATGAAATTTGATTGTTTTTAAACAAATTAAAGCTAATACTTATATCCGATAATCCTGTGCTGTAAGTTGGGTAAATGCAGTAAATATCCATAAACCTTAATAACAGAAGAATACTATTGGGGAGTATGACAAAATGCCTTATATTTAGAGAACTATTTAATTATTGCTGTCATATTCCAAACCGGTTGGATAGACGCAATAGGTAGTTATTTTTACAGAGCGTATGGCGGTTATATGCTCGTTGGCTGCAACTCTATATGGACATCTTCTCAATATTTAAAAGACGAAAAACAGAGACTTCTGAATTGACACCAGTTGCAATTCTTAGGTTGACACAAGAGTATGTGCCAGAGTTTTATAAAGAAAGTGAAAAATTTAAAGAAAGTAAAGATTTTTTGAAACATAACGAATGGGGACTTTCACTTGAAACCCTTATTGAAATGGCTGACGAAAGTGGACATTATTTTTCAGAAGACTTTTGGCTTGATTTGGCAACTTGTGCTGACAAAATGGAAATGATACAACAAGCCGAATTTTGCAGAAAACAAATAATAAAGAATGAAAAAGAAATTGGCAAGAAAACACCTAAGGGTTGGACAACTATAAAAATTGACGACACTCATTTTGAAAACCAAATAGCAGAAATAGTAAAAGATAATTGTACAACTGAACGACATCAAAAAGATAAGTTCAACGAACTTGTAAAAGACAACGGATTTCACATAAAATATCACGGAAGAGCTGGAATGATTTATTACATTGACAACGGAAAAGTTCTTGAAATTGATTTTGAAATGTCAGGAGTTAGAAAATATGACATCTTGCTATTTTTTGACACTTTAAGAAGTTGGACAATACCTAAGAATGAGCCTTTTGCCTTTGGACAACAATCGGAAATAAGAGACAAACTTCTTAAATGGTTGAAAAGTAAACGAATAAAATCAGACTTAGAATGAATACAAAAGAGCAGCAGCTAACAAGGGTTTGGCAAAATGGGGGCAGAAGTACTAAATTGAGCATTTGTACTTCTAATTTCCCACTTCGCCAAGCCCCAAACCGTTAGCTGTAACTCTATAACGACACAATTAAACTGAAAGGAAAATGAATTGTCTTTTTTGCAAACAAAACTCTGACAACTCTAAAAGCGTTGAACACATTATTCCTGAAAGTTTAGGAAACAAAGAACATATTTTGGACAAAGGATTTGTTTGTGATAAGTGTAATCAATATTTTGCTTTGAAAATAGAAAAGCCCTTACTTGAACAACCTTATTTTAGAAATGTAAGACACAGAGCTGGAATTGAAAGTAAAAAGGGGCGAATACCAATAGAAAATGCTATTTTTATTTCACCTGAACTTGCAAAAGCAGAAGTAATTATTGACAAAAGAGGAAGAGTTTCAATTGTTTTTAGTGAGCAAGATGAAAAAAATGCACACAAAATATTTTCCAAATCAAAAGGTTCGATGATAATTCCCGCATTTGACAAACCAGAACCAAATAATAAAATATTGTCAAGATTTCTTGCAAAGGTTGCAGTTGAAGCATTGCTTTATTATTTAATAAAAGAAGATGGTTGGATAGAAGAAGTAATGAATAAACCAGAACTTGATGAGATAAAAAATTATGCTCGAAATGGTGTTGGTATTGATTTTTGGAAATACAATCAAAGAAGAATTTACTCAGAAGAAACAAGATTTAATCATTCCAAAATATCAATTGAAAATTATGAAGTACTTCACGAGTTTAGAATATTAATTACAAAAGAAAACCATTACTATTTTGTAATTGCTATCATGGGAATTGAATATACAATAGGATATGGTGGTTCTGATTTGGGAAGTTTTTTAAATTGGTTGGAAGAAAATAATAATAATTCAATACTTGACGACATCCACGAACAAAAGAGCAGCAGCTAATAGCTAAGCATTCTGTCAGTCATGCCATGAGTGAAATTTATTGTTTAAAACCCTAGTTTGGTGTAGTGTTTTCACTACGTCGGAGTGTCAGGCGTTATTAGAACGCAACCGAGTCCGTTTTACACACTTCCCAATTTGGTCTTTGACCCTCCTGATGGGAATCCATTAACATTTTGTAAGCAATTGACCAACAGTTATTTATATCATTAAACCTTCGGGCAGATGAGTTTCAAATTTCTCACCTGCCACAAGCCATGTTCGTTGGTTACAATTTTACCAAGCCGACTGTAAACAAACAAATTGACAAAATCATCAGACAAAAATAAATGAATTGCAAAAACTGTAACACCGAAATAAATTCAAAATTTTGTCCTGACTGTGGACAACCGACAAGTCTAAAAAGAATTGACGGACATTACATAATTCATGAAATTGAACACGTATTGCATTTTGAACGTGGAATTTTATATACTGTAAGAGAACTTATCACAAAACCAGGACAGAATATACGAAAATATCTTTCGGAAAATAGAAGCCGACTAGTAAAACCTGTAATTTTTATTATTCTGACTTCTCTAATTTACACCTTGATAAGTCACTTTTTTCACATTGAAGAGGAAGTCATAAATTTTCAAGTAACAGAGAATTCGGCTATTGGAGCTATCTTAAAATGGATGCAAGCACATTACGGATATACAAGTATAGTAGCAGGAATATTTATCGCAATTTGGCTTAAAGTACTTTTCAAAAAATATGGATATAACTTTTTTGAATTGCTTATAATGTTGTGTTTTGTACAAGGTATTTCAATGTTAATTTTTGCAATATTCGCATTTGCACAAGGACTTTTACATTATAAATTATTAAATATTGCAGGAATTATTGGCGTAACTTATATAGTTTGGGCAATTGGAAATTTCTATGAAGCCAAGAAAATTGGAAATTATTTAAAAGCATTTGCTTCATTTTTTTTAGGTACAATAACTTTTTATATTGTCATTTTTGCCATTGGAATAACAATCGACGTCCTAACAAAACCCTAGTTTGGCGTAGTGTTTTCACTACGTCAGAGTGTCAGGCGTTCTTGGAACGCAACCCAGACCGTTGGCAGATATTTCAGAACGACACAATAATCACAACCTGACAATTAAATGATATTAAGAAAATGAAAGAAAAAGAACTTGTTGATTTAACAGACGAGGAATTGCAAAAAAAGTGGAAAAACATCAAATCCTCCCATCAGATTACTGTTGCGACAATGATTGTGGCAGTTCTATTTACAATTATTAGGGCTGTAGTTAACGGTTTGAGTTTCTCTTTACTTTATATGCCAGCTTTTATTGCACTTATCACAATCGTACTTTGGATAAATTATAAATCAGTACAAAAAGAAATGAAGGCAAGAAATTTAGGTGAGTGACCATATTTACCCTAGTTTGGCGTAGTGTTTTCACTACGTCAGAGTGTCAGGCGTTCTTGGAACGCAACCGAGTCCGTTTACACTCACACTCTTTGAAATTTAAAATACTCATGGCATGACTCATTGAGTTATATTGAGCATCAAAGTATTCTGTCAGTCATACCATGAGTGAAATTTGTTGTTTAAATCCCCTTCAATAATCCATCCATCAACACATCAATATCATTGCCATCATTATAAACATGTGGAGCTAGTCGGATGGCTTCTCCTCTGAACGAGACATGTACTTTTCGCTCTTGCAAAGCCTTTTGTATGGTTGAATAATCAGCTTTTGGCGGAATCCTGATACCTACCAAATGGTTACTTCTGTAGGGCTTTTCATCTACCCAATAGCCTTTTTCTTGTAAAAGTGTTAAAGGTTCTTTCAACAATTTATCACAATATTGATTAATTGAATCAACGCCCCAAGTATTAATTTGAGTGAGTGCAGCAGCTAACATTGGGTTCAAAATAAAATTACTTTTTTCGCCCATATTGTATCGGTCGGACATACTTCGATACTGAGTTTGGTAATTGATTAGGTTCTTAAAATCTTCTGAACCTACTCTATTAATCCAGTTGCGTTCCAAAGGCGTTCCTTCATCAAAAAAAGCACCAAAATATGCCACTCCAGCCGAATATGGTCCTAAAAGCCATTTGTATCCGGGATTAATAATGGCATCTGGCTGTACTTTTTGTACATCAAAAGGCATCGCTCCGATACTTTGCGTACCGTCTAAAACGAGTAATGCACCTACTGAACGACATTGCTTTCCGATAATTTCAGTATCAAACGAAGTACCATCTGCCCAATGCGTTGGCGACACAACCACCAAACAAGTATTAGTCGTAATGGCTTCTAGCAATCTTTCATTCCAAATTTTTCCACGATTTTCTAATCCTACTGGCGGAGGTACTACTTTCATGACCAAACCTTTCTCTGCACAAACTTCTTCCCAAGCATATACATCCGAAGGAAATTCTTCACTGACCATCACAATTTCTTGTCCCGATTGCAAATTAGGTTTTCGATAAAGATTTTTTGCCACAATCGCCATGCCGTAAGATGATGAGGGAAGAATAACGATGCGTTCGGGTTCGGAACAATTAATCAATTTTGCATAAGCTTCTTTTACGGGTTCTACCGTTTCAAAAAAACTTTGAGAAGTAATATATTGCGGTTGTGATTTGCGTAAAATTCCTTGAATACCAGCTTCTTCTACCGATTTCAAATTGGGTGCCATCGTGGCACAATTGATATAATGAATGCCTTCTTCGAGGCTAAAAAGATGTTTTTGACAGGATAAATTCATGTTGTTGATGTTGAATTGAAATTTTTCAAAAATACAGATTCTTTATGATTTTAACTCATAAATGATTTGTACAACACAAAAAGATGTAATTTTGAATTATGCGAATAGACGAAGCCACCATAGAACGAATCCGACAAAGTGCTGATATTGCCGATGTAATTGGCGATTATGTTTCTTTGAAGAAAAAAGGTGCAAACCTTTGGGCTTGCTGTCCTTTTCATGGCGAAAAGTCTCCTTCCTTTTCTGTTTCGCCAGCGAAAGGAATTTATAAATGTTTTGGTTGTGGAAAAGCAGGTGATTCAATCCGTTTTATTATGGATATTGAAGGTTTAGGTTATGGAGAAGCACTTCGACATTTAGCCAAAAAGTACGGCATCGAAATCCAAGAAACACAGCTTTCCGATGAACAACAATTAGCCCAAAACGAGCGTGAAAGCTTATTGATTGCTCTTAATTACGCTAAGAATTATTACCAAAATAACCTTTTTCAACACGAAGAAGGGCAGTCGATTGCTTATCCTTATTTTAAAGAAAGAGGTTTTTCAGATAAAACCATTCGTACTTTCGAATTGGGTTATAGCCTTGAAAACTGGGATGCTTTTACCAAAGAAGCCCTGAAAAATGGCTATAATTTAGATATTTTGGTGAAGGCTGGGCTGACGATTTTGAAGCAAAATGAGCAAGAAAATCCTCAGCAAAATCAAAAAACATTCGACCGTTTTAGAAATAGAGTAACATTTCCTATCCATAATGTTTCGGGAAAAGTAATTGCTTTTGGAGCAAGAATTCTGAAAAATGATAAATCTCAGGCAAAGTATTTGAACTCTCCTGAAACTGAAGTTTATCATAAATCGAATGTACTTTATGGCATTTTCCAAGCCAAAAATGCCATCAGAACCAAGGATGTCTGCTATTTGGTAGAAGGTTATACGGATGTTATTTCATTGCATCAGGCAGGAATTGAAAACGTGGTTGCTTCTTCGGGTACTTCTCTGACGATAGAACAAATTCGATTAATCGCTCGTTTCTCGCAAAACATCACCGTTTTGTACGATGGCGACCCTGCGGGAATCAAGGCATCTTTGCGAGGAATGGACATGATTTTGGAAGAAGGACTCAATGTAAAATTAGTCGTATTTCCAGAAGGCGAAGACCCAGATAGTTATGTTCAGAAAATCGGTTCAGAGGCTTTTGTAGAATATATTCACAAAAACGCCAGTGATTTTATTACTTTCAAAGCGGAATTATTCCTCAAAGAAGCTGGAAGCGACCCTTTCAAAAGAGCAGAGTTGATAAAAGACATGGTGGGGAGTATTTCTAAAATACCTGATACCATCACAAGGTCTGTTTTCTTTCAAAAAACAGCTAGTTTAATGCAAATTGACGAAGCAATTTTGATTACAGAAAGTAACAAAATTACCTTAGAAAGAAGCAAACAGCGAGAAAAAGACAATCAAAGAGATGCTAATCGTCAGCGATTGCAAAATGATTTACCTGCTGGTGTAACACTTAGCCAACCAACTTCGCAACCGAATGTAAATTTCGATGATTTACCAAGTTTTACGGAAGAGGATGAATTTTCTGGTTTTCCAACAGATTTTGTTCCAAGTACAAATACTTCAGTATCCAACACACCTGCCAATATTCCGCCAAACAATAAAGTAATCCCAACTGGAATTGCTTTGCAAGAAAGAGAATGTGTACGATTATTGGTAAGTCATGGCGTAAAAGAAGTAGATCCGGGTGTTGCTCCCGGTGTTACTTTGATGCAATATATTTTATCAGAAATTGATGGCATGAATTTTACAACGCCAATTTATGATACTATTTTACAAATGTGTCGTGAAAAATTCATTCAGGGAATTGTTTTAGATACCAAGTTTTTTATTGCCCATAGTAACCCGACTATTCAACAAGAAGCCATCAATTTAGTCACTGAACGATATGCTGCTTCTGAGGCTTGGTTGAAACACGAAATCATCGTTCCGACAGAAGACGATAAATTAGCGGATTTAGCTTTTCAGAATATTTTACGCTTAAAAAAAGCTTATAACGAACAGCAAATGAAGGATTTGATGCAAAAACTTGCCAAAACTTCAGATGCCAACGAACAAACACATCTGTTAGGCTTATTTATGGAAGCCAAGCAAATAGAAAAAGAAATTGCCAAAGAATTAGGAACGGTTGTAGGTAGATAGACATTAATTAATCAACATGACAAAGACATTATATTTGGTTCGCCATGCCAAAGCTTCAGATTCAGTAAGTCCCGATATTGTTCGTCCGCTTACCTCCAGTGGGATGATTGATACCGCCAGAATGGGCAGAAATTTATCTACCAAAATCAGCCAAATTGATTTAATCATTACTTCAAATGCCGAACGCACGCAAATGACAACAAAAGTACTTTGTGAACAATTGGGTATTCCAGAAGAGAAAGTTTATGTATTGAGTGATTTATACGAAAGCTCGCCAAAGCATTATTTAGATGCGGTGAATGCGATTCCTGCCAATCTGAATCATGTGATGATTGTGGGGCATAATCCAAGTATTAGTTATTTTGCAGAATACTTAACCCACGCAGATATTGGTGCAATGCCAACTTGTGCAGTGGTAGGCATGAAAATAGAAAATCAAGCTTGGGCAGAAGTAGGGAAGAAATCAGGAGATTTGATATTTTATGATTCTCCAGAAAGTATTTTGGGGTATAATAGTTGATTGAAAGCTCATAGGTTCGTAATCTATGAGCTTTTATTATTTTAGAGCAAGTACAAAAGTATCAAACTGGAAAATACAGCATTCCTCACAGCATAATCATAAATTCCGTATCTTAGAAAAGAATAAACATCGTATCGTTTTCGGTACTTACTAATTTAAATTATCAACATTCATCAAACATTCAAACCATGAAAAAACATTTATCAAGTTTCCTTACTTGCTGTTTATTAATCTTTTCCCTAAAATCCATCGCACAAATTGAAAAAGCACCTCCACGAGCAGAAGGCGAAGGACAATTCAACCGCATGATTATCAGAGGTGTAAATCTAGTCAACGGAACAGGCTCGCCGATGCAAGGACCTTGTGATATTGTCGTTGAAAAAAATAAAATTGTAGAAATAAAAGTTGTAGGCTACCCAGGCGTTCCGATTGACCCCAAAAGTCGCCCAAAATTGAATCCAGGCGATAAAGAATTAGACTGTACAGGCATGTATATGTTGCCAGGTTTTGTAGATATGCACGGACATATTGGTGGAAAATCGCAAGGAACACCCGCAGAATATGTGTATAAATTATGGCTTGGACATGGTATCACCACCATTCGTGACCCATCGGCAGGAAATGGTTTGGATTGGGTTTTAGAACAAAAAGCCAAATCATTAAAAAATGAAATTACTGCACCAAGAATTTTAGCTTATACTGCATTTGGAATGGGTTCAAAAGAAACTATTTCAACCGCAGAACAGGCAAAAACTTGGGTAGAAGAAAATGCCAAAAAAGGAGCTGATGGCATTAAATTTTTTGGAGCAAGACCAGAAGTAATCGAAACCGCCATCAAAAGAAATAAAGAATTAGGCTTACGTTCGGCATATCATCATGCACAAGTAGATGTGGCACGTTGGAATGTCTTGAATTCTGCCAGAGCAGGACTTACTTCGATGGAACATTGGTATGGTTTGCCAGAAGCACTTTTTGAAAGTCAAACAATTCAGGATTATCCAGCCGATTATAATTATAGCAACGAACAAAATCGATTTGAAGAAGCAGGGAAATTGTGGAAACAAGCTGCAAAACCCGGTTCAAAACGTTGGAATGAAGTAATGGATGAATTATTGAAATTGGATTTCACCATCGACCCAACTTTTAATATTTATGAAGCCAATCGTGAATTAATGTTAGCCCGTCGTGCTGAATGGCATGAAGAGTACACCATGCCACAATTATGGCGTTTTTATCAGCCTTCACGTATTTCACATGGTTCGTATTGGCAAGAATGGGGAACTGAGCAAGAAGTGCAGTGGAAAGAAAATTATAAACTTTGGATGGCATTTATCAATGAATATAAAAACCGAGGAGGCAGAGTAACTGCTGGTTCGGACTCAGGCTTTATTTTTCAGTTATACGGTTTTGCTTATATTCGTGAATTGGAATTATTGCGTGAAGCTGGTTTTCATCCTTTAGAAGTAATTCGTGCGGCAAGCTTAAAAGGAGCTGAGGCTTTGGGAATGGCTGATAAAATCGGAAGTATTGAAGTAGGGAAATTAGCAGACATGGTAATTTTAGAAGAAAATCCACTGAAAAATCTAAAAAATCTTTATGGAACTGGTGCAATCAGATTAACAGAAAATAATGAAGTTGTGCGAGTTGGCGGTGTGAAATACACGATTAAAGATGGTGTAATTTATGATGCAAAAAAATTATTAGAAGACGTTCGTAAAATTGTAGCTGAAGCTAAGAAAAAAGAAAACTTCGAGATTTTTCAACCGGGATTAGAGAAAAAATCAAGCTCAAAAATTCAAGGGAATAAGGAGTAAGAGATATTTTAATCAAGTTTCCTCAATTTGTTTTCCAATTAGCTGGCGAATTAATTCGCTAGCTAATTGGAAAATTACAAAAGCTTGAACAGTTTTATAACTATAAACAATTACTTCGGGAATTTCATTTTGTAATCTACTTTGATATTTCCTTTTGTAATATTCGCTAATTTATTTTTCAACATTCTCTTTTTCACAGGACTTAAATGGTCGGTGAAAAGAATTCCGTCGATATGGTCATATTCGTGTTGAATAATACGTGCTGCCAAGCCTTCGTATTCTTCGATGTGTTCGTTGAAATCAACATCTACATACTTAATTTTCACAAATTCAGGACGATAAACATCTTCACGGATATTCGGAATTGATAAACAGCCTTCTTCAAAAGCCCATTCGTCGCCGTCTTCTTCCAAAATTTCAGCATTGATAAATACTTTTTTGAAATCTACTAAAGAAGGGTCTTTGTCTCGTTCGTCCAAATCTTCACCTTCGTTGAAAGGGCGACCGTCCACCACAAACATTCTGATAGCCAAGCCAATTTGCGGAGCAGCCAAACCTACACCAGAAGCATTGTACATGGTTTCAAACATATCTTCTGATAATTTCTTAACATCAATTGAGCCTTTTTCTATATCAACGGCAACTTTTCTGAGAACGGAATCACCGTAGGCAACTATAGGATAAATCATTTTCTGTATTTTCTGAATTCGGCAAAACTCACCGATTGGTTATGTATGTGATTGGCTTTCGCAAATCTTTCCACAAAGTTACAGAAAAGGTTTATTTTTTCTTTCTTCGTTGTACGGCTTCCTTCTTCGGAATGGTATGTTTTTCTAAAATTTGCTTTTTTGAGGCTTTTACTTCATCAGTTTTGCGATGTCCCCATATTCGTTCTTTTGCAATTTTGGTGTTTTCTTCAAAATTGATAAGTGGCAAAGGATAATCCACATCGAGATGAAAACCGTAAAAATCTTGTTCCAAGGTCGTCATTTTCCAAGGTTCGTGAAGGTATGCCAAAGGACAATTCTTTAATCCAGGAAGCCATTGTTTGATAAAAATTCCTTCGGGGTCATGTTCTTGCGACTGCTTGATAGGATTGTACATCCTGACTGTATTAATCCCCGTAACACCCGCTTGCATCTGGATTTGTGGATAATGAATGCCCGGCTCGAAATCTAAAAACAATCTTGCCAAATGCAAAGCTCCTTCTTTCCAATGCTGAAAAAGTTGATGAGTAAGCACCGAAACCAACATAGCACGCATCCTAAAATTAAGGTAACCCGTTTCAATCAAACAACGCATACAAGCATCCACCAACGGAAAACCCGTTCTGCCTTCTGCCCAAGCTTTAAAGAAATCATCATTTTTCGCAATAAGTAGCGAATCATAGCCACGATTGAGATTTTCAAATTCCATTCGGTCTTCCATTTCAAACTTTTGGATAAAATGACAATGCCAACGCAATCTTGAACCAAAATTATCCAACTGCCACTTGAGCGTAGGATTTGCCTTTGAAGCCTTTATGTGAGCTTGGTAAATTTGCCGAATACTGATACAACCCCAAGCAATATAAGGCGAAAGCCGACTACAAGCTTTGCGAGAAGCCAAAGGTTTTGAGAGCGATTTTGCATAATTTTTTACTCTTTCGTTCAGAAAAGAATGAAGATAACGATGAGCAAAACTTTCTCCTCCGGGCTGTTGTGCTTTATTGAAAGTATAATCTTTGAAAAGTATTGCAGGATTGTTAATTACTTGAATAGGCAAATCTTCTGGTAATTTCAAATGCGATTCAATATTGCTGAAATCAGCTTCTGCCAATGGCTTACTCATATACTGATGCCACTCTTTTACCCAGTTTTCACGATTCCTTTTGCCTCTGGTGATACCATTACTTTGAAATTCTAACCAAGTAATGTTGTTGTTTTTACAGAAAGTATTAACAGATTTATCTCGGTCATACGTAATTTTAAGCCCCGTTTCTTGTTGTGAAAAGATTTTATAAATCGTTTCTTTTTCATGCAAAGTTTCCAAGCAAGAGATTACTTCTCCATGAATAATTTTAATAGAAAGTTGCGGATGAATACTTTGTAATTGTTGGTTCAAATCCTGTAAAGATTCCCAAACAAATTGCCAATGACGAGCAGAATAATGGGCATCTTGCATCAGCGAAGGTTCAAAGCAATAGAGCATCAAAAGCGGTTTTTTATCCGCCAATGCTGCTTTTAAGGCTTCGTTGTCTCTCAAACGAAGGTCACGTTTAAACCACAAGATATTAATCACTAATTTTGATAGGACATTTGAGTACTTTATAAATCTTGAAAGGAGTATATTTGTTTTGAGAATGAGATTAAATTTATAAAATCACTCATACTTATTTTAAACGTTAAGCTGACTTTTTAATGCCAATCTATCTAAACATTCACACACATCATCCTTCAACAGAAAAAGATACTTTGAGTATTAAGAATGCTCAAACTGTTTCAGGTTGGATGGATATGGCTGTGGGTAAATTTTCGGTTGGTTTGCATCCGTGGTATATCAAACCTGAAAGTATTGATGAGGATTTTGCACAATTAGAAAAATTGGCTCGTCAGCCAAACATTTTAGCCATTGGCGAATGTGGTTTGGATAGATTAATTAATTTGGAGATGAGTTTTCAAAAAGAAGTATTTATCAGACAAATTCATTTGGCGGAAAGTTTACAAAAACCTATAATCATACATTGTGTAAAAGCATATTCGGAATTAATTGCACTGAAAAAAAAGTTAAAACCACGTATTCCGATGATAGTGCATGGCTTTAATAACAATACTCAGATTTGTCAACAATTGATAAATCATCAGTTTTATATTTCATTGGGAAGTGCTTTATTGAATCCAGAATCCAATGCCAGTAAAAACATTTTAACTATTCCAATTAAGCAGTTATTTTTAGAAACAGACGACAAAAATTGCTTTATTTCGACTATATTTGCCCATGCTTCAACCTATTTAACAGAGCCTGTTGAAGTTTTACAAGAACAAATATTACAAAATTTCAAAAGAGTAGTAAGTGCCGATTCGAGCGTGGTATGAAAAAAACATCAAGAGTAAAAAAACCGGTTGAGAAAGTGATTAAAACAGGTATTCCTCACACACCACCATCCATCCACTACCAACCAATTAGTATGCAAAGAAACTTTTATAAAGCCCATCCGTGGCATGGTATCCAGATTGGAGACGGCATGCCGAAAGTAGTGACTGCTTTCATCGAGATTGTATCGACTGATACTGTAAAGTATGAAATCGACAAAGAGACTGGTTATTTGAAAATCGACCGTCCTCAAAAATTCTCTAACATCGTTCCTGCCCTTTACGGTTTCCTTCCTCAAACTTATTGTGGAGAAATCACAGCAGAATTTGCTCGTGAGAAATCAGGAAAAGAAATCGAAAAAGGTGATGGTGACCCATTAGATATTTTGGTTCTTTCTGAACGTACTATCACTCATGGTGATATTATTTGTCAGGCGATTCCAATCGGTGGAATTAGAATGATTGATAAAGGAGAAGCCGATGATAAAATCATCGCAGTATTGAAAGGCGATTCAATGTACGGTGGCTGGACAGATATTTCTCAATGTCCAAAACCAATTATCGACCGTTTGGTTCACTACTTCTTAACTTACAAGAATATTCCTGGAGAAGAAAAAGTAGCGGTTGATATTGATGAGGTTTACGGTGCAGAAGTAGCTCACCAAATCATTCTAAAATCAAGAGAAGACTACCGTAACTTGGTAGGATAATATAAATTGATTTGAAAATTTGAGGATTTGAAAATCAAATAAGGATTTGAAGATTTGGTAATTTGAAAATTTGAAAATGTTGTAAAGTATGAACTATGGTTTTTAAAATCCTTTCTCCCTTATAATCTTCAAATTTTCAAATTACCAAATTTTCAAATTATAAAACTACTTCCCCATACAAATCAAACTCCTCTGCACGATTTACTTTTACATTGGCAAAATCGCCCAAACGCACGTATTGCGTAGCAGGAACTAATACTTCATTATCCACTTCTGGCGAGTCGAATTGTGTTCTTCCGATAAAATATCCACCTTCTTTTCTGTCGAATAATACTTTATAAGTATTCCCGATTCTGTTCTGGTTCAATTCCATCGAAATATCTTGTTGCAGAGCCATAATTTCGTCGGCACGTTCTTGTTTTACTTCCGCAGGCACGTCGTCTTCAAAAGTATGCGAATGCGTATCGTCTTCATGTGAATAAGTGAAAACACCCAGACGGTCGAAACGCATTTTTTCAACAAACTGATAAGTTTCTTCAAAATCTGCTTCGGTTTCTCCTGGGTGACCAGAAATCAACGTTGTTCTCAAGGCAATTTCTGGTACTTTATCACGAATCGCATTGATTAAATCTTCGGTTTTCTCACGAGTAATTCCACGACGCATTCTTTTCAATACTTCCGTAGAACCACTTTGTAAAGGCATATCCAAGTACTTACAAATGTTCGGATGTTTTGCCATTGTGTCTAAAACATCCATCGGGAAACCTGCTGGATAAGCGTATTGCAAACGAATCCAATCAAGTCCTTCAATGTCGGCAAATTGCTCTAACAATTCAGAAAGATTACGCTTTTTATAAATATCTAATCCGTAATAAGTTAAATCTTGGGCAATCAATATCAATTCCTTTGTACCACGTTTTACTAATGATTTTGCTTCAACGACCAAATCTTCGATAGAACGAGAAACGTGTCCGCCACGCATCAAAGGAATAGCACAAAAAGAACAAGGACGGTCGCAACCTTCTGCAATTTTCAAATACGCATAATGCGTTGGCGTAGTGAGTAAACGCTCGCCGATGAGTTCGTGTTTATAGTCTGCTTTTAGCGTTTTTAGCAAACGAGGCAATTCGTTTGTGCCAAAAAAAGCATCAACTGCTGGAATTTCAGTCTCTAATTCATCTTTATAGCGATGCGACAAACAGCCCGTAACGTACAATTTATCAATAATACCAGATTCTTTGGCATCCACGTATCTCAAAATTGTATCAATAGATTCTTGTTTGGCATTATCAATAAATCCACAAGTATTTACAATCACAACGTTGGCATCGTCCTTTTTAGATTCATGCGTAACATTCATGCCATTGCCTTTCAATTGCGTGTAAATTACTTCTGAATCCACCAAGTTTTTACTACAACCCAGCGTTACGATATTTACTTTATTCTTACGTAATGTTTTAGTTTTCATTTCAAGAAGCCCAAACTTTGATGGGAAATTTTTAATTAGCCTGCAATTTACAACAAAATTTTTCAGCATTCAGCGTTGAAGAGAACGCTTCGCTCTTTTCTTTTGAAGAAGTATTAATTAGAAGAGTATTTTTGCAATTTCAACAATTACTAAAGAAATGAAAATGCCTTGTTTCATTTTTAATAGTAAATTTGTCAATCCAAGAAATAAAAGGGGTTTTGATTGACATAATCAATCCGAAATCCAACATCCCAATTCACAAGTCAAAATCATGGATTTCAATTTTAAACAATATCATGTACGTTCAATCAACGCTGCTTCAGCCGAAGAACGTGCAGCTATCAATCAAGAATTAAAAGATTTTTATGCTTCTTTGAACGAAGAAGATAAAAAAACTTTCAACTCCCAATTACAGACCTTTATTGCTAGAGAAATGGGACGGCTAAAAACGGATTATGAAGCGATTAAACAGGGAACGCAGAATTAATTATAATCTATCAGCCGTCAGCTTTGAGCTTTCGGCTTTGAAGATATTTTTAGTTAAAATCTTGTGGACTTCTCCACATTTGATAAAAAGCTTTAAAAATCATAGCTAACTGATACTCCTGATACATTGGCTCTTGAAGATGGTGTTGCAAAACCTCTTAAAGAATCTGAAGAACCAAAATTGATTCTTTCGTAACGGAGCTTGATGGTTAGCTTTTTGATTTTTGCACCAATTTCAACGGATGGAGATAACTGTCGTTTTAAGTCTAATTCAGCATTAGGTAAATTAAGATTCTTTTCGTCCAATTTCAATTTAGAAACAATCGGATAACTTCCAGAGATTCTTAAAGTAAGTTTCACTTTAGACTTCGTTGAATAATTCAATTTTGCACCAAAAGAAGGTGAAAGGAATTTATACTTTTCTTCTACCAATAAAGGCCCGCCTTCTGTTCCATAATCGGTAGTACGTTGCCAAATTTTTCCTTCCAAACCCAAAAACGGTTCAATACTAATGTTTGAACTATCTTTTAATTTGAATGGAATTCCCACATCTGCATTGATAAAACCTCCACTGTATGTAGTTTTGGGCGTTGCAGTTACAAAACCTTGATTAGTACCAAATTTATCGTAACTAGCATAAAAAGCCGCTGGATTTGAAGGAGTTAAAACACTTGCTCCGATTGTTCTGAAGAGTGCTGAGCCAAGTGTAATATTAACTTTTTTATTGGGTTGAATTTTGAAGTCGATGCCAAATTGACCAACAGTATTTTTCTCTAACCAGTCAATATTTTTGATTGAACCTGTTGGAGAAATCGTAATAAATTTGAGACTATCAGATTGAGCCCTTACACCCAAAGATGTAGCGCATAAGATTATGGTTAAATGTATAAATCGTTTCATAGGACAAGGGCAAAAATGAAATCTCATTTTCATCAATTATATTCAAACGCAAAATTAATTTTTAAATTGTCAAAATCACGACAATTTAAAATAGTTTTCCCCTGAAAAATTCTTAAAAAAACTTAAATTAAGTTGTTAAATAGCGATGAGCTTTGCGTGCAAAGCAACAGGTTTTGACAATTGATTTCAAAAATAAAGATAAGGTAAATCATCAGGTATAATTACTCCTTATCAACAACATTCTCAATTACCTGTTGAATATTTGTAGGAACGTTTGATAGAAAATCATAACCCGTCAAGCGTTCTAATTCATCTACAGATATTCTATATTTTTTCCAATCTTCCGCTCCAACCGAATTCTGATTGGGCATATTTACCGCAATTACTCTTGTTGTGGTGTTGATTCTCACAACATCTTTGTCGCCAACTGGCAATACTACAATTACTTTCCAAATAGTGGCTGGCACTACAACATTGTTATTTTTGCCAATTGTTTTTGTTGTGCCATTTGTTCCTGTTCCACCTTGTCCGAGCGTTCCTGCTAAAATGTATAATTCATTTCCTTGGTCGAGTAATGTTCTTGTATATTCTTCTAAATGTTTCCAAATCCCTCTGTTGTTTTCAGGAGCTTGTGGCACCATGTTGGTCATAAAAAAAGTCTCTTGGTTTTCTTCGGGATTGCCATCTCTATCATCTGAAGGACATAAATGACCTCTATCAAAGCCTGTATCTGAATAATCTCTCGGATTTACTTGATACCATCCTTCTGGTAATGTATTATCAGCACGAAAATTATTCTGACGAGCCGCATCACCTTTCCAAGCCTTACTTAAATGCCAAGAAACCCAATTCGCAATGTTTTTACTTTTATTATAAGAAAGCGAATAGGATGTTTTTGTCATCAAAAAATTATTCGGTGAAGAAGTACTAGAAACAGCTTTTGACGGATTTCCTAAAGCTAAATTATTATCACGTGTAGGTTTTGAAATAAGTAATATTGGCTCTTGAACAGTAGTAGAAATATTCGGCGATTTAACAGTGCTTGAATAAGTAACAACACTAATATCATCAATATTTAGGCGGTTTTCTGTATCGTCGGTTTTTCTGATTTCTATTCTACTTGGCTTTTTGGTAAGTACTTCAAAGGTTACTATTTTTAGTTTTTTATTCGTTGCTTTTATGGCTTTTCCCATTTTCATCCAAGCCTTGCCAGCGTTGGTTGAAACCCATAGTTCAAAGCTAGCTTCTTCATCTGTTTGATAAACACCGTACTTTAGCTTTACTTGCTGAATACCCGTCGGAATATCAAAATTCATTGTCAGTTTAGCCTTTTCCTTCATTCTGACGGACTTTTCTCCATTTTTAGCGTCGTTATCAGAACCTCCAATCATCGCATTGTCAAATGTCCATTCTCCCGAAGCAGTACTTACAACATCAATTGCGTAGCTGTTTTTTGAAGCCGTTTCAAACTTTTCAGGAAAGTTTTGTGCCACTTTTGTAACAGGTTCTTGAAAAGATTTTTCAACAGCATACGATGCAGGAACAGACATCGAAAACAAAGACATCATTACGCCAAGAAAAGTTGGAATGAAAATTTTTCTGAACATTGTTTTTGGAAAAAGATTTTATGTAAACAAACTTTGAGGAATTGTTTTCAATTGTGAGTGAGTGAAAACAATCACTAATTCATAACTCACTCAATCACTAAATTATATCACCGCTTGGCGTACTCTTACCAGTTTTTCTAATAATTCTTCCAATTTATCTAAAGGCAACATATTTGCTCCGTCAGATTTTGCGATGGCAGGATTTGGATGCGTTTCGATAAAAATACCATCCGCTCCTACTGCAATTGCTGCTTTAGCAATGGTTTCAATCATTTTTGGTTGTCCACCAGTTACGCCAGTTGTTTGGTTTGGTCTTTGTAAAGAGTGTGTACAATCCATCACCACAGGAACACCATGTGCTTGCATTTCAGGAATGTTACGATAGTCAACCACTAAATCACCGTAACCAAAAGAGTTTCCTCTGTCTGTTAAAAATACTTGTGCTGAAGGGTTTTCATGCAAGATTTTTTCAACGGCAAATTTCATAGAAACACCTGCCATGAATTGCCCTTTTTTGATATTTACCGCTTTTCCAGTACGAGCAGCAGCAGCCAATAAATCTGTTTGACGACACAAAAAAGCTGGAATTTGCAATACATCCACATACTTGGCTGCCATTTCTGCTTCTTGCGATTCGTGAATATCGGTTACGGTTGGCAAATCGTAATGATTGCCAATTTCTTGTAAAATTTCTAAAGCAGTAATGTCTCCAATCCCTGTAAAAGAATCTAATTTAGTACGATTTGCCTTGCGATACGAACCTTTGAAGATATAAGGAATGCCAAATTGGTCGGTGATACCTTTGATTTTTTCAGCAATTTCAAAAGCCAAATCACGGCTTTCAATGGCACAACTTCCTGCCATCAAGAAGAAATTATTCGTGTCGGTATGTTTTAATTTTGGGATGTTCATTCTTGAGATGTTTTATATATAATTTACTTCTGGACTTAATTTGATGCCAAATTTATCCAACACTGATTCCTGTACTTTTTCTGCTAATTTCTTGATTTCGTTGCCATTGCCACCGCCATAATTTACCAAAACCAAAGCCTGACGAGCATGAACGCCAATTTGTCCATCTCTAAAACCTTTCCAACCTGCTTGTTCTATCAACCAACCCGCTGGCACTTTTACAGTACTTTCATTGATTGGGTAACTTGGTAAGGTTGGATATTCTATCAAAATTTGTTTGTATTGTTCAATCGGAATTTCTGGATTTTTGAAAAAACTTCCAGAATTACCAATTTCGGCTGGGTCTGGTAATTTACTTTTACGAATTGAAATGACGGCATCGCTTACGGCTTTGATTGAAAGTGCCGTGACATTCATTTCTGCCAACGTTTTTTGAATGTCGCCATAAGCAGTCTTGAAAGTAGGCACTTTATTCAAATGAAAAGTGACGGAAGTAATCACATATTTTCCTTTCAAAGAATGTTTAAAAACACTTTCACGATAACCAAACTGACAATCGGTTAAACTAAAGGTTTCAATTTCAAGCGTTTCCAGATTAAGGGCTTCTAATTCCTGAAAAACATCTTTGATTTCTACGCCATAAGCACCAATATTTTGCATGGGTGCAGCACCAACTGTACCCGGAATGAGGGAAAGATTTTCGATACCCGCATAATGATGCTCTACACAAAACATTACAAATTGATGCCAAACTTCACCTGCACCCGCTTTGATATGAACAGATTTTTCGTCTTCAAAAACCTTTTCAATTCCTTTTAAGGCAATTTTTATCACCAATCCTTCGTAATTCTTGGTAAGTAGCAAATTACTTCCGCCTCCTAAAAACAATTTATCAAGGTTCTTGAAATTAGGATTTTGGAGAATATCTTTCAGTTCTTCAACAGTATTTACTTCAACAAAATATTGTGCAGAAGCTTCCAGACCAAAAGTATTGAAGGGTTTTAAAGAAATATTTTGTTGAATATTCATGGGTTTTTTAGAAATCAAAAAATCAGAATTAAGGATGCTCAATAGCGGAAACAAAGTTACAATGAAAAAGGATATTTCAAGTTTTTGTCAAAAATTGTATCTTTGATGAATACTTCTTTTCAAGCCACCAAAAGTCTATCTGAAAAACTCAATATTATATGCAACGCTTTCTTTTTATTTGTCTATCCATATTTTTAGTAATTCTAAGTGCTTGTTCCTCCAAGGTTGTTTCTAGCAAAGGTGGCTCTACTTCTGCCAGCACAAAATCATCCCATAAAAAAATAGATAAAATTTACGAAGAAGATTTATCGCAATATTTGCCTAAATACAAACAACTAAACGAGGCAAATGATACGCTAAATTATCCGAAAAAGAATACAAAAAAGGCTTATTTAACCGAAGAGCCTATGCACATCAATAAAAAACTGGATGCTATCTTAGATACTATTTCGCTTAAAAATAAAAGTATTCGCTACGCAAATGGTTTCAGAATCCAGATTTATGTAGGAAATGACAGAAAAGCCGCTGATGATGCCAAGATTTATACTTACCAAACTTATCCAGAAATATACCCTTATATTAGCTATCAACAACCGATTTACAAAGTAAAAATTGGTGATTTTCTAAACAGAATGGATGCCGAAAGATACTTTGTGACGATTAAAGAAAATTTTCCTTCGGCAATGATATTGCCCGACAGAGTAGAAATAAAAAGAGGAATCCTAGTTAAATAAGGTAAGAACTTGGGTTTTAGCTTTTTGGTTTAGTATTTTTGTATTGAATAAAATCACATTTAATTTTTAATTGCCCCCAAAATTAAAATCCCTCTTGGGCAGGGGTTGGACTACATGAAAAAAGCTCTTATTACAGGTATCACCGGTCAAGACGGTGCATATTTAGCAGAATTACTCCTCTCTAAAGGCTATGAAGTACATGGTATCAAGCGAAGAAGTTCATTAATTAATACACAAAGGATTGATCATCTTTATGAAGATTTACATGAAGATGGAGTAAAATTTATACTTCATTATGGTGATTTGAGTGATTCAACTAATATTATCAGAATTATTCAAGAAGTTCAACCAGATGAGATTTATAATCTTGGGGCGATGTCGCACGTAAAGGTTTCTTTTGATGAACCCGAATATACGGCTCAAGTTGATGGTATTGGTACTTTAAGAGTTCTTGAGGCTGTTCGATTATTGGGTTTGAATAAAAAAACTAAAATATATCAAGCTTCTACTTCTGAACTATACGGTTTGGTTCAAGAAGTTCCACAATCTGAAACTACTCCATTTTATCCACGCTCACCTTACGCTGTTGCTAAATTATATGCTTACTGGATTACAGTAAACTATCGTGAAGCTTATGGAATGTTTGCCGTAAATGGTATTTTATTTAACCATGAATCGCCTTTGCGTGGAGAAACTTTTGTAACCCGTAAAATTACTCGTGCTGTTTCGCAAATTGCTCTGGGACAACAAGAACAATTATACTTAGGAAATTTGGATGCTCAACGTGACTGGGGACATGCCAAAGACTATGTAGAAGCCATGTGGTTAATTTTACAACAAGAGGTACCTGAAGATTTTGTCATAGCTACTGGAGTAACCACTCGTGTGCGTGAATTTGTAAGAATGGCATTTGCTTATTTAGGTATTGAAATTGGATTTGAAGGAGATGGAGTCAATGAAATTGGGAAAGTAGTAGCTTGTCACAATCCTGAATACCAAGTAGAAATTGGGAAAGTAGTAGTTTCTGTAGATGAAAGATATTTCCGTCCAACTGAGGTAGAATTACTCATTGGAGATCCTGCAAAATGTCAATCAAAATTAGGTTGGACTCCTAAATACGATTTAAAAGGATTAGTTGACGATATGATGCAGGCAGATGTGGCATTGTTTAAAAAATAAGCAATAAAACTAAATCCAATCTAAACAGTACAAAACCTCAATATTCCTGATAAATGTTAATTATATTTGAAGGATTTGAATGTAGAAAAATATTATTATCCCACATAATTTCAATCAAAAGAGAATACTTATCCAAATAACAATTATTTAACCATGGAAAAAATCAAAGTCGGCGTAGTCGGAACTGGGTTTATCGGACCTGCTCATATTGAGGCATTAAGAAGACTTCCAAATGTAGAAGTGACAGCACTTTGTGAAGTAAATATTGAATTAGCGACTGCTAAGGCTGCACAATTAGGTATCGAGCGTCCGTGTACGTTTGATCAATTATTGGCAATGGAAGACATTGTTTGTGTTCATATTTGTACTCCAAACTTTTTACATTACTCACAATCAAAAGCAGCTTTATTAGCTGGGAAACACGTTGTTTGTGAAAAACCATTAGCTAAAGATTTACACGAGGCTGAAGAATTAGTAGCCTTAGCTGCTGAAACAGGTTTGGTAAATGCAGTTCACTTCAATTTGCGTTATTATCCTTTGGTTCGCCAAATGAAAACCATGCGTGAAAAAGGAGATTTAGGAGATGTGTATTCAGTAATTGGTTCTTATTTACAAGACTGGTTATTTTATGAAACTGATTATAACTGGCGTTTAGAACCAGATAAATCTGGAGATTCTCGTGCGATTGCTGATATTGGGTCACACTTGATGGATATTATCGAGTATATCACTGGCTTGAAAACGGTAGAAGTAATGGCGGATTTTAATACCATTCACAAAACTCGTAAGAAGCCTTTGAAACCAGTAGAAACGTATTCAGGCAAAATGCTTCAACCAGAAGATTACGCTGATGTAACAATTACTACGGAAGATACAGCCAACGTTTTATTGCGTTTTGATAACGGAAATCGTGGCTCTGTAACAGTTTCTCAAGTTTCGGCTGGACGTAAAAACCAATTGAAATTAGAGATTTCTGGAGGGAAGAAAACATTTGCATTCAACTCAGAAGCACCAAACGAACTTTGGATTGGTAATCGTGATGGTTACAACCAATCGTTAATGCGTGATCCTTCTTTGGCTTATCCAGAAGCAAGTGCTTTAATGACTTTCCCGGGTGGACACAACGAAGGCTTCCCTGATACTTCAAAACAATTATTCAAAGAGGTATATGCTGCGGTAGCCGCTGGAAAACAACCAGAAAAACCAAACTATCCAACTTTTGCGGATGGTTACAGAGAATTATTAATCTGCGAAAGAATCCTTGATAGCCATAGAAGTCAAAGCTGGGTGAAGGTATAGATATTTAGTGAGTTGTGAATTAGTGAGTTAGTGAATATTGTAGTTACATTCATTAATTCACAGCTCACTCTTTTGAACTACACTAAACAGATGATTGATGGAAAATAGTCATGCACAGCACGAATTTGCAGAAAGAATGTTCCAAAGAGTTAAAAACTTTGGACTCAGATGTATTCCTGTATGTGATGAACTATTTTCAAAATCTCTATCTGCTAAAAATATTGCTCGACAATTAGCTCGTTCGTCAGCATCTTCAGTTGCAAACTATCGAGCTGTAAGAAGAGCCAGAAGTAATAAAGAGTTTTTTGCCAAATTAAGTATTGTCATCGAAGAACTTGATGAAAGTATATTTTGGTTGGAATATTCAATAGATGCCAACTTTTTCCATGAAGCAAAGCTAAAAAGCTTAATGGATGAAGGACATGAAATTTTGAAGATTCTTTCAAAATCCAGAAAAACAACAGGAGAATTATTGAAAAAAAAGGGTATTAACTCTTAACTCACTCATTCACAACTCACAATTTTTCATGAAAACAATCAAAGGTCCTGCTATATTTTTAGCACAATTTTTAGATAATACTGAGCCGTTTAATTCGCTTGATTCTATCACGTCTTGGGTGGCTGATTTAGGCTATAAAGGAGTACAAATTCCTACTTGGGATGCTCGTGCGATTGACCTTCAATTAGCCGCAGAATCAAAAACCTATTGCGATGAATTGAAAGGGAAGTTGGCGGATAAAGGTGTCCAAATCACTGAACTTTCAACGCACTTACAAGGACAGTTGGTGGCAGTAAACCCCGCTTATGATGTAATGTTCGATGGTTTCGCACCAGATTCAGTAAAAGGAAATCCGAAAGCTCGTACTGAATGGGCTGTGCAACAATTGAAATATGCTGCGAAAGCCTCGCAAAACTTAGGTTTGAACGCTCATGCTACTTTCTCGGGTGCTTTGATGTGGCATACAGTTTATCCTTGGCCACAACGTCCTGCTGGTTTGGTTGACCAAGGCTTTACAGAATTAGGAAACCGTTGGTTACCAATTTTGAATGCATTTGAGGACGCTGGTGTGGACCTTTGTTACGAAATTCATCCAGGCGAAGATTTGCACGATGGCGTTACTTTTGAAATGTTCTTGGAAAAAGTAGGCGGTCACAAACGTGCCAACTTACTTTATGACCCATCTCACTTTGTATTGCAATGTTTGGATTACTTACAATACATTGATTTCTATCACGAAAGAATCAAGATGTTCCATGTAAAAGATGCTGAATTTAATCCAACTGGAAAACAAGGTGTTTATGGTGGCTATCAGTCATGGGTAAATCGTGCTGGTCGTTTCCGTTCTTTGGGTGATGGACAAGTAGATTTTGGCTCTATTTTCTCTAAACTTACACAATACGGTTATGATGGCTGGGCTGTGTTAGAATGGGAATGTGCTATTAAAGACCCCGTTCAAGGTGCTACTGAAGGTGCTCCATTTATTGATTCTCACATCATCCAAGCGACATCTAAAGTTTTTGATGATTTTGCTGGTGGTGGTGCTGATATAGAATTGAATAAGAAGATTTTAGGAATTTAATTTGATTTTGGATTGCTAATTTCGTAAATATAAAAACCTCATGAGGTTTTTATATTTGATAATCTTGCTAAAAGATATTCCACTTAGGGTATGAATTAATTTGTATCCAAAGTGGAATATTGTGTATAAGCACTGATTTGATTTTACATCAAGAATAAAATAAACGACATATAGTTCGATTTTTAACATCTGTTATCTCTATTATATATTTATTCTTTAAATACTATATACTCTACTATACTTTGTAACTTATCATTATCTAAGCTATTTATAAAATTAGTAGCCTCATCAAAAGTACTAAATCTCTTGAGTTCTATGTCCTCTATGAAACGACCCGGTCTGATTTCATTACCTTTCTGTAATAGTAATAACTGAACTTTTTCTATGTTAGATTCCGTTATTTGAAGAATTTTAAACATGATTTTATGGAATTCAAAAGTGAGTATTAGTACGATTTTTGGATAATAGCTTTACATTAAATGAAGCTCTTTAAGCTTATTTGCAGTTTAGTAAATTAGATTAATTAAATCAATATTTTCTTATAAACCTATGAACTAATTAATCCATTAATTAGAAAACAAGAAAGTTTAAACAGATTACATTTAATTGGATTGAAAGTTTTTTTTAATCCATTGTCCATTTTCAAATACCATGACAGGAATAATAATTTGTTCTTTATTAAATGCTTTTTTTATTCCATCTTCGTAATTTCTCAGCATATTATCTATGAATCTGTTATTCTGAGGATTTGTAATGTCAATAGTTTTACTATTAAGAAAGCCAATAAGTTGTCCAATTGCATCATTTATCATCGCATATTTAGAGCTATCAACGTATTGCAGGTTTTCATTCAAGTCATATAATCTATTTATTTTTTCTTGAATATTACTTGTATTCGCATATACAGACTGCGTGCGTTGTTTTATTGCATTGGACACTCCATCTGCGTCTATTACACTTGGATACCCTCTATAACCAAATTGTTTTGCTCTCGAACTTACTTGTGCGAAGGACATTTCAGATATGAAGAAAAATAGTATTAAAAGAATGGTTACTTTAAATTTAGTCATCATGTTATATAATAATTAAGTTTTCAATATAATTAATCTAAAAAAAGACTTTTTCAAACCTTTATTTTTTTAATAGAGTAGAAAAAAAAGCATATATTATTACACCTAAAATTACTAACGCAAAAATCATTAGACTCAAAGAAAACAAAAATTGTAATGCTGGAATAAAACAGATAATACTAGCCCAAGTAATAACTACTCCAAAAAATGATTTAGGATTTCCTTTTTCATCAACATGGTATTTCAGTAAGGCTTGTCCTATCATAAATAATACTGGACCCAATATAAAAGATGCAATAATATTATTGACAGAATATGATTGTATTGGCATATCAGAGTAATCTCTACCAAAATCTCTACTTCTCTGTGCGTATATACTAATATTTTTTATCATAAAAATCAATATGATAAGAGGTATATTGAAAAAATAATATTTCTTTTTCATGACTATTTTTTTTGAATTATTTTATTTAAAAAATATGCAGTAATGCCTGCTGGTAGACACATTCCTAATACTCCTGCAAGTCCTTTTTCAAAACCTACCCTCATAAACTGAGTAATAGCTCCTAAAGAGAATAAAATAAGGAGAATTGTTAATATACTTCTTTTGATTTGTAAATTTTGAGAAATAATTGATGCAAGAATAAGAGCAATAATAATGAAGATGTACAATATTTCCATGTCGATAAGTAGTATATGGTGTTTTTGCTTTTTAGTATTTAAGATATGATCAATGCAATTTAGTAGAGTTTTTTTATTATGTTTACGTTTATAATAGACAAAATAGAAAGTAAAACTTTACATTTTAGAAAAATGAAAGACATCGGAGAAAAAATAAGAGGTATCCGAACATTAAAAGGGTTCTCTCAAGAAAATTTAGCTGATATGTTAGGGCTTTCCTTACCTGCTTATGCAGATATAGAGCGGGGGAAAAAAGACGTAACGATTAAACGCTTAGAACAAATAGCTGATAAGTTAGGTGTAACCTTAAATGATATCTTAGCCTTTGGTGACAGAGTTTCATTTTTTTTTGACCAGTGTCAAAACTCTAATGTTTCAACAGGAAATGGAAGTAATAATGTCAATTATTATGATGCTAAAGAACTTCAACATAAAATTGAAAAATTAGTTTTAGAAAATGAAAAGTTAAAAATAGAAAAAGAAAAAGCAGAATTAGAAGCAAAATATTGGAAAGAAAAGAATTAAGCAAAGCGATTTTGACTTAAATTACATTTAGCAGGCGAATAAATTCGCCTGCTAAACGTAATTTATGCCTATATTTATAAATACAATAATACGATGACAGGAAATCTAATATACCTATATGTCCATGCTGTCTGGACAACCAAACACAGAGAACCTTGCTTAAACAAATCCCTTCGCTATCAACTTCTTGAGCATATTAGAAATCACGCCAAGAAAAAAGACATACAACTTGAAATAATCAATGGCGTAGAAGACCATTTACATTGCCTTTTCAAGATGAAATCCACTCAAAGTATTGCTGAAATCATTAAAAACGTGAAAGGTGAATCTTCACGATGGATAAACGAGTCTGGACTACTTAATAGTCATTTCCAATGGCAAGACGGGTATGGAGTATTTTCGGTAAGTCCACAAAATGTAGGAAAAGTAAAACGATATATCTTCAATCAAGAAAGCCATCACAAGGTTAAAAAAATTGACGAAGAACTTCTTGAAATGGTAAATTTATTAGCTGAATAGTTTTTCTCTTAGCGGGCGAATTAATTCGTCCGCTAAGAGAAAAAAACCTCATAATTTTGCTATTGAGGTCTTCTTTTTGACATAATATCGTCAATTTTATTTATATTTTCACAAAAAAAAGTTATTTTTGTTATGAAATTTATATCATATTTAGGAATTTGTTGAAATGTATGAATATAAATATTATTTGAACTTGATAAATCAAGCTCCTTTAATCAGTATCCTCAATTTTGACATTCAAAACCCAACGTTCCACTTAGCGGGTGAATTTATTCGCCCGAAAAAGCCCCAAATTATCATGCAACTTTTTCAATCAGAATCCGAAATAGAATCCCTAATAGAAAAATTCAATAATGCTACTTTGCCAGCAGAGGCTTGGACGCATGAAGCACATTTAGCAATGGGTGTTTGGCATTTGCGTCAATACAACCTTACGCAGGCGATGCTTTTGGTAAGACAAAGAATTATTTTATTCAATAGCTCGGTGGGTGGAGTGGTGAGTTTTGAAAGAGGTTATCACGAAACCCTTACTTGGTTTTGGTTGAAAACCGTTGAAGCTTTTTTGGATAGATTTGGACGAGAAAAAACATTACTAGAAACGTGCAATGTTTTTTTAAGTAGTGAATACGCCTTGCGTGACAGAGCTTTATTATTTTATCAAAAAGAAGAAGTCATGTCGCTGGAAGCACGGGCATTTTTGGTATTGCCTACCAATACTTCCCGCCCTTTTTAAGTATCAATTTTACTCCTCGAATGGTAATTTTTATATGAGCCAAGATTGCACCCAATAAACCAAAATGCTTTTTTAACACTTCGTAGCGGTCGATTAAAGAACGTTTTAGCTGTTTATTTGAAATTCCTCCGACCAAGTATTTTGCCACGACTGTATCCAAAAACTGTACTTTTTTCGATCTTTTCAGGCATTCTATTTCCCAATCAATATCAGCACTGAGGTTATTTTCTAAGTAAAAAGGAGCGATGGATTTACGAGCGATAAAAGCTTGATGACAAACTAACATTCCTAAATTCATGTCTTGCCATGTAAGATTTTTAGGCAAACGATGGGGCGTAATTTCTGAACGCAAGCCTTGAATTGTACCATTTTCCTCTACAAAATAAGTATCGCCATAAAACACATCAGCGTTGGTTTCTGCTAAAACTTTCATGAAAATTGCCACTACTTCACCATCATTAATTTCGTCTCCAGCATTCATAAACCATACGAAATCGCCCTTTGCCAAACCCAAACCTTTATTCATGGCATCGTATAAACCTTTGTCGGGTTCAGATACCAAAAGGTTTACTCTTTCGCCATAAGCTTTCGCAATTTCTAAGGTTGAATCTTTCGATTTCCCATCAATAATTATGTACTCAAAATCTTGGTTCGATTGAGCCAAAATACTTTCAATGGTTCTTTTTAGGAATTTTTCAGCGTTATAAGTAATGGTAATGATACTTAATTTCATAATAATGATTCATATAAAGCTTGGTACTGTTTCGCTACTACTTCTTCAGCATAATTATTTAAAGCTTTTTGTCTGGAATTTTGGCAAAGTGATTGATAATCAGCCTGAAACAATGTCCAAAAAATGCCTTTTGCTAGCTCTTCAGCAGATTTAAAAGTGGCTAAATATCCATTTTTTTGATGTCCAATCATTTCAGGAATACCACCTGTTTCAAAACCAACAACGGGCGTTCCACAAGCCAAAGATTCCATAATGGTGTTCGGCAAATTATCTTCTAAAGAAGAAACTACAAAAACGGAAGCAGAGGAATACGCCAAAGCAATTTCGGATAAATCTGAAAGTTTGCCTAAAACATTTACTTTAAAAGGAAGGTTTTCAAAATCATTGGCATTCGCTTGTCCGAAAATAATTAGTTCAACTTCTTTATTATCAACTGAATACTCCTTTTTTAAAATCTCTAAAGCTTCTTTAAAATAGATAAAACCTTTCCGAATATCACTGATTTTAGCGGCGGCAAAAAGTATATAACGTTTGTTATTATCTAATTGAAAATGTTGTTGTGCAATGGCCTTTTCGGTTGGCTTGAACAATGAAGTATCAATTGGATTTGGAATCGAAACAATTTTCTTACCTTCTAATAAAGTACTCGTCTTCGCCTTTTCTGCCAACCAATTGCTACAAGCAACGATGGTAATATTGGCATTTTGAAAAATTGTTTTCTTGGCTTTCCAGACTTGATTTGACAAATCTGTTGAAGAAGGATTTTTTAGAAATTCTGTACAATTTCCACAGCTTTGTTGATAATGAGTACAGTCTCTTGAATAATGACAACCTCCCGTAAAAACCCACATATCATGTAAAGTCCAAACGATTGGCTTTTGTGTGGCTATCAATTTTTGAATAGAATCTAAAGAGAGAAAACCAAAATTTATCCAATGCAAATGAATAATGTCTGTATTTTGAATCAAAGTATTCTGACTAATATCAACACCAATTTTTGCTTGAGAGAAGATAAATCTTACAGCTTTGGACTTTTCATAAAAAGCAAATTGATAGCGGTCGAAAGCGAATCTTGCAAGAGCTACTTTTTTCAAAAACCAGTTTGTCGCAATCGTTTCAACGTTGGGAGCTTTACCTTTTTTATCTTGAACGAGCATTTTTGAGTCTAAGCCATTGTCATTTAAGGCTTTATTCAGACGAAATGCTGCGATTGACGCTCCGCCAAAAGTATCAAAAGTGCTTAATATCGTAATTTTCATATTATGGACGATAGCCAAAAATGTTTAGTTGCAAATCCATCAAGTCGTTACCTTTATAGCGATGATTAACGAGCGGCTTCGTGCGGTCTTGTGCAGAATTGATAAAGTAACGGAAACCGTTTTTGACCAAAATATTCAAAATTTCGCCTAATTCCTGAGTTTGTTCTGGAAAAGCGTGATATTCGATAAAGATGTTTTTTACTTGCTTTAATGAATCGGCACAGTCTTTCAAAACGGCTGTTTCTGCCCCTTCAATATCCATTTTTAGCATATCTACCGAAGGCGTTTTATCAAGTACATCTTTCAACCGAAAAGAAGCAACTTTTACTTTATCACCTTCGCCATAAATCGACGCTCCGTCTGAACCTTCAGAGGCGAATTCAATGCCTTCGTCATCAATCCAAACGGCTTTATTGATTACTTCTACGTCCGAAAATCCATTTTTACTGAGATTTGACTGGAGTATTGTAGCAATTTTAGCATCGGCTTCAAAAGCAGTGATTTGTGCATTTGGATACTCTCTTTTGAAAAATGCACAACTTGAACCAATATTTGCTCCGCAATCTAAAATCACTGGCTTTGTCGAATTGGTATTGAATTTATAAAACTGTTCAACGAAAATTTCTTGAAACTGAAAAAGAAAAGACATACAATCGGGGACTTGGAATGTCATTCTTTGAAATGTTACTTCACGAGCTTCGTAGCGTTTTACATCTCCATATTTTCTGAAAAGCTTGAGTAATTCACGACTTTCAGGAGTTCTGAAAGCATGATATGGTCCTTTTAATATGTATTTTAAAACAAACATTTTGATATGGTCATCAGCTTTCAGCTTTCGGCTTTCAGCTTTTCTTTGATATTTTACCTATTATTTCCCACTGATTTACGCTGATTTGTCAAAAATAGCTTATCAACTCTATTAATTTAACTACTTAAGCCGATTGCTGACAGCCGATGACCGACAGCTTTCAAAAGCTCTTTGATAATTTTTAATTACTACATGAATATTTACTTCATCACGAATAATTTGACCAGAATTAAGTCCCATTTGGCGAGTTTTTGCTGGGTCAGACAAAAGTACGGCTAATTTTTTAAATAAATCATCTGCATTACCATCGTCAAAAATAAAGCCGTTGTAGCCATCTCTTACCAATTTTTTCTCTGTTCCATCCGCCACTGCACAAACGATAGGTTTATCAAAACACATCGCATCGTTGATAGACAAACCGCCCATTCCTGCCAAAACATACACCAGCGAAGCGTTGAAGTATTGTCCAAGTTCAGTCATTTTATACACACCACCCGTAAACACTACTTGCTTTTCAATGCCCAAAGCGATAGCTTGTTCTTTGAGATTTTCCTCTTCTGGTCCAGTACCAACAATCACTAATTCAGCCGTTGGGAATTGCACCAAGAGTTTACTGAAAACTTCTATCAACATATCTACTCTTTTCCATTTTACTAATCTTCCAACGTGTAAAAGTCGCAGTGGATTTTCGGGCAAAACAGTATTTATCCCTTCAATTTTGGCTTTATCTGCCAAAATCAAATCAGTATCTGGCGAATTGTAAATAACAAAGATTTTCTCTTTCGGAACGCCATAACTACCAAATACTTCGTAAGCTTCTTCAGTATAATCTACGTGAGCATCAACCAAATTAAAAGCTCTTTTGTACGAATATTTTAGCAGAGTATATTTTAATTTGAAAGCCAAACTATCGGGTTTCAAATTGGTTTGCATCGTTTCTGACGCTACACCGCCGTTGGCATAATAATCAAGCGCTTCTTTGAATTTTGGAATATTGAATGGAATTTCTTTCAATATCAATTTTATTCCCATGCTTCTTATTTTCCAAAGTAACATCGGATTATACACAAAAGCCAAAATATAAGGCCAAATCGTAACGATTACGTCTGGGCGTTCAGCTTCAATAGTTTCGATAAAATTTTTGAAGAAAGGTTTGCCCCAAAGCGTTTTGTATTCTTCTAAGAAATGTACTTTGAATTCAATGCCATCTAAGGTTTGATGAACGCCAGAACCAACGGTTTTTCCACCACTTTTTGGAGCAATCACAACGATTTCTTGTCCTTCAATACGATTTAAGCGATTGAGAACCAAGTTATAATAATGTGGCAAGCCACCAAAAGTAAATAATATTTTCATTGTTTTTTAGTGATTAGAAATTGGTGATTGGTCAATCTTCACTGGACAAATTTCTATTAGTTATTTATATGATTAAGTAAAATACTAATTACCAATCACTTTTTTTATCAACGATTTTACAGTTCTATTCAAATCTTCGGATATTTCAAGGAACAATACTCCTCCACCAAAGAGTATCGTAATACAAACGGATTTTATGGAGATATTCACAAAACTCATCCAAATATCACCTTCAAAACTTGGAATAAAAAGTGTGATTCCATAAGTAAAAAAGCCTAATAAAAGTGTTTTTACCGTCGCTAAATTGAATGGTTGTAGATTAAGTTTATACTTGATAAAAAAGAATTTCACCAAATTATACACTACCACCGAAACGAGCATCGCCAAAGCCGCACCATTGTAGCCATAAATTGGAATAAAAATTAAATTCACCAATAAGAGTACTACAAAACGGATGATATAAAATCCAAAATCATATTTATAGTAAGGAGAATTCTTCAGAATTTCAGAGTTTAATCCCGTTGCCATGTCGAAAACGCTGTACAAACCGACCATTAAAACCACAAATTTCCCTTGACTATACACAGCCGCATTTGGAATAATTTGAAAAACAGCGTCAATATTTGTCCAAATTCCTAAAAACAAAAATCCACCAACAATCAATAAATTCAGGGCAGATTTCTGATAAATTTCTTCAATGTGTTCAAGGTTATTATTCTTCCAAGATTCCGCCAAAAGTGGCTCTGTGATTGACGCAATGGCATTTCGAGGAATGGCAATCACCATCCCGATGCTTGAAGCAATAAAGAAAATTGCAGTACTATCTAAACCTCCTTTGTAAGCAGGAAGCATCAATTTTTCGATATTGGGCAAAAGCGTAGCCGTTGCTCCGCCAAGTATCGTCCAAAGTCCGTACATATACATTTCTTTGAAAATCGGTTGTTTCAAGAAACTAAAATTAAAACGAAGGTAAAGTTTCCCTAAGATTTTGATGTAGATTAACAAGAAACAGATATTCAAGAAATAAACCAGAATAATGCCATTCAGTAATTGGTCGAAAGTAATAAACTTAAAGCCAAATAATATCGCTAAAATTGAATTAGATGATTTCAAGAAAATTTCTCTGAGAATCGTTGGTACAACAATCCGAAGATGTACTTTGCTATAAGTTTCTAAAGTAGTAGCATAAAGCAGGAAAAAAGTGATTAGAGGCAAGTACCAATAATATTGAATCAGTAATGGAGAATTATCCATATAAACTGACTGAAAAACACCTTTTAAACCTACGTAAGCGAGTAAAAACAGTAAAAAACCAACGAAAGGAGCTAACAATAAATAGCCAAAAAAGCCATTGTGTTGGCGTTCTGGATCAGCAAATCGGCTAAAGAATCTAACGCCAACGTGGGGTGTTCCTAAATTTGAAAATGCTGCAAATACTTGAGGAAAACTAATTAAAGCCGTATATAAACCTAATTGCTGAGGTGAAAGAAACTTACTATAAAGAAACAAAACATTAACCGTTCCGATTACTACTCCGACGTAGGTGACAATCGAACTTTTGATGCTTTGACGAATGACGATGCCCATTAAATAAAGATTAAACAACAAAATTACTTCGAGAAACCTCGTTTATATTTTTGTCTTGATGAATAGAGTTGAATCAATCTACCCATCATTCCGAAGCCGATGAATAGTATTTGCCAGCTTCTTTTCCAAGATTGCTGAGCAATTTGCTCAATAATATGAGTTAACCAAAGTGTTTGAAATTTCACAAAAGCTTTTCCTAAACCCCAACGAACATTCTTGAGCAAAGCCAAGTATTGTCCGTAAAATTGCATTTTTTCTGAGTATGAAAGACTCGCTTTATTGATACTTTTCGGACGATTTTCTCGTGCATGAACAATACTTGCATTAGGAACGAAACCGATTTTAAAACGATGAAACAACGTACGATTCACAAGGTCAACGTCTTCACCATACATAAAAAAAGCTGGGTCGAAGTAACCGATTTTATGAAATGCTTTCAAATTCAGCAACCAAGCAGCGGCATTTACAAAAGATAACTCGTAAATTTCTTTCTTCTTTTCAAAAAAAGTATCCGATGCCCATCGCCAGTTTTTTGAACTCGACAAGTAAATGCCAAAACCTTCGTCTAAAGCCGTTTTTGCAGCATTAAAATGCACTGGACTAATTATACCAAAATCTTGATTGCGTTCTGCTACTTCTACCAAACGTTCTACACAGTCATTTTCAATCAACCAAGCGTCTTGATTTAATAGAAAAACATACTCCGCATTCCGTTCAATAGCATATTCAATACCCAAATTATTGGCTCTTCCAAAACCAATATTCTCGTTTAGTTCAATGAGTTTAACAGCAGGAAATTGCTTTTTAATCAGCTCAATACCAGTTTTTTCAGGCGAATGATTATCCACAACAATAATTTGGTCTTTGAAATAACTGTTTTCAAAACTTTTCAAACAGCTTTCAATCCATTCCAAACCATTATAATACACAATAATTACCCAAGTATTTTTATGAACGATACCTTCCATCTTCATAAAAATTATACTTCCAACAAGCCCAAGCTTCTAGCAATTTCTGGGCGACAAATCAAATAATTTGATTCGTCGGTAGCAATAATATCTTTTTGTAAAGTTGTTGTACCATCCTCGTCGATACTGTAAAAAAGATAATTACAACCTTTCAGAATTTCTTGTACTTGTTTGCCTAATTCATCTGTAAAAATTTCGATTAACAAAGTTGGCTGGAATTTCTGCAAGTACTCACCCATGCCTCGTAAAGCTTCTGGTTCGTGCATTTCCACATCCACTTTCATTAAATCAATGTTAGTGATGTTGTTGGCTTCGATATAATCTTTCAGCGTAGTAGCTGGTACTTTTGTTTCAAAACGAGTGTCTTTATGAGAAACATGACGTACATCCGAAAACTCTTTGTTTAAAGTAGCACTATAATTGTTGGCTTCTGGAATATCGTACAAAGTAAGTTCGCCCGTGAAATCCGAAACCGCCATCCATTCTGCTCTTACTTCATAATTATTCAATTTGCAATTGGCAGCGTACTTATCGTGTGTTCTTTTTACAGGTTCAAAACCGTAAACGGCTGCCGAAGGATTCACACTTTTGGTCAGCAAAGAGTACATCCCAGTGTTTGCTCCCACATCAAAAACTACTTTTGACGATTTAGAAAGTTTCGTCCATAATCTTAAAGAATAACCTTCACGACCAACGCCTAAACCAACCCAAAAAAGTCCGTCTTCAATAATAAAACCGTGTGTATTGTAATGATTGATGTAGAAAGATTTATCACCTTCTACTTTTACTTTAAATTTTCCATCAAAAAAAAGATGACGATAAACAGATTTTGAAGGAACATAGACGGTTCTGATGAGCTCAAATATTTGTCTTTTAAAAGGGATATTCTGATAAATTGTTTTCAGCACACTATTTTTGTTAATTTGTGTCATCTTTTACTAATGGTTATTTTGAAGTATTTACAAAGTTACAGATTTTAAGATAGCTCAAAAAATTTGATTTTGCTTGTGCCTCAATATTGTCTTATTTCGCAAATCTAACGAATGAAAAACTTAAAGTTTAAATTCCCTTTATTGGGGACGAGTATCTCGTCGCAATCACCATCATTCATTATTTTTTTACTTTTTATTACGTTCGTTTTTATTGCTTATTCCTGCTTAATTACTCTTTGGAATTACACTCAGATTTCAGATTTTAAAAACTATTATGAAGAAAGTGTTTTGTTTTTAGCAACTGCAAAAATGTCTCCACAATTTCTTTTCTTTCAAGCACCTGGACATCCATTTTTAATCAGCAAAGTTTTTAACATCTTTCATTCGGTTAATCCAGCAATCATACAATTTCTTAATATTTGTCAATATCTCACGGCAATTATTTTAGCCCATTTAAGTTTCAAAACGCAATTTTCTTGGATAAAATACATCGGAACAGTTAGCCTTTCTATCTGTGTATCCTATTTAAGCTTGATGGGTTTTCTGGCAGCTGAGTTTAATTTTTTATTCTTTTTTGCAATCGGTAATTTTCTATTAATCAGGTATTTGCAAAATGAAAATACTTTTGGTATTTTACCAAGAACTTTACTGATTTTAGGCATTGCATTTACTTTTGGCTTGGCTCAGTTTGTTCGTCCTTTGAGTTTCTATTATTTATTATTTTTTGGTTTTGGTCTTTTTTACCTCAAAGTAATTGGTAAAAAAACATTAACCAGTACTCGTAAAGCAACAATTGTGCAGTATGGACTTGTCTTTAGTTTATTCTTGTTTATTTCAATGAATTTATACAGAAACATTTCTGAAAAATTGGCTTATCAGCCTCCACAAAATGGAATTTGGAGTATTTATGTAGGATTCAACGCCAAAGCGAAAGGAAGTTATAATGCCGAAGACATTACACAATTTAAAAAAATAGCAGAACCACTTCAGTGGAATGGAGAAGCTTTGCGAACAATATTAAAACCAATAACGATTGAAAGAGTAAAAGCCAATTGGCAAGCCAACATTCGTCAATCGCTACAGCGAGCGATCCGTTTGTTAGTACCTTATTTTACTTCTTATTGGTTTTTTGCAAAGAGTAATCCACCAGATAGAAACCCTATTTGGAATTTATTGATGAAGGCGATTTTTCTTTTATCAACTTTTACAGTTTTGATTAGTTATTTCAGCAATGCGATTTATCTTTTTAAATTATTCAGAAAGAAACAGTTAATTGCCATTGAAGTATTTGCTTTTTGTACTTTAATAAGCACTTTTCTATATATATTAATTCATGTGTTTTGTTTAGAAATCCAGCCAAGATATGCCGCTCATTTGGTATTTATTAATCTTTGGATTTTGCCTTTAAGCCTAGAAAATTTCATACAACCAAACCCGAAATTTCAATGAATCGTCTTAGCTCGTTACTATTTTTTATGATATTGTTATTGTGCAATATCTCTATGAATTTTGCCCAAGTACGCCGTTCATTAGGTCCTCCAGTTAATCACCCAACATTTAATGAATATGCTCCTTCCATCAGTGCCAACAACAAAACGATGATTTTTGAAACCGACCGTGCTGGCGAAGGAAAATGGGAATTGTATTACACCACAAAAAATGAAAAAAATAGATGGACTCCTCCAAAACCCATTGTAAATATTAATAAAATCGGGAAAGACAATGATTTAATCGGTGGACCATCTATTAGCTATGACGGAAAAACCCTTTTCTTTTTTGCTTCTTTTGAAGGTGGACAAGGCGATATGGATATTTATCATTCTACTTGGAATGGCACTGATTGGTCAGAACCAAAAACGTTTGGGAGTAATATCAATACCAAAGCCTATGAAGGTTTTCCTTCGGTTTCTGCTGATGGAAAATCTATGTATTTTATCCGTGATAATTTTTCTAAAAGAAAAGACAAAGCTTTGTGTTATACCATTTGGGTTTCTAAAAAACAAGATGATGAAACTTGGGGAGTTGCCGAAAAATTACCAGCTCCAATCAATATGGATTGTGAGAAAGCTCCAAGAATCATGGCAGATAACCGTACTTTGATTTTTAGTTCTGTGAGAAAAGACGGCGTTGGTGGTTTTGATTTGTATCAATCTTTTCAGGAAGATGATGGTTCTTGGAGTACTCCTATCAACTTGGAATACATCAATACTGAAGAAGACGACCAATTTGCATCGGTTTCGGCCGCTGGTGATTTAATGTATTATCATACTGCTGGCGATATTTATACCGTAACCATTCCTGATAAATACAGAAAATATAAATTAGTAACGGTTGATGGGAAAGTAATTGATGCCATTACTAAACAACCAATTGCCACAAAATTAACTTCAAAAAGCTCAAATCCCAAAGAAAGAGCAATCAATACGACTGTAGATGCCAACGGTTTGTTTTCTATCATTTACCGTGTTGGAAGTAAGTACGATGTGACGACTTCGCCATTGGCAGATTATTTGCCTTATCGTGGTAAAATGGACATGAGTACAGCCAAAGAAACAGATAACATTGAGAAAAACATTGAATTGATTCCAAAGAAACTACAGTTCCAATTTCAGCTGCTTGATAAAGATACAAAGGCTATTTTGAAAGACCCGAAAGTAAAAGTAATGGATGCTGAAACGAAACAGTTGCTAGAAGTAAAAGTGGATAAAGACATTGCCAATGTTACACTTGAAATTGGCAAGCTTTACAAATTTGCAGCCAATACTTTGGGTTATTCGTTTTTCTCCCGTTCATTCAAGCCTGATACTGTGGATGCTTTTAAAGATAGATTGAAGAAAATACCATTGGCAGTTTTGAAGAAAGATGTTGTCGTACAATTACAAGATATTACTTTTGAAACTGGTAAAGCCGAATTAAAACCTGAATCTGGAGAAGAATTAGACCGTTTGGTGGCTTTGTTAGATGGTAATAAAACCATTAAAGTAGAAATTTCAGCACATACTGATGATGTTGGAAATGATGATACAAACTTGAAACTTTCAGAAAAAAGAGCAAAAGCTGTGGTAGATTATTTAACGACCAAAGGTATCAAAGCCGACAGAATGATTGCAAAAGGCTATGGCGAAACGCAACCACTTGTGCCTAATGATACTGATGAAAATAAAGCAAAAAATAGAAGAGTGCAGTTTAAAATCAATTAGGTTAAAACAGAAAAGACTTCGCCAAAAACGAAGTCTTTTCTGTTTTAAAACTCTACAAATTATTTCTTTCCACCAAAATGATAACCAACACCTAGCCAAGCTCTGAAAACTCCACTTGTTCCGTCATAATTTACATAAGGACTAAGTTCAAAATTGACACTCACTTTGGGTGCTTTTTCAAAAGGATAAGCACGCATTCCAACACTTCCAAAGTAACCTTTTACAAGATCTTGATTGTCAACAATAGAAGCCACAATTCCAAAGTTTACTCCACCGCCAGCATAAATAAAAGCATTTTTGGTATAACCAAGATTAACCATCAAGGCTGGTTCAGTATTTAAAGAAGAAGTAAAGGAATTCATCTGAAAACGAAAATCCATCCAAACGACTTTAGTAGGATTGGTAGCAATCGACAATTGGCTATTGAAAGGATAATAGCTAATGGCTTGTGCTTTGACAGCGTGATTGATAAATTGAAAAGTAAGGAATAATAAAAATAGCTTAAGTAGTTTCATGAATTTGATTGTTAGGTTTTTTAGCGTTGAGCAATTAGCTTTTGGCTTATTATTTTGTTATGATTTTAAAAATTTACTTCTGAGAGTTTTATCCCGCAGGTATTCAGAGATTATATTCGCAGATTTTCGCTGATGATACTTGTCTGTAAAAAGCTGAAGTAACTTCATCTGTTTTCATTTGAAACTCCGTATTCCAAATTCAAAACTCCACATTCCTCAGTATCCTAATTCATTCAAAGCAGCTTTTGCTTTGTTGTCGATAGAATTCTTGTACTCGTGTTTTTTGTAAGAAATAGCCTTTTCAAAATAGTTTTTTGCTTTTACTTTTTCGCCTTTTGCTTGGTAAATATAGCCTAATTGTAAAGCTGAATTGGCACCAAAAGAAACTATTTGTTGTGCTGACAAAACAATGGCACGTTCATAAAAAGGAATTGCTTGTAGAATATTGTTCGACAGTTGAAAAATTCTTCCTTTTCGGTAGTTAAATTCCATTCGGTCTTGAATTTGTTCAAAATTACTTTCTGAATACTTTTCCAGCAGCATCAAAGCTTTGTCATAAAAACCGCCATCACAAGCCAAACGGGCTTTCATCAGCACTTTCTGACTAATCGGTTTTTTAGGGTTTAATGCTAAAAAGTTATCTGCAAATTTAGTAGCAGCTTTGTCGGCTTCAACAATGTTTTCGCCAACTGATTTTACTTTTTCTAAAAAAGCTTTTCCTTTAGCATCTTCATTATTCAACCAATAACAAAGAAATATTTTGTAGTAAGTATCTTTTACAAAGTTAAAACCTTTATAATGAGCTAAAAAACTTTGAAAACCTTTTGAAGCCAATTGGTATTGTCCTTTCTGTAATAAAATATCTGCTTTAAGATATTCAAGAAATGGAAAAGCTAAATACTCTGTACTTTCTGGGCGATTTTCAAGAATATCGAAAGCAATTTCACTTTTACCTTCTTTCATAAAAGTAGTTACGCCGAAAAACTGAAAAAGTAAATTATCCTGATGTTGATGGATGAATTGCTGAAATTCATTGAGTTTTTTAGGATTGAATTTTAAGATGTAAGCATGGACGACAAAATCTAAAAACAGTGCTTCCTCTTTAAAAACACTGTCTTTATGAATCACATTTTGTAATTCACTTAATCCGAGTTTGATATTTCCTTTCAAGCCAATCAGTTTAATAACCCATTGATAATTTTCTGGCGTTGAGCCAATCAAAATATGCAATAAACCAAGTGATTTTTGATTGGGTAAAAAATTAGGAAATTCTTTAGCATTGGCTTCCAAAAGTTTGTAGGCTTTAATGATTTCCCAACTTCCTTTGGTTTCATGTCCGAATTTCAACTTTACAAAAGCTGAATGCAAATGAAGTTCTGCTAATAAAAAACGAAAATAAGGTGATTTTTTATCAAGGTTTTCTATTAAATCCATGCGTTCGTCTTGATGATTGATAAACTTTTCATAAAGCGATTTATCTTCCGTAATCATCAATTCTATTAAATCGGCATAACTGTTTAGATAAATATTTACACCATTTATAGATTTATCATGGGCTAAAATACTTCTACCATTGGCAATTTTCATTTTCAAAATTTCAGAATGAGCTTTTTGCATAATGCCATTCATCTCGAAATCTGAGGCTTTTCCAGAAGTATTTAGCAACAAAAAAATCATCCAAAAAGTAAGGAGTATTTTCTTTGAAGCGTATTTTCTCAACCAAAGTTGAATCTTATCAATATGGTTTTGAGGAATTTGTGTCATTGAATGCGTTGATTATTGTACAAACGGAAATTATACAATAATATTTAAGAAAATTGTTGGCTATCAGACTAATCCTAAACGATTTTATCAACATCAAAAAAGCCCATAACGTTGAAGTTACGGGCTTTTTGTCTTGCAAACCAAAATGATTTATTTCTTAGAGATGAAAACGATGTCTTCAACGTCTGCTAAAATACGTCCACAGTGTTCACAAACAATAATTCTTTTCTTGTCTTTGATATCAGCCTGACGTTGTGGTGGAACTGCACTAAAACAACCTCCACAAGCACCACGTTTAACTAAAACAACTGCTAAACCGTTTGGATAATTTCCACGTAATTTATCGTAAGGGCGTAATAAACGTTCTTCAACAAATTTCACAGCCTTATCACGGTTGTTCATTAATTTTTGTTCGTCTTCTTCGCTTTCAGCAATCAAAACATTTAATTCTTTTCTTTTTGCATCAAGGTCTTTTTTACGAGTATTCAAACGAGTTTCTGTTTCAGAAACATCATCTTTTTTATTCAAAATCTTGAATTCAAATTCACGAGTACGTTTGTCAGCCAACTCCATTTCAAGTTGTTGCAATTCAATTTCTTTAGAGATTGCATCATACTCACGGTTGTTACGCACATTCATTTGTTGGTCTTTGTACTTATTAACCAACTTTTCAGCTTCTTTTTTAGCATTACGATTTTTCGTAATGTCTTCTTCCAAAATAGCGATTTCTTTGTTGAATTTGCTAATACGGGTTTCGATACCAGCAACTTCATCTTCCAAATCACGTACTTCTTCGGGTAAATCGCCTCGCATCTTTTTGATGCCATCCAAGGCTGAATCTATGTTTTGAAGCTTCAAAAGAGCTTCTAATTTCTGAGCAATGGTTGTTTCGGTTGCTACTGCTGCCATTGGTTTTATTCGGTTTTATCTGTGTAACCGCTATCGGTATTAAGTTATTAGTTGAGATGGACTAATTATCCTGCATTTTCAGGAAAGATAATTAATCAATTTGAACCAATCACGAATCACTGATAACAAAATCAAAAATACTGTACAGGGTTTGTATTGACCTGACTTTTGAGAACCGCAAAATTACTAAATTTTTCAGACAAATACCTAACAATTAACTCCTTTGTATAAACTTCTGACTCATAATGTCCTATATCACAGATAATAATTTGATTTTCGGCATCAAAAAACTCGTGATATTTGTAATCTGCGGTAATAAAAACGTCTGCTCCTTGATTAATGGCGTCTTTCAATAAAAAACCTCCTGCTCCTCCGCACAGTGCAACTTTCTTAATTTCTTTACCTAATAATGGCGTATGACGAATTACTTTTAATGCCATTTTACTTTTTAGCATCGTTAAGAAATCAATTTCAGGTAAAGATTCTGTTAATGTTGCAATAACGCCAGAACCTACTTCTTGATTTTCGTTTTCAAGAACACTGACATAATAGGCTACTTCTTCATAAGGATGAGCCGATTTTAGGGCTTTGATAATTTTAAATTCTTGGTGAGCATCAAAAATTACTTCAATTCTATTTTCTATTACTTCTTCGGCTTCGTTCAAAGTACCAATTACTGGATTTGCATTGCCCGAAGGTGTAAATCTTCCAATTCCTTCTACTGAAAAACTACAATTTTTATATTCTCCAATTTGTCCAGCACCAGCTTCATGAAGTACTTCTAACAATTTAGCTGCATTTTCTGTTGGCACAAACGTGACCAATTTCTTTAATATTTGCTTTTTAGGTGAAAAAATTCTTACATTTTCCAAACCTAATTTTTCAGCAATCATAAAATTCACTCCACCTTTTACGCTGTCCAGATTAGTGTGTGTGGCATAAATGGCAATGTCATTTTTAATGGCGAGCATTACCGCACGTTCTACATAATTTTTTCCATTGAAGCGTTTTAAACCTTTGAAGACAATTGGATGATGTGCCACAATCAAATTACAATCTCTTTTGATGGCTTCATGGATAATTTCTTCGGTGCAGTCAAGCGTAACGAGTACACCAGAAACTATAGTTTGTGGCGAACCAACAATTAAACCAGCATTATCATAACTTTCTTGGTAAGCCAGTGGGGCGAGTTGCTCTAAATAATTGGTAATATCTTTGATGCTTGGCATGAGTATGAACGATTGAAAATTGGATACAGCCTCAAAAATAGAAAAGGAGCAACAATTTATTGCCCCTTTCTACGATTTGGTTTGGAAATTAAATTTAATCTCGTTCAACTACACTGCCTCCAGAAGTACTTCTTTCAAGCGTTGGATTTCCTCGGTAGCGTACATTACTTGCTCCAGAAGCTAATACTCTGAGGAATCTTATCGTATTTACTCTTACTCTGCTTGCTCCTGAAACATCTAAATTTTGTTCGTCGGTAACAAAATTGAAATTGTTTACTTGCGATGAGCCTGAAACAGTACCGATAATTTTTTCTCCGTCGCCATACATTGATAACTGTGAAGCACCAGAAATATCAAAAACTAAGTTTTGTACATCTAAGTCTGTTTTTAATTGCGAAGCACCCGACAAGTAAATGTTCAGATTTCGTAATGAAAAACCTTCAATATATGAATTACTTGCCCCAGATAGGTCAACCATTCTTAAACTTGGCATCGTGATATTAATCTCAACATTATATCTACGATTTCTATAATTTACATATTCGGCAAATAAAGTCCCGTTACGAACATACACATCTAATTCTTCAAGGTCGGCTTCGTCGCCAATTACTTCAATGCGATAAGAATTCCCTTGACTTATGTTTACTTTAAAAGCATTTCCCAGTTTTATTTGGTCGAAATTTTTGAAGTAATAATAATCATGCTGTTCATAATAAGCTGGCATTGGGTCTTCTATATGAACAAAACAAGAAGAAAGTGCCGAAAGCATGAATAATGAAATAGCGATTATTAAAGATTTTTGCGAGGTTTTCATATAAATTGACAGTTTAAGTTTTATGTTTGTGAAGTATAGACAATGAGATATTCTTTACCCCCTATAATCACTTTTGGATTTTAATACATTAAATGAATGACATCTAAAAATCTATATATCATTGCGGGATGTAACGGAGCAGGAAAAACAACTGCATCATTTTATATTTTACCTAATGTTCTTGATTGTAAAGAATTTGTTAACGCTGATGAAATAGCCAAAGGATTATCTCCATTTCAACCTGAAAAAGTAAGCCTTGAAGCTGGGAAAATAATGCTTAATAGAATTGATGAATTGTTAGCAAAAGATGTTGATTTCGCACTAGAAACTACACTTTCATCAAAAGCTTATGCTAAAACAATTAAAAAGGCAAAAGAGAAAGGATACTTTGTTACACTGCTATTTTTTTGGTTGGAAAGCCCAGAACTTGCTAAACAAAGAGTGAAAATTAGAGTAAGTGAAGGAGGACATAATATTCCAGAAGATGTTATTGAAAGACGCTATGAACGTGGTCTTAAAAATCTTTTTGAAATTTACTTGCCTTTGTGCGACAATACAATGCTTTTTGATAACTCAGATAGAATGCCTATTTTAGTTATGAAAAAAGTAAAGGATGAAGAAGCAGAAATAATAGACTTTCAAAAATTTAAAAGTATTCAAAATGGAAAAGAATGAAATTTTAGCGTTACAAGATAAAATCGTTGAGGGCTTGAAAATCTCATCGAAAAAAATGATTGAAAATAAAAAAAAGAACAACGGCAAATTGGTTATTTTCAACAATAACCAAATCAAAACCATTAATGCGAAGAAAATTTAAACGCCAAAACACCAATATTAAATTCACAACTCATCATTCACAATTCAGAACTATTACTTATATACTCCTATGAAAGTACGTCCAAGTGTAGCCATTATAGAAAATGAAAAGGTATTATTGATGCGTTATCGTTACGGCGATACCGATGTTTTTAATTTACCCGGCGGAAATGTAGATGCTGGTGAAACGCTTACAGATACACTTATCAGAGAATTACAAGAAGAATTAGGCATACAAATCGCCGTTGGAGAAATGCTGGTGGCTGGCGAAGTAATTTTACCACAACAAAAAACAGATGTGTTGCACTGTGTTTTCAAAGCTAGTATCATAGATGGAACTCCAGTACTAAATGCCAAAGAAACCTCTGCTTTAGAAGTACTCTGGCAACCAATTACTTCATTAAATCAATTAGCAATGTACCCGAATGTAGCGGATGATTTACAAGTAATATTAACAGAAAACAAAGGTTTTGAATACTTGGGAAGATTAGACCAAGTTTGGTATTGATAAGTATTCAGAAGTGTCTAGTTAAACCTGTAAAGATTTATATAATTAATTAACAATAAGAGCTTTAACCTCAAACCCTTACAGGTTTATATTCTCATTTATACTTAATACCAAGATTACATACAAGTTAATCTTCCACCATCCACTGGCAAATTCACTCCATTGATATAAGCAGCGGCAGGGCTACACAAAAATGCTACGGCTGCTCCAAATTCTTCGGCTTCACCAAATCTTCCAGCTGGAATATCCGATTGAAATACTTTCTCCATCTCTTCCTTTTCCAAACCTGTTGCATTGGCTCTGGCATTTACCACAAAATCCAAACGTGCCGTTTTGGTATAACCGGGCAAAACATTATTCACCGTAATACCGAATTGTCCTAATTCATTTGCCAAGGTTTTAGACCAAGAAGCCACCGCTCCACGAGTAGTATTCGATACGCCCAAGCCATTAATCGGTTGTTTTACCGAAGTAGAAATTACGTTAATGATTCTCCCAAAACCTGCGACCTTCATACTCGGCACGCAAGCTTGCACCAAAATATGATTACAGATTAAATGATTAGAAAATGCCTGAGTAAATTCTTCAATTTTTGCCTCCAAAATCGCTCCGCCTGCTGGCCCGCCTGTATTATTCACCAAAATATGAATGTTTGGATTTGCCTCAAGATGTTTCTCAATCCCAGCTTTTACTTCTTCTGGTTTAGAAAAATCAGCCACAAAATAAGAATGTTGTTGCCCTTTTGAACTATCTAAGCTTTTAAGAGTTTCCTTAAGTGTGGTTTCGTTTCGAGCAACCAAAGTTACGTTTGCCCCAAGTAAAGCCAATTCAATAGCTGAAGCTCGCCCAAGTCCTTGCGTACTGCCACATACGATGGCGTTTTTATCTGTTAAATCTAAATTCATGTTTTCAGGAAATTAAATATATTACACTACTTTTACTATAGCTCATGGATATGATTATCTCATAAACCTCAAACTCTAAACTCATAAACTTTAAACAAGTATTCACCAACAAAGATATGCCAGATTTATCATTTAGAAGTACAGAAAAAGAACTGATTGACGACTTAGATTTAGATAATGATGCCCTCCGTCAGAATTTGGAAGAATTGGCAATCATCAATCAATACTTGGGCGGAAATCAAGTAACGGTTAGTGGATTAGCGACTGTGCTAAAGGCTTCAAAGTCAACACTCAGTACTTATAAAATAGCAGATTTAGGCTGTGGCGGAGGTGATATGTTAATGGTAATTGCTAAGTGGGCAAGAAAAAAACAATTAAAAACAACTCTGATTGGCATTGATGCCAACGATTTTATGATTGAGTTTGCTCGAAAAAGAACGGCTCAATTCCCAGAAATAACATACTTACATCAAAACATTTTTGCAAAAGCATTTCAGGAACATTCCTTCGATATTGTTACGATGACGCTCTTTTGTCATCATTTTGATAATGAAAGTTTAGTGAAATTACTCAAGCAACTTAAACAGCAAAGTCGGGTAGCAATTGTGATTAACGACATTCACCGACATTGGTTTGCCTATCATTCCATTGCTTGGATTACCAAATTATTCTTAAAATCATACTTAGTAAAAAACGACGCTAAACTTTCTGTATGGCGAGCCTTTCGAAAATCAGATTTAGAAAATATCATTCAACAAGCAGGCTTCACTCGCTTTTCTATCAAATGGAAATGGGCTTTTCGTTGGGAAGTGGTTTTGTTTGTGAAGGATAACGGTAAACGGGAGTATTCACTCATGGCATGGCTGAATGAATGAATTGACAGGTCATGCCATGAGTACTATGAATAAACCAATTTTATTACATTTGTTTTACTCTTTATCATGAAAGAGTATTTTAATAATCCCCCAAAACTATGAAATTACTCATTATTCTTGCTACAATTTTTACTGTTTCTGCGAGTTGTTTTAATTCAAATGTGCCAAATTCGGATGCAAAGCCTGTGAGTCATGATGCTTGGACGACCTTGCTGAAAAAGTATGTAAACACCAACGGCATGGTGAATTATAAGGCTTTTCAAAAAGATTCTGTTGCCCTGAATAAGTATTTGGAAATGCTCTCAAAAAACACACCCAACGAAAAAACTTGGACGAAAGATGAGCAATTGGCTTATTGGATTAATGCCTATAATGCTTTTACGGTACAACTGATTCTAAGAAATTATCCTCTGAAAAGTATTAAGGACATTGTGAGAGTAAATATCACTTATATCAATTCTCCTTGGGATATAAAATTCATCAATTTGATGGGGAAAAAATTTGATTTGAATGATATAGAAAATGGTATTATCCGTAAAAAATTTGATGAACCACGCATTCATTTTGCTTTAGTTTGTGCGGCGATTTCTTGTCCAAAACTAAGAAATGAAGCCTTTACCGCCACTGCGCTCGACGAACAATTAACCGACCAAGCAATAGATTTCTTGAACGATAACAAGAAAAATGTAGTCTCAGCCAAAGGAGCAAATCTGTCAAGTATTTTTGATTGGTACAAAGGCGATTTCACCAAGAGAATGTCTTTACAAGCTTTTGTTAATCAATACACCAAAGTAAAAATGCCCGCAGATGGCAAAATTCAATTTGTTAATTATAATTGGGGATTGAATGGGCTTTGATTAGAGAAAAATTTGTAGTAGGATTTCCCTACGGACTAAAATATCAAAAAGAGTTATACCTTCTTTAATTTAGGAATCACAAAACAGGTCTTCAATGTCATGAAATATCTAACGATGGTTCAAATGTTCAAAATCACTGTAGCAATATATTTTTGGTTATTCTACTATGTCTTATGTTGCAATGCACAAAACAACACATTCTCTGTTTCAAGATTGAATACCAAAGCAGAGAAAAACGTTTCTCACATTGCATCGTTAGATGCCAATAATAAGCATACATCTAAACTTAATAATTTTAGAATAAGCTTAATAAACAAGAATGAGACAGACTATTTATTATCTGTTTACTCAAAAGATAACAGATTGATTTACAAAAGTATCTGCCAAGGCATATCAAAAATTTATGAGGACTCCATTGGTGTCTATTTTGTAGAGTATTCTTTATTCACAGAAGATGGGCACACAGTAGGAAAAATTATTACTCTTGATTCGTTTAAACAGAACATTCTCAAAAGTAAAAATAGCTACAGTAATTGTACTAATCCATTTAGATTGAATGATAAGCTTTATGTAATTTCTGATATGAAATTATTACAATTAAACAGGCATTTGGATATTGAATCTCGAACGAAAATCTACTTGTATAAATCTCATAAGGTAGTTAATACAAGCTATGCAGATACTTATTTATTCTGTGACATAGATAATAAAAATAACGAAATAAGCATCAACTTCACACCCGACCGTACAAAATTAAGTTGTAAAATATATACAGGACAGCTTAACATTAATTCATCTCAAATTAATATAACCTTGAATTAGAAAGGGTCGTTAGAGGGTTATTTACTTTTTTTCTTTGACCAGTAGAAAAGAAGTTCGTCATGTTCGATTTGTAATTCAGAAATCACAAAACAAGCTCTATTTCTTATCATAACCCTCTGGTAGTTTCATCGTAAAGGCTTTCATTTTACTCCTACTTATTTTCTTTGTTATTTGATAATTATCACGATTGAGGTATTGTATCATTATCGGATAATTATCTTTTGAGTTTACATTCACGAGGTCACCGTTGAGGTAATTGAAAAGATTGAAAAGCCAGTAATTGTGTCCCCCATATCCTTTCAAAGTCATCGTGATAATTTCATAGTTCCCATCTCCGTCAAAGTCTCTCTCTAACACTTCATTTCCTGCTATGTTAGTAAAGGACACTTTCGTAAAATGCCCTTCTTTATTTTGAAAGAGATATATTGTACGCCCGAACAATCCTGCTAGACCATTCCCCATATACCAAGCAATTATTTTAATGTCTTTTAAACTATCGCCATTTATATCAGCAACACGAATGGATTGGTTATCAATATTTAAATCATTAAAAAACATAGGCTCGCTATTTTTTTGAAGCAATTTTTTATTGTGATAAATTCGTATAAATGCACCTTCGCTATATCCAAAAGTTGTGATTCTAATAGTTAAGTTATCTTGGTTATCAAAGAATTTAGGAATTGTCAAGGTGCAATGAAATTTATTCTCCTTTTCTGTCTTATCATAAAATTTCCAGTTCTTATACTCTCGGTATTTAATAGCTGGATATTTTTCAAAAGGATATTGTCCTTTTGCGTTTAAGGTTAAAAATATTAGGGCAAAAATTAGTGATATTGGCTTCATAGTAAGATAAATATTGACTTGTAAAAATACGAGTGTTTTTATATTTTGATTGTTATTACCTCTGGAACTATTCGTAGGTTTTTCCTGCATCTTAATTTGACAAGAACTTCTCAATAATCACAAAAAAACTTTCAGCTCAATTATTAGTTGATACAATTTAGCTATTAATATACAATTCCCTGATACTGTTTTCGGGCTTTGCTCAATCATTTTTAAAAATTATTGCCGATTTTCGCAATCTTAAATTTCATGAAAATACTCCTTTGGTTTCGCAACGATTTACGTGTTCACGACCATGAAGCTTTGTTTAAAGCTTCACAAAAAACGACGCAAGTATTTCCGCTTTACGTACTCGACCCCAGAATGTTCCAAGAAATGCCGATGGGCTTTCACAAAACTGGTAATTTGCGTACTCAATTTCTTGTTGAATCGCTTGAGAATCTTCGTAAAAACCTTCAAAGTTTTGGCTCAAACTTAATTATCAGGATTGGACATCCCGAAGAAATCATTCCACAATTAGCAAAAGAGTTGTTGATTGATGAAGTATTTGTTTCGGAAGAAGTAACTTCAGAAGAAACGGACACAGATACTTCGGTAGAAATGGCTTTGAAAAAAGAAGGCATCAAAATGAAGTTTTTCTGGCAAGCTACGCTTTATCATTTGGATGATTTGCCCATGGAAATTGAAAATTTGCCTAATATTTTCACCCAGTTTAGAAATCAAGTGGAAAGAGCGACCAAAGTAAGAAGTACTTTCCCGATTCCTAAAAATCTTAATTTCCCAAACACGATTGACATTGGTGAATTACCAAAGCTTGATTTCCCAAAAACAAATCAACAATTATACAAAGGTGGCGAAGACGAAGCCCTAAAAAGATTGGAGGAATATTTTTGGCAAAAAGACTTGCTGAAAGTATATAAAGAAACTCGCAATGGAATGTTGGGCTTGGATTATTCTTCTAAATTCTCGCTTTGGCTGGCAAATGGCTGTATTTCGCCAAGATATGTTTACGAACAAGTTAAAAAATACGAAGCCGAACGCACTCAAAATGATTCTACTTATTGGTTGATTTTTGAATTACTTTGGCGTGATTATTTCCGTTTTGTGGCTTTGAAGTATGGCAACAAAATATTTTTTGAAAAAGGTATTCAAGGCAAAACGGTTGTTTGGAAACAGCATAAAAGTATTTTTGAAAAATGGCGATTGGGCGAAACGGGTGTTCCCTTGATTGATGCCAATATGAAAGAATTGTTGGCAACGGGTTTTATGTCGAATCGTGGGCGACAAAATGTAGCGAGTTTTCTGGTAAAAGATTTACAAATAGATTGGCGTTGGGGAGCAGCTTGGTTTGAAAGTCAATTGATAGATTACGACGTTTGTTCTAACTGGGGAAATTGGCTCTACGTGGCGGGTATTGGTAACGACCCAAGAGAAAACCGTTATTTTAATATCTTGAAACAAGCCCATAACTACGACCCCAAAGGCGAGTATGTAAAGTTTTGGTTGCCAGAATTAGCCGATGTTCCTACCGAAAAAGTACATTCAGTGGCTTTGTTGACCGCCGAAGAACAAAGAAAATATCAAGTAACCATTGGAGTAGATTATCCGAAAGCGATAGTTGATGTAAGAAAATGGAATATCAAAAAATAAATGAAAAGGGTTTTTGACCGTTCAAAATCAAAAAATAAATATTCAGCATAGAAGTATTCGTAACGCTGAAAAAATATCTACATTTGAAACAGTTTTACAGAGTGGTATAATTATTTTACCTTTGTATTACATCACATATTCACATTAAATAATTAAAACTATGTCAAAAGGACTTCTTATTGGATTAGGTGTTGCCGCATTATTGTTATTCTGGGGTATTGGTGTCAGAAACGGCATGGCGACAGAAAATCAGGAGGTTGAAGCATCTTGGGCGAAAGTACAAACTGCTTATCAACGTCGTGCAGATTTGATTCCAACTTTGGTAAATACAGTAAAAGGGGTAGCAAACTTTGAAAAACAAACACTTACCGATGTTATCAACGCTCGTTCAGGTGCTACACAAATTAAGTTAGACGCAAAGGATTTAACCCCTGAAAATATGAAGAAATATCAAGAGGCTCAAAGCCAATTGTCAGGTTCGTTATCTCGTTTAATGGTCGTAGCTGAGAAATATCCTGAATTGAAAGCCACTGAAAATTTCTCTGAACTACAGTCACAATTAGAAGGTACAGAGAATCGTATCAAAGAAGAACGTGACCGTTTCAATGATACTGTAAAAGGTTATAACAACAAAATTGTTACTTTCCCGAATAGTTTAATTGCTAGCTTCTCAGGATTTACAACCAAAGGCTATTTTGAAGCCGATGCAGGTGCATCAAAGATGCCAACGGTTGATTTTGGAAAATAGTTTTTCAATGGAATCGCACAAGGCGAAAAGCAGAAAACAAGATAAATTTTCGCTTTTCGCCTTTTTTGATTAATTGTGAGTTAGTGATTTTTTTGAGTTGTGAGTTATCAATTAGTGAATTGTGAATATGTGTTGTGTTTATTTATAAAAATCATTAACTCACTCATTGAAGAATCACTAATTCACAATTCTCTAATTCACAACTAAAAAATCACTCAAAACTCCTCATTCCAAACTCAAAACTCAAAATTCTCATGCCTCAGCACTTTTTTAATGACGCACAAAAAGCACAGATTGTAAAGGCAATTCAGGCAGCAGAATTGAATAGTTCTGGAGAAATTCGACTGCATATCGAGAAGAATTGTACTAAGCCAAACGTATTAGATAGAGCCAAAGAAATATTTCAAGAAATTGGAATGACGAATACAGCCCAACAAAATGGTGTACTTTTTTACTTGGCAGTTGAAGACCGCAAATTTGCAGTTATTGGCGATAAAGGAATTGATAAAGTAGTACCCGAAGATTTTTGGGAATCGACCAAAGAATTATTGAAAAGTCATTTCTCACAAGGACTTTTCACCGAAGGCTTTATCAAAGCGATACATTTGGCAGGCGAACAGTTGAAACAATACTTCCCTTACCAAAAAGATGATACAAACGAATTGCCAGACGAAATTTCGTTTGGTTAAATAAGTCCAAACCTTTTCTGTGAAGGAAGGGATTTTTTTATGAAGATGTTTAAGAAATTTTCCATTTACGTAATTGGGCTACTCTTTAGCTTTTCGCTATTGTCGTTCCAATTTACTTTGAATGCTCAGGCAATTCCTGAAAAACCTAATCCGCAAAGATTAGTAAACGATTATGTCAGTATTTTAACAAGTACAGAACGAGAATCTTTAGAACAAAAACTAAGAGGTTATGCCGATTCTACCTCAACACAATTAACCATTGTAATTGTAAAAAACACAGGAGAATCTGACCCTTATGATTTTGCGATGAAAATTGCGAAAGATTGGGGCGTTGGTCAGAAAGACAAGAATAATGGTTTGGTACTTTTATGGGCAACAGAAACTCGTAAAATCAGAATCGTAACAGGACGAGGCATGGAAGCAACGATTACCGATGCCATAGCCAAAAGAATTATCAATAAAACGCTTTCACCCAATTTCAAAGCTGGTTTGTGGTATCAAGGCTTAGACGAAGCTACAACTGAAATGATGAAAAGGGCTTCGGGGGAATTTAAAGCTGAAAAAAGTGATGATGATGGTGGCGGTTTAGGCTTTTTCTTTATCGTTTTTGTATTGGTAGCGATTGTATTGTTTATAATCTCTAAAATCAATAAACGTGGTGGTAGAGGAGGTGGAGGAGGCTTCAACAGTGGCGGTTGGGGCGGTCCAATTATTTTTACTGGTGGTGGTTTTGGCGGTGGACACTCTGGTGGTGATAGTGGTGGTGGCGGTTTCGACTTCGGTGGTTTTGGTGGTGGTGACTTCGGTGGTGGTGGTGCTGGTGGAGATTACTAGGAATAATCAAGTATAAAAGAAGGCTTCGTTTCGGCGAAGCCTTTTCTATTTCAGCCCTTGCTACAAGATTTTTAATAATGTTTCGTAATTTTGATTGACATTAAAATAAACATAGAAAAATTCGTGATTGATATTATTGCACAAGAACTCAACGAAGCACAATTAGTACTTCAAAATTTTATTTCTAATCCAAAAAATCTTGCTGATATACAAGTTGCTGCACAATTGATGGCAGATGCTATTCTTTCTGGCAATAAGGTAATTTCTTGTGGAAATGGTGGCTCACATTGCGATGCCATGCACTTTGCTGAAGAGTTATCGGGTCGCTATCGTGATGACCGTCGTTCTTTAGCGGCTATTGCCATTTCAGATGTTTCCCATATTTCTTGTGTAAGTAACGATTATGGTTTTGACCATATTTTTTCTCGTTTTGTAGAAGGTTTGGGAAATAAAGGAGATGTATTGTTGGGGATTTCTACAAGTGGGAATTCTGCCAATATTATCAAGGCAGTTGAAGCGGCAAAAGCCAAAGGCATGAAAATTGTATTACTTACTGGGAAAGACGGTGGGAAATTAGTTGGACAGGCTGATGTAGAAATCAGAGTTCCACATTTCGGTTATGCCGACCGTATTCAAGAAGTACACATTAAAGTAATTCATATTTTGATTTTATTAATTGAAAAGTTAGTTGTTTAATGATGGACTTAAAGACTGTAAGACTTTAAGATTAAAGGACTAAGCGTAAAGACAAATGATTAGAAGGGCTAAGGATTTTCCTATCGATTTGGAAACTTAATATTAAAGTCTTCAAATCTAGTTTCTAGTCCCTAAGTCCTCTAGTCCTTAAGTCTTCAAGTCAGTATAAGTCTTCCAGTCATTCCTAAAGTCTTTTAGTCTTAAAATCCTAAAGTCTCCCCAAACCATGAAAAAAGCCTTCATCATTCTAGTTTCGATTATTACTTTATTGGCTGTTGTTCTTTTTGCTGTTCCTTTCTTTTTTAAGGATACTATTCAAGCAAAAGTCAATGAGGAAATTCAGAAAAAAGTAAAAGCAAAGGTTTACTATAACGATTTTGATTTATCTTTTTTCAAGCATTTTCCTTCATTAACCATTTCTTTGACAGACTTTGGTGTGGTTGGCTATTCGCCTTTTTCAAGTGATACTTTGATACAAGCGAAGGAATTTTCTTTAGCGGCGGATTTAAAATCAATTATTTCTGGCAATAAAGTAGCCATTAATTCAATCGCAATTGAAAGTCCTAAAATCTTGGTTAAAGTATTGCCTGATGGCTCTGCCAATTATGATATTTATAAGTCTGATTCACTACAAGTTCAGCAGGAAGAAACTAAAACAAAGAGTAATTTCAATATTGGAATTGAATCATGGAAGTTGACTAACGGACAAATTACTTATGATGATAAACTGAAAAACGCTTATGTGTTACTTCAAAACATTACACACGAAGGCTCTGGAAATATTGGAGCTGAAATCTATGATTTGACGACAAATACTCAAGTTGAAAAAGCTTCTATCAGCTACGGAGGAACAGAATATCTGAACGACAAAACATTGTCGGCAGATATGAAAATTAATATTGACCAAGCAAAAAGCAAGTATTCTTTCGCTAAAAATTCATGGAAAATAAATGATTTTACCTTGAATTTTGATGGCTCAGTAGCCATGCCTGATACTTCAAATATTGTTTTAGACATTACTTATTCATCTCCAGAAAATACCTTTAAAAATTTACTTTCATTAGTCCCAAACATCTACACAGATAAATTCAAAGACGTTGATGCTGATGGAAATGTACAATTTGATGGTTTTGTAAAAGGAACGATGAACGCCACTTCATTCCCTACTTATGCTTTTAATTTATTGGTAGAAAATGCCATGTTCAAATATCCTGATTTACCTACGGCAGTTACGGGAATTAATTTGGATTTAAAAGCAAGTAATACAACAAATGACCTGAACAATTCAGTACTGAACATTAAGAAATTCAACATGAATTTGGGTAAAAACCCTATCAATGCACGTGCTTTGATAGAAGGTTTGGGGAAATCAAAAGTTGATGCGGATGTGGTTGCGAAAATTGATTTACAGCAAATAGGGCAGATTTTTCCGATGAAAGGCTTAGAAATGCGTGGACTTTACAGCATGGATTTAAAGGCAAAAGGAACTTATGATTCCCTGACAAAAACATTTCCACAAGTAAATGCGGTTATGAGTTTAGCAAACGGATACATTAAGTCAGACCAATTCCCTCAACCCATTCAAGACCTAAATATAAAGGCTAATTTGGTAAATACCAACGCCGCTTTAGCTTCTACTCGTCTAGCAATTACAGAAATGAGAATGGTTTTAGACGGCGAACCTTTCACGGCTAATGGAGTAATTGAAAACTTCGAAAATTACAATTGGGACATTAAAGCGAAGGGAAAAATAGATTTAACAAAAATGACTAAAATCTATCCTTTGACCGACATGACTTTGAAGGGAAAAATAGATGCAGATATAGAAACCAAAGGAAAAATGTCGGACGTAAAGGCAAAACGTTATGCTAGTTTGCCTACTTCTGGAAAAGCAACAATGCAGAATTTTGAGTTTGTTTCAAAAGAGTACCCACAAGGTGTAAAAGTTACTTCTGCGGACATGACTTTCACACCTACAGCCATTAAAGTAAGCAATGCAAAAGGTTTCTTAGGTTCTAGTGATTTTGTGGCTGACGGGACATTTACTAATTACATGGATTATGCCTTGAACAACGGAACTGTAAAAGGCAAAATGAACGTAAAATCAAATAAATTCAATGTGAATGAATGGATGACGGATAGTCCTAAAACTACTACTGCTGGTGGAACTGCTCAACCGTTACAAGTAGTTGAAATTCCTAAAAATATTGAATTAGTAATGGATTCAGATATTGGAGAAGCCTTGTACAGTCAGATGAAAATGCAAAATATTAAAGGTGCTGTGGTGGTAGGAAATGGTGCTGTGAAAATGCAAAATGTGGCTTTCCAATCTTTGGGAGGGAAATTTACTACTAGCGGAACTTACAATACTTCTAATTTAGCACATCCATTGTTTGACTTCGCCTTGAATCTCGAAAACATAGAAATTGCTCAGGCTTATCAACATTTAAATATCGTAAAATACTTGATGCCCGTAGCACAGTATTTAATTGGAAATGTTACTTCTAAACTGCAAATTGGCGGTGAATTAGGACAAGATATGATGCCAAAAATTAATTCCTTGACTGGCGATGGTTTGATGAAAGTATTACAAGCAACTATCTCTGAAAGTAACCCTTTAGTTCAGAAATTGGTAGAAACTACGAAAATCGCTAAGTTGAAAGAAACCAAATTGAGTAATTTATTGATGCAATTTGAAATCAAAGATGGAACATTTGGCGTAAAACCATTTGATATTAAATTTGAAGATTATAAAATTACAGCCAGTGGTCGCCACGGTTTAACGGGTTCGATGGATTATAATTTACTCTTGGATGTACCTTCTGGAAAAATTGGTGAAGCTTTTGGCAATGTATTTCAAAAATGGACTGGTAAAAACCTTCAAGGTACAGACAGAGTAAAATTTGATTTACAATTAGGAGGAACACTCAAGAATCCTGCTTTTGGCTTTAAAGGAAGTAGCACTGCAAATTCTTTAAAAGATGTCGCAAAAGCTACTTTGCAGGCTCAAATCAATGAGAATAAAGATAAAATATTAGATCAACTCAATATCAAAAAAGATGCTTTGCCTGCACAAATTTTAGACAAAGACGCAATGGAAGCAAAGGCAAAAGCCACAGCAGATAGTATCAAGAAGGCAGCGGCAGACAAAGCAAAAAAATTATTAGAAAGTCAGAAGAAAAGTGTTATCAATGGGCTTTTCAATAAATTTGGTAAACCTGCTAAAAAGGACAGCGTCTAGTTTTAGCGATTAGCTTTAATTTATAAAAACAAAAACTCATGGTTACTTTCACAGCGATACTTCAAAAGTTTGATAAGAAAGGTGAAAAAACTGGTTGGACTTATTTTGAAGTACCAGTGGATATTGCACAGCAAATTAAAGCGGATACTCGTGTAAGTTTTAGAGTGAAAGGAAAAATAGATGATTTTTCGATAAAATTGGTCGCTCTTATTCCAATGGGTGAAGGCGATTTTATTTTGCCCATTAATGCAGAAATTAGAAAAGGGATTCGCAAATCCGAAGGAGCAAGTGTACAAGTAAGTTTGGAAGAAGACAAAAGTGAATTAACCATTTCTCCTGAACTATTAATTTGTTTAGAAGATGATGAAATCGCCTCAAAAGCATTTCATTCAATGCCAAAAAGTCATCAATTTTATTACAGCAAATGGATTGAATCTGCAAAAACTATTGAGACTAAAACGAAACGCATCGCTATGACTGTCCAAAGCCTAGCAATGGGTATGGATTATGGGCAAATGTTAAGGTATTTTAGAGATTTAGGAAAGTAAAGTTTTGATAGATATTCCAACAAAAAACCCACAAGAACTTTAATCCTTGTGGGTTTTATATTTTATCATGACTAATATTAACTACACATCAATTTTAGCATATTTCGCATTTTTCTCAATAAATTCACGACGTGGTGGTACTTCGTCACCCATCAACATTGAGAATAAATGATCAGCTTCAACCGCAGATTCAATGGTTACTTGTTTCAAAGTACGAGTATCTGGATTCATCGTAGTTTCCCACAATTGTTCAGCGTTCATCTCTCCAAGACCTTTGTAACGTTGTACGCCAACTGAGTCTTCTTTACCATTACCAGCAATACGTTTGATAGCTTGCTCACGTTGTGTTTCTGTCCAACAATATTCCATTTGTTGTCCTTTTTTCACTTGATATAATGGAGGTTGAGCAATGTAGATATAACCTCTATCCAATAAATCTTTCATATAACGGAAGAAGAAAGTCAAAATCAACGTTCTGATGTGAGAACCATCAACATCGGCATCCGTCATGATAATTACTTTGTGGTAACGTAACTTTTCAGTATTCAAGGCTCTTTCGTCGCCATCTTTACCAAAGCTTACGCCCAAAGCAGTAATCATGTTCTTGATTTCTTCGCTTTCGTAAATTTTGTACTCTTGTGCTTTCTCAACGTTCAAAATTTTACCTCTTAATGGTAAAATCGCTTGGAATGCACGGTTACGACCTTGTTTTGCCGTTCCACCTGCTGAGTCCCCTTCCACTAGGTACAATTCGCAAACGTGTGGGTCATTATCAGAACAGTCAGCTAATTTTCCAGGTAAAGAGTTTCCACCTAAAACGGTTTTACGCTGTACCATTTCACGAGCTTTACGAGCTGCATGACGAGCCTGAGCCGCTAAAATTACTTTGGCTACAATCTGACGTGCTTCTTTTGGATGTTCCTCCAACCAAGATTCCAACATATCAGACATTGCCGCCGAAACCGCACCCGAAACTTCACCGTTACCTAATTTTGTTTTAGTTTGTCCTTCAAACTGAGGTTCAGCTACTTTTACCGAAATAACGGCAGTTAAACCTTCACGAAAGTCATCTCCAACAATATCAATTTTTAATTTATCTAAAGCTCCGGATTTATCAGCATAGTTTTTCAAAGTACGAGTCAAAGCACCACGGAAACCTGCTACGTGTGTACCGCCTTCTATCGTATTAATATTGTTTACATACGACACTACGTTTTCTGAATACGAAGTATTGTACATCATCGCTACTTGTACTGGTACTCCATTTTTATCACCTTCCATATAGATGGGTGCTTCGATGATTTTATCACGAGTAGCATCCAAGTATAAAACAAATTCACTTAAACCGCCTTCTGAATAAAACAAATCTGTTTTAGGTTCGCCTTTTTCATCTATATCACGAAGGTCAGTTAAACTGATTTTGATACCAGCGTTCAAGAATGAAAGTTCACGTAAACGACCTGCTACAGTTTCGTACTTATATTCTGTTACAGAAAAGATGGTTTCATCAGGTTTGAAAGTAACGGTTGTTCCGTGATTTTCAGTTGTTCCAATTTCTCTTACTGCATATTGCGGAATACCAATTTTATATTCTTGTTCAAATACTTTTCCTTCACGATAAACGGTAACTTTCAAATCCGTAGAAAGTGCATTCACACAAGAAACCCCCACACCGTGCAAACCACCAGATACTTTATATGTGTCTTTATCAAATTTACCACCAGCGTGAAGTACCGTCATTACTACTTCCAAAGCAGACTTTTTCTCTTTTGTGTGCATTCCCGTTGGAATACCACGACCATTATCTTCAACAGTAATTGAATTATTGGTATTGATAGTTACTTTAATTGTATCACAATGACCCGCAAGCGCCTCATCAATTGAGTTATCAACAACTTCCCAAATTAAGTGGTGAAGACCTTTGAATCCTGTATCGCCGATATACATGGATGGACGTTTTCTTACTGCCTCTAGGCCCTCAAGGACCTGTATGTTATCGGCATCATAATTTGCTCTACTGTTTTCTTCTGGTTCTTGAAATTCTGACATATTTTATTTGATTTTGGGAGGTTGACCCTAGATGTCGTTAATATTTTCTATATAAACGACAAAATCACCCCTTCCATTTTCATTTATATTTTTTGAAGATTTTTGTAATGTGTCCTTTTAATTACGCAATTTGCTTTATTTCCAATTAAAAAGTAAAAATACAAAAAACCTATCAAATCATCTAACGTTTGTGGTTTTTTGAGCAGAAATTGGGCTAAAAATGAGGCTTTTTTTTAGAATTGATGAAATGAAATTTTAGCTTGCATTTTACTCGTTAAAAAAAGGCAAAAAACCTCGCTCAAAACATGAGCGAGGTTCTATGAAAATCGTTTTAAATTCCTGATTTTTAGTGTTTAAAGTGTCTTACACCAGTCATCACCATCGCTAAATCGTTGGCATCGCAATATGCTACAGAATCTTTGTCTTTAATTGAACCTCCTGGCTGAACTACCGCAGTAATTCCAGCTTTGTGTGCAATCTCTACGCAGTCTGGGAACGGAAAGAAAGCATCCGAAGCCATTACTGACCCTTGTAAATCAAAACCAAATTCAGCTGCTTTTTCAATTGCTTGTTTCAAAGCATCTACTCTTGAAGTCTGACCAACACCAGAAGCCAACAACTGACCTTCTTTCGCTAAAATAATCGTGTTTGATTTAGTATGTTTACAGATTTTCAATGCAAATTCTAAAGCACGCAATTCTGAATCAGTTGGAGCTTTGGTTGTTACTGTTTTGAAATCTGCTACGGTTTCAGTCGCTAAATCTTTATCTTGTTCCAATACACCATTCAATAATGTTTTGAACATCATTTTTGAATTTTGTACTGGTTTACGTTTCAATAAAATACGATTTTTCTTCGATTTTAATACTTCTAAAGCTTCTTCTGTGAAGTCTGGAGCAATTAAGATTTCAAAGAATAAAGTATTCATTTCTTCTGCCGCAGCTTTATCAACCGTTCCGTTGGTTGCCAAAACGCCACCAAAAGCAGAAATTGTATCACAAGCAAAAGCATTCAAATACGCTTGGTGAACAGTTTCAGCAGAAGCTACCCCACAAGCGTTGGTATGTTTGATGATAACAAAAGAAGTTTCTTGGAATTCATCCAACAAAGTAATACAAGCGTCAACGTCCACAAGGTTGTTGTACGACAATTCTTTTCCGTGTAATTTATCAAACAAAGCCGCTAAATCACCGTAAAAAGTAGCCGATTGGTGAGGGTTTTCACCATAACGAAGAGTACTTTGTGGCAACGATTTGAAGTCGTAAATATCAGTTTTGTTGCCATTGAAATACGCATGAATAGCAGTATCGTAATGTGAAGAAGTACCAAAAGCCAACATCGCAAAACGCTTACGGTCTGATAAATCCGTTCCACAATTTTTTGCTTGCAAAATAGAAAGTACTTCTGCGTATTGGGTACGAGAAGAAACAATCAAAACATCATTGAAATTTTTGGCTGCACCACGGATTAATGAAATACCGCCAATATCAATTTTTTCAATAATATCATCTTCAGATGCACCACTCGCAACAGTTTCCTCGAAAGGATATAAATCAACAATTACTAAATCAATCGAAGGAATTTCGTATTGTGCAGCCGTGGCTACATCGCCTTCATGGTCACGACGGTACAAAATACCACCGAAAACTTTTGGATGAAGTGTTTTTACTCTTCCTCCAAAAATAGAAGGATAACTTGTTAGGTCTTCAACTGCCGTAACAGGAATGCCTAATTCTTCAATAAAAGTTTGCGTACCACCTGTCGAGTATAATTTTACGCCATTTTGATGAAGTAATTCGACAATCGGAGCGAGTCCGTCTTTGTAATAAACCGAAATAAGAGCTGATTGTATTTTTTTGGAAGACATGATTTTGGGATTCTGAGCAGTAAAAATTTACCTGTAACTCAAAGATTGTTCAAACGAAGATGCAAAATTAATAGATTTTGTATTTTTCATAGTATTTTCAACGAAAATTATCCGAATACAGTGATTATTTTTAGATTAATTTGTTTCAAAAAGCAAAAAAGCCAGTAAAAATCATATTCACTGGCTTTTGAAGTAAAAAATAAAGTTATTTTTTATAAATATACGGGCAAATCAATACTGAAATCAACCGTACAAATTGACGATAAATCTGCCATTTCGGTCAATTTTTCACGTGTGATTTTTTCTACTGTTCCTACTTTTTTCCCCGTATAATGCAAAGTGATTTTTTCGGCTTTGATTCTTGTTTCAGCAATCAAAGGATGAATTGAACCATCTAAAACAGCCACAATATCTTCTGCAAATTCCTTGAACATAAAATTAGTTGGCAACAAGTACAGTTCTTCGTTCAAATGATTTTCGCCTGTCACAAAAACGGGTACTGGATAAAACTCCGTAGAAGCAGCCAATTTAGAATATACTTTTCGGGCTTTTACAAAACTTTCTTCTTGTTCTTCTGCCGAAAAACCACCGAAAATAACAGCTACTTTTTGGCAGTCGTCAAGGTCTTCGATTCTGTTTGCAATGGCAGCATCCAATTTGGTTAACAACTGCTGAAATTTGAAAGTATTTTTTCCTGTACGCATTCTTTCACGAATCGACTGACGAATGAAGTACGTAATAGAATCCGTTACATTCAAGCCAATTTCTGCCATTTGTTTAAAAATGATAGAAGTCGGCGACATTCCTGGAATGGTATTTGGGTCGTGTAAAAGTACTTTCCCTTCTGGCGTGACAAAACCGTCGATACGAGTACAAACGCCAAATTTGAGCGAATCAAAAGCTTTTTTCACATCCGCTTGTACTTGTTGGTTGTTTTCTAAAGAAGTTCTAATCGGGATTTTTTTACGAGTAGCCGACGATTGATATTTTGCTTTAAAATCAAATACTTCAACATTGGCAACGATTTCGGTTGGAGGTAAAGCCACTGATTCACAATCTGGGTTTTGAATCACACCACAACTAAATTCTTGTCCTTTTACAAAACCTTCAATCAAAACAGCATCTTCCGAATTCATTGAAATTAAAGCTACATTTTCCTGCGAGGTTTCAAAATGTGAAGTAATTTTAATTAATAATTCAGCTGGATGATACACTACTTCACCATTCATCGAAACTGGCAAACCGATTCCTTCATCCAAATTTGCCATTCTTTGAACGAATTCTTGATGTTCAACACTGTTCCATTCTTCCAAAGATACTTCTCTGATAAAGAAACATTGTTTTACGGCTTTCACGAAATCATCCACTGAATCTTTTTTCACAAAAGCCACACCGATAGAAGAACCTTGATGCGGAGCTTTCACGACGAAAGGCAAACCTACAGAAGCTTTTACTTCTTCAAAAAGTTCGGTAGCATCTTTACTTTCAAAATATTCACGACTGATACTGGTTGTTTTTTTATCTAAACCAACCGCCAAACGAATTAAGTCATTTTGGGCAATTTTATCAATTCCGATAGATGAACCCATCAAACTTGGTCCAGAATAAGGCACGCCATACCATTCTAATAAACCTTGAATACTTCCGTCTTCACAAGCTGGGCCGTGCATGGCGATAAACACAAAATCAAATTTCTTTGAAAATTGTTCTGGAGAAATGCGTTCACCTACTTCTGTAATAATTTTATTTAATTCACCTTCAGACAATTCCCCTAAAGATTCAACATAAATACTGTAATCGCCTTGATAAGATTTTGGAGGATAAAAATCACGAATCGAAGCAGAATATACTAATTCAGGTTTTAAAACAATAAAATTCCCAAGACCATCCACAAAAACTGGAATCGGTTCAAAAAGAGTTTTATCAATATTTTCCATTGCGGTTTTACCTCCAGCAAAACTGATTTCACGCTCACGAGCAGGTCCGCCAAAGAAGATGCCTATTTTCATAAAAAGGGATTGATTTTCGATGTTGAATGGATGAAATAAAAAGAGTAACGATTAGTTTCTATCAAAAAAATCGACGATTAACAAAATCTAAAAACTGATAACCGATGACTGAGTACTGATAGCATCTTTAAAAGCAAAGTTAAGAAAAAACCCTTGTAGAATTACGCTACAAGGGTTTTTGATTTATGACTAATTCATGCAGAATTACATATTTACGGCTTCTACCTTAATAATTTCTGGTACTTCTCGAAGAATGGTTTCTTCAATTCCTCCACGGAAAGTCATTGCAGACATCGAACATGCACTACAAGCACCAACCAATTCAAGGCGAAGGATGTTACCATCTACAATCTCAAGTACTCTTACATTTCCTCCGTCGGCTACTAAGTAGGGACGAATTTTATCTAAGGCTTTTTCTATTTTTTCCTGTAAAGGATATTCAACGGTTGTTTCCATAAAATGTATCACGCAGATAAAAGACTCTCTATTGCGTTTTAATGGTAATATTTCTCTCAAATATACTAGAAAAAACTACACTTTTACTTGTACTGGCTTGGTCTTTTCTTTTGTTGCATTTCTAATAGCAACTTGTTGAGCCAATAATTCAGCTGATTGCTTGAAAGCGGAAGCAATAATACTATCACTCATTACGGCTGGTTTCCCTTCATCACCAGCTTCTCTGATACTTTGTACTAAAGGTATTTCTCCTAATAAATCTGTTTCGTATTTAATTGCTAAATTCTTTCCGCCATCTTTTCCGAAAATATAATACTTATTCTCTGGCAATTCTTCTGGCGTGAAATATGCCATGTTTTCTATAACTCCTAAAACAGGTACATTGATTTGTGGCTGACGGAAAAACATTAATCCTTTGGTAGCGTCTGCCAAAGCTACTTTTTGTGGAGTCGTTACAATTACAGCACCAGTAACTGGTACTAATTGCACCAAAGAAAGGTGAATATCAGAAGTACCCGGAGGAAGGTCAATCAATAAATAATCTAATTCTCCCCAATGAGTATCACTAAAAAACTGACGTAAAGCTTGAGTCGCCATCGGACCTCTCCAAGGTACTGGATTGTCTTGTGGAGCAAGAAAACCCATTGAAATCATTTTGATACCATATTGCATGATTGGCTGAATCATGTTTTTGCCATCAATTTGGCTAACCAATGGTTGCATCTCCTCTGCACCAAACATTACTGGAATAGAAGGCCCAGAAATATCAGCATCAATAATACCAACTTTAGCACCTGAAAGCTTGAGAGCCATCGCTAAATTAGCGGTTACTGTAGATTTTCCAACGCCACCTTTTCCTGAAGCAATTGCAATAATATTTTTTACATTTGGTAAAAGTGCAGTTCCTACTCTTGATGAAGTAACATCTGCCGTCATGTCAATTACAACACTTAGGTTTTCGTCAACATGCGTATGAATTGCTTCTTCACATTCTTTACGAATTCTTTCTTTTAATGGACAAGCTGGCGTAGTAAGTACAACTGTGAAACGAACTTCACCAACACCTAATTCAATGTCTTTAATCATATTGAGCGTCACCAAATCTTTCTTCAAATCTGGTTCTTGTACTGTTGACAAGGCTCTGATGATGTCTTCTTTTTTTATTTTTAAATCGCCCATTTTTATGTTTTAAAGGTTACGCTTTTTCAAAAATTCTAATAATTTTTATTTGAAAAAACCTTTATTAATCATACAAAACACTTCTAATAAAATTGAACGACAAAGATAGCTTAGAAGTTTCGATTTGGAAGTCGAGAATTTAAAAAAGGTAATTTTAAGATATTTTATTGCTGATTGTTTAAGTCCATTCACTTTCGAACCTATGTATTATAATTGTCATTTGTTAAACATAACCATACATTTTAATTGTATTTATCCATAGACAAATAAATAACAAATGTATCGAAATAGCAGTTTAAGCCTTATAAAGTGATGATTTAAACTAACAATCAAGCGTTTCAGCTCAAAACCTGTCTATCAACATGCCTTACTTGGTAAATTTGAAAAGGAAAGGATAAGTAAGAAATGAGAAAAATGAGTAACCATATATTTTTTTGGATAGCCTATACTTTGTACTTTTTTTTATCTGGATTCATTACTACTCCTGAAAAGTTTACTCAAATCCATCACATTTTTCAAAATGTGATTATTTCTGTATTAGAAATTATCGCATGTTTCTACCTACTCTTGTATCGAATTTTCCCAGAAACATTACCCACCAAAAAATACCAATTATTATTCTTTTCATTAATTACTTTGGCAGTGATTTGTTCAGTTGGTAATGCCTTTGTTATTTATTTTTACAGGGCCATTATTCACGAAAAGTTCAATTTTTATAGATCCTGTACAGTTGGTTTAAACAACTTATATCTATCAATACATTTTGCTTTGGCATATTGGTTTGCTACCAATTTTATCCAAAATGTAAGAGAGCAAAGTAAAGCCGAATTACAAAAAAACATGTTAGAAAAATCAATTTTAGAAGCAGAGTTATCCTCTCTCAAAAATCAGATTAATCCACATTTTTTATATAATTCTTTGAACTTCCTGTATGCCCAAGCATTGCCAATGTCAAAAAAACTATCCGATTCTGTGATGTTACTGGCTGAAATGATGCGCTATACTGTTAAAGAAAACAATAATGAAGGCAAAGTATCTTTGATAAAAGAAATACAATACATTAAAAACTATGTAGCAATCCAGCAAATTCAGTTTGATGGGAAACTCAATGTTGAGCTGGAAATCATTGGAAATATTCATTACAGACGTATTCATCCATTAACGATAAGCCCACTCATTGAAAATACTTTTAAAAATGGTGTTTTAAATGATATTCAATGCCCCGTAAGCATTTGGATTGAAACACAGGCCAACAATTTATTTCTAACGATTACTTACAAAAGGAAGATAGGGATCAGTGAAAAATACATTTTTGATGATTTGATGGATGTCCGTAGGCGATTGTACATCGGATACTTTAATAATCATTTTATCAAATTTGAACATACTGATTGCAATCAAAAAATCTTCTTGAAATTAAGCTTATGAATTCTATCAACATTAGATACCACTATTATTATTGGATATTGGATTTTTCATTTCATGCTTTTATACATTATTCAAATTTCGACACCAAAATCAACGTTACTAGCTTAGGTATTATTTTCTATAACATTCTCTTGAAAATGTTGGTATTCTATTTATCCCTAAAGGTAATTTTCCCTTTGCTCCTTGACAGAAAAAAGCCTATCATGCTGAGTCTGGTAACGATTTTAGTTATTTTTCTGATAGCAAATCTGGGCGTTCTGATTGACAGAACCTTGATGCCTAAAACAGAAGAGAACATTAATACTACTCCTTTTTGGAGTACCAATGTAATGCTAAGATTTTGGTATTTAATGATGATGATTCCGACGGCGTTTGTGTATTGGTATGCTGAAAAGATTGTGAATCAAGAAAAAAGGAAACAGGAAATAGCAAGGCAAACAAATGAGCTTGAAAAAGTAATTGTAAGGTCTGAACTTTCAAGTATTAAAAATCAAATTAATCCAGACTTTTTATTTAAAACCTTACATTTTTTCAATGTTCAAGCAAAGGTATATTCTACCAATTTATCAAGGGCGATTACGTTACTTTCAGACATCATGAGTTATGCTTTACATGATAATTATCAGGTAGAAAAAGTACCTTTATCTTCTGAATTAAAACATATTCAAAACTATATAGAAATTCAACAATTACGTTTTGATAACCGTTTACAAATTATCCTGAGTGTTTTCGGTGATTTATCTGAGAAACGAATCATGCCTTTAATTCTGATTACTTTCGTAGAAAATGCCTTTAAACATGGAGAATTGAACAATTGTGAAAGACCACTCAGAATTGTGGTTGAAGTTCAAGAAAATGAATTACGATTTATGACTCATAATTATAAACGAGAAGGACCAAGGGAAATTTCTGGAAAGATTGGACTAGAAAATACTAAAAAACGTCTTTTATTAGGTTATGCTGGCTCACATTGTTTAAAGATTACCGACGAAGCTGGCTTTTATGAAGTAAGCCTTTCTTTGAAAGTATAACGGTTTTCTCAAGATAGTCGAAAATAAAAAAAGGCCACATCTTTTCGACGAGCCTTCTATTATCTTAATTAGATGAAAACTGGTTGAAAATAATAGGCGCTCTATTTACTGAGAATGACTTTAATGTATAAAACTTTAGTCCTCAAAATTTGCCTTAAAGAATTGTTAACAAAAATTATTTACACCAAACCCTTATAAAAAATGACGAACTAGAGCTTTTCAAGGGTAAACACATTTATCGGCATTTCGCAGTGTTTACTTGTCCATTTCAAACATTATAATCTAACATACAATCTGTAATTTTGTAAAATGAACGTTCAGAAATTGCTTTAAAATATTTATAAAATAGTATTCACAAACTGCTATTTAAATGGTTTACTGAAAATATTATCCAATAAATCAGCATCAGAAACCTTTTGCAATAAATAAAAAACAGAATTCATCCTTTAAAAAGAAAGCTTGAATTTTTACACCCGAAATACCACTATGAGTATAAATTGTTTAATCATTGACGACGAGCAAGCTGCGATTGATATTCTAAGAAGTTATATCAAAAGCATTCCCTCATTAAATCTTGTGGCAACCAGTATTGACCCACTAGAAGCACTGGATATTGTAAATACTCAGAAGATTGATTTAGTTTTTATTGATATTCAAATGCCAGAACTTTCGGGTATTAGTTTTATAAAGCTTGTAAAAGGCAGATGCAAGTTTATTCTTACAACGGCTTACAAGCAATACGCCATTGAGGGCTTTGATAATAATGCCATTGATTATTTAATCAAACCTATTGCCTTTGAGCGCTTTTTACAAGCCTTACAAAAAGTACAAATTCCACACTCTGCCAGTAATACTATTCAAGAAAGTAATACTGGGAATCAAGTGAACACCGATAATTTTATCTTCGTAAAAACCGATAATCGTATCCAAAGAATTAATCTATCTGAAATACTATTTATTGAAGGTTTGGGAAATTATGTAACGATTCATACCGAAAAAGGAAAGTTTGTAACACTCTTGAATGTAAAAGATTTAGAAGAATCTTTGCCTTCAGAGGCTTTCGCCAGAGTACATCGTTCTTATATAATTTCTTTAAGTAAGATAGAGTTTATAGAAGGAAATCAGATTTATTTAGACAAAGACCTGAATATTCCACTGGGCGATACTTATAAAAATCAACTTTGGGCGATTCTCGACGGCAAAACAATTACAGGGAAAAAGCCGCCTTTCTGAGATGAAACAAGAAAAGAGTCTGCATTAAAATACAAGTTGTAACAATCTTTTCCGACCTTTGTGAAAATTTTTCAACGACTTTAATCATTTTATGAGACCAGACCAACGACCATTTATCGTAGGCATCACCGGAGGCAGTGCTTCGGGCAAAACATTATTTCTCAATCAATTACTTCATTCTTTTTCAAAAGATGAGATTTGTTTGATTTCACAAGATAATTATTACAAAAACCGACACGAGCAAGTTATCGATAAACATGGTTATATTAATTTCGATGAACCCGAATCGCTAGACTTACACCAGTATGCTCTGGATGTTGAAACGATTCGTTCTGGTGAAGCTTTCCAACGAAAAGAATATACTTTCAATAATCCCGATATTGTTCCTGAAATAATAACATTTCAACCTAAGCCTATCATTGTTGTAGAAGGATTATTCGTTTTTTACTTTAAAGAAATTGCTGATTTATTAGATTTGAAAATCTTTGTGGATGCTAAAAGTAAAATCAGACTCGACAGACGTATCAAAAGAGATGCGCAAGAAAGAGGTTATGGCGAAAAAGAAGAAGTAATGTATCGTTGGGATAATCATGTTGAACCTGCTTTCAAAAAATATGTAAAACCTTATCGTAAAACATCGGACATTGTGATTCCAAACAATATTCACTTCGAAAAAGGACTTGAAATTTTGGTAGGATATTTAAGAAGTAAAATATAGACGCTCTTTAATGAGGCTAAAATGGCTAATGACATAAAAATCATTAGCCATTTTTTATATTTGATGGATAAGATATTTTGTGATTCCCGAGAGATGTTTTATGTCATCGAAGACATATTTTGTGATTCCTGAGAGATGTTTTGTGTCATCGAAGACTTATTTTGTGATTCCTGAGAGATGTTTGAGGTCTTCGAAGACTTATTTTGTGATTCACGAGAGATATTTTATGTCATCGAAGACATATTTTGTGATTCCTGAGAGATGTTTGAGGTCTTCGAAGACTTATTTTGTGATTCACGAGAGATGTTTCAGGTCATCGATGAGATATTCCAACTTATCTTATTCATTAGGGCTGGACTTAAGTCCAGCCCTAATGAATAAGAGAGGATTTTCTGATAATGCTAAATCAAAGGAAACTCTCCAGCCTGATGCTTCTTTGCCATCGCTACATAATGCAAGGCACTCAAGGTAAGTTTTTCAGCTTGTTCTGGTGAAATTTGTCGGATGATTTTGGCAGGAATGCCCACCACCAAAGAATAATCTGGAATTTGCATTCCTTCTGGCACTAAAGCGTTTGCACCAATAATACAATACTTCCCAATTGTGGCTTTATTCAAAACAGTTGCACGCATACCAATCAGCGAAGAATCTCCGATTGTAGCACCGTGAACAATTGCCCCATGCCCTACTGTTACATCGTTTCCAATAATCGTTGGGTCATTAGGGTCAGCATGCAAAACAGCAGTATCTTGGATATTACTACGGTCGCCAATGCTAATTTTCTCTACATCAGCTCTAATGACAGCTCCGTACCAAACAGACACATCTTTGCCAAAGCTTACTTGTCCCATTACCGAAGCATTTGGGGCTATAAATGGTTTATTTTCCATGAAAAATTCAATTAATATCGTTAAAACAAAGGTACACAAATGAGCTACAATGAGTACAAGTATATGGAAAATCTCTTCAATAAAGGATAATAGTATAGTTTTTGAGTGCTATATTTAAGCTCGTTTTTAAAAATTATTATCCAAATAAAAATGTCCAATTTACAAATTATGAAGAAAGCTTGGCTTGTTTCTGCATTATGTTTACCAATGCTTGCAAATGCCCAGCAAAGTGTTTCCTTAGACGATATGTCTTTTTGGAAAACATCTGACAAAACAAACTGGCAAATCGCTGGTGACGTAACAGCAGACATCACTAAACCTGAAACAATGACTTTGGCAACAGGAAAGGGTGTCCTTGCCAATTTACCAAATCCTCAAAATCGTGCTAATTTACAGTCAGTTGCAGAATTTGCAGACGTAGATGTATCTTTCGATTTTATGATGGCGGTGCATTCTAATTCAGGTTTTTACTTGATGGGAAGATACGAAGTTCAGCTATTAGATAGCTGGGGTGTAAAAAATCCTGCAACGGGCGACTGTGGCGGTATTTACAAACGTCGTCGTTATGAAAATGGAAAAGAAATTCTTTTTGAAGGACATGCTCCAAGATTAAATGCTTGCCTTGCTCCTGGTCTTTGGCAACACATGGATATTTCATTCCAAGCACCACGTTTTGATGCTTCTGGCAAAAAAATCGCTAATGCTAAAGTACTTTCTATTAAATTGAATGGCTATACCATTCAAGAAAATGTTGAGTTGACGGGTCCAACGGGCGGTCCAATTTCTGAAACAGAAGCACCAACAGGTCCATTCATGATTCAGGGCGACCACGGTGCAGTGGCTTTTCGCAATTTTAAGCTTTCAAATTTAGGTGGAAAACCTGCTGAACTTTCAGACATTTCTTACAAAGTGTTTTATGGTAATTTCAGAGAGCCTAAAGATTTCTTGAGCAAAAAACCTGATGCTACAGGTAAATTAGATAAACTTACTTGGGAAGTTGGCACTAAAACCAACGATTTCGCTCAAATCTTCAATGCTACTTTAAAAGTACCTGAAGCAGGTAAACATACTTTTACTTTCCAAGCAGGTGGTAAATATTATGTAAACGTAAACGGGAAAGAATTACTTGCAGACGAGTGGACAACTTCACGTGACAAACGTACCGCATCAATGGATTTACCAGCAGGAAATGTTCCCGTTGAAATTACGATTTATAAAACTGATGGTTGGATTTCGCCAATTCTTGGTATGGAAGTTCAAGGCCCTAACTTCAGAGCCGTTCCTTTCCATTCTTTAGGTTCAGTATTAGCAGGTACTCCTTCAGACCCAATTTTATTGGATGCTCCAGAATCTACTTTACTTCGTTCGTTCTCGGATATTTACAAAGATGGTAAAAAGCAAAAACGTATCGTTCATGCTATCAATGTGGGTAATCCTGCCAAATTACATTATACTTATGATTTAGATAATGGTTCAATCGCACAAATCTGGAAAGGAGAATTCTTGAATACTTCACCAATGTGGGATGATCGTGGTGATGGTTCTTCTCGTCCAAGAGGTCCAATCTTGAATCTTGGTGATGTTCCTTTGATTGTTTCAGGAGAAACTAAAACTTCATTGACTGATGCAGTGGCAAGCAATGCCAACTTCCGTACTTTAGGTTATGATGTTGATGCTGATAATTTACCAACTTTCCGTTATCAGATTTATGGTACAGAAGTTGAAGACCAAGTGAGAGTTATCGACGGAAAATACCTTTCTCGTACTTTAACGCTTAAAAATCCAGAAGCAAATTCAGCTTTACTTTGTCGTTTGGCAGTTGGAAAAAGCATCACAAAATTGACTGACGATTTGTATGAAATAGACGGAAAAAGCTATTTTATCAAAGTATCAAGTGCTGCTACGATTGAAAAATCTGGAGACAATACCATCTTACTTGTTCCAGTAAAAGACAAAGTACAATATTCTGTAATGTGGTAAAAATCCCTCAAAATTATGAGGTTTTAAATCTGAAAAATCAAATGAATATCAAAAATATAAGCCAGTCATTTAGCCATTCAATTACCAAAATCGGTTTGGCATTGGCAATGACTACTGGAGCTTTTGCACAGGATGCTCCTACTGAAAACGATTATTATAAAATTGCTAAACTTCCAATTCCAGAAGGAATCGTGTTAGAAGTTGGTGGTTTGGTTACTTTACCCAATGGTGATTTAGCAGCCTCTACTCGTCGTGGAGATGTTTATATCATCGAAAACCCAAATTCTAGTTCGCCAGTATTTCGCAAATTTGCGAGCGGTCTGCACGAAATTTTAGGACTTGCTTACAAAAACGGTAATCTGTATTGTGCGCAAAGAGGTGAATTAACCAAATTGGTTGATAAAAATGGCGACGGCAAAGCTGATCGCTACGAAACAGTTTATTCTTGGCCAATTTCTGGACATTATCATGAGTACTCTTTTGGCCCTAAAATCGGTCCAGATGGTTCATTTTATGTAACTGGAAACGTAGGTTTTGGAAATTCTGACTGGTGGGCTGGAAAATCATTTGTGCCTTGGAGAGGTTGGACAATGAAAATTACTGAGGATGGTAAAATGACTCCATTTGCTGCGGGTATGCGTTCTCCTTGCGGAATCGGTATGATTGACGGAGAATTCTTCTACGGAGATAACCAAGGTGACTGGATGGGTTCTGGTTTTATTTCACAAGTAGAAAAAGGTGATTTCATGGGTCATCCAGCTTCATTAGCTTGGGCAGACCGTCCAGATTCTCCTGTGAAAATGCGTGCGGACATGATTTATTCAAAGGTTGATCCAAGAGATAATCCAAGAGTAAAACCAGAATACGTAAAAAATGAGCCAATGACTACGATTTACGAAATGGGCAAAACTACGTATCCAAACATGGGCATTAAATCGCCCGCAGTATGGTTGCCTCACGGAGTATTGGGCGTTTCTACTTCAGAAATCATTCAAGATGAAACACAAGGTGGTTTTGGCCCTTTTGCAGGTCAAATTTTCGTTGGTGACGAAGGGATGTCTAAAATTGCCAGAGTATTCTTAGAAAAAGTAAATGGTAAATTCCAAGGTGCTTCTTTCGATTTTAGAAGCGGCTTCCGTTCAGGCGTATTAAGAATGGCTTGGGGAACAGACAAAGCAATGTTTGTAGGCGGAACAAATCGTGGTTGGGGTTCTACAGGGAAAGAAGCTTTCGGTTTAGAAAGATTAGTATTCTCTGGAAAAATGCCTTTCGAAATGAAAGCAGTTAGAGCCATGCCAGATGGCTTTGAAATTGAATTTACATTACCAGTTGATAAAAAGACGGCTGAAGATGTAAACAATTATGACGTTTCTAGCTATACATACAAGTATCATCCAGTATATGGTAGCCCAATTGTAGATAGAAAAGACAATGCAGTAAGAGGTGCAAAAGCAAGCGAAGATGGTTTGAAAGTACGTATTGTAGTTGATAATTTACGTGAAGGGTATATTCATGACATTAAACCAGAAGGCGTACTTTCGGCAAATTCTCGTTTGAATGTATTGCACGGTTCGGCATATTATACTTTAAATAGTATTCCACAAGGTGCTAAAGCAAATATCACTTTAGTAACACCCAAAACTCGTGCTCAACGTGAACGCATTGATGCTGGTGCAAAAGTAAATACGCCAGATAATCAAATGAAAGAAGCGATGCCAACAGCAGCTGGTGAAAAAGCAAAAGCTAAAATGACATCAAGTGTAATTTCAGATGCTGAGGCGATGAAATTATTAAGCAAAAGTACTTGTTTGGCCTGCCACAAAGTAAACGAACGTGCAGTTGGACCTTCGTATCAAGAGATTTCAAAACGCAAATATACAGTAGCTCAAATTGAAGCCTTGATTTATGAACCAAAGCCTTCTAACTGGCCAGAGTTCGCTACTCCAATGCCACCGATGGCACATTTACCAAAAGGTGATGTGAAGAAAATTGCCACTTGGATTAGCTCTTTGAGTAAGAAGTAAACATTAGATTAAACGTAAAAAGGCGATTCTGTTAAACGGAATCGCCTTTTTTTATGATATTTTTAATCAATCTTCTGATTTACTTGGGAAAAGATATTTGGTAACTGCTAAGAAAAATGCTGTAACATTGATGGTAGTCGAACCAATTAATCCTAAAATGATGGAATCCGATAGCACTAAAAGCTTCAATCCAACAAAAACAATAATAGCAACAATTGAGATTAGCCAACCTACTACCATAAAAAATATCCACTTAGCAAACTTCTTTCTCTCAGAAATATCCTGCTGTTTTCCTTGAATTTGTGTGGCTTTCGCTAAATCATCTAAATTAGATAAAGTGTATTGATCAGGTTTAGTTTCAACTCGTCCAAAAGCTAGTTTTGCTTTTTCTTCAAGCTGTTGCAAAGGCGTCATGTGCATCAACTTTTATATCAAAGGTTTCTTTAAAATAATCTGCAATTAGGTCATTCTCAATTTTGGCATTGCTAAAATTTTCTAAGCCTTCGTTTTTAAATACTTTAAACCAAGGTGAATTTTCAATATGTGTCCAATTTGATAATTGTACCGCATCTACATCTTTAGTAATATTCCATGTTAAATCAATCGCTTGTTCGGCTGAATCACAAAGGACATCTAATTTTAAAACAATTGCTTGATTAGATAAAGCTCCAATTAAGGTTGGTTCTACAATCGGTTGATTTCCCCAGTTTTTATAATAATTATAAACTTGAGGAATAACTGGTCCGTATTTCCAAGCTTCAATATTTTCATTGATTAATGGCTTACCAGAATACACTAAATGTAAACCATGTGCTATATAAAGCATTTTCTGTAACTTCATTTGCGTTACAGGTTTGCCATTATCAATAGCCCTATTCACAAATTTGCTTGCTATTACTAATGCTGAATACATAGTTTTATGATTTTTTTATACCATTTAACGTAAATTTAGTTTTTTTAGTTTTATCCACAAGATACTCAGGTAAATAGTTCTTCAAATTAATAGTTTAGCATTTAGATAAAACAAAAAATCTTTACTTCATTTCCCTTATCGACAATTCGTAGAAGAACAAAACCACAGTTTTCAACAAATGCTATCAATTCATTTTCTAAATAAAGTTGCTTTAAACATCCTTCATGAATTTCGCCTTGATATTTGGCTAATTGTTCTTCGATAAAAAGCACCCCTCCTTTTTTCAGTATTAATTTACAATCATTTAAGATTTCATTGTGAAATAAAAACTCATGAAAACTATTAATAATCAACACTTTATCAAAGGTATTTTCAGGTAGATTTGTGCTTTTTTCTGAACCAATAACGGGAATAAATTTCCCTTGAATTGACTTTCCTAAGAATTTCTCATAGAACAAAACACCTTCATTAATTTCTTCTTCATTACATAATTCCTCATCAATATCTTGCAGATAAAAAGTCAATCCATCAACTTGTGAAGCAAAGTAAATTTCCCAAACTCCGCCAGAAGCACCAATAGAGGCTATGGTTTCATTAGTTTTAAAATCGTAAGTTTTGAGTGATTTTTCCATAAAAAAGCCCTTTCAAGTAGAAAGGGCAATGTTTTTTATTAAGTTTTTATCTGATTATTTAACATCGAAACTTCCCGAACCAATTTTATATCCTTCGCAAAATATTTCTACTGTATAATGACCAATTCTGTATTTCGTCGCTCCGCCTCTTGCATAAATCATTTCAACAGCTTGTCCATTATTTTGATACAGAATATCTTTTTTAACGGTGTAAGTAGTTTCCTTTCCAGCTAACTCAAAATTTCCAGAGCCTGCATTTGTATCGAACATTACAGCTCCGTCTGGGTCTAGTACTCTTACAAAAACCGATTTTACATTTTGTTTAGCAATCAGATTCGGTTGTAATTGAAAAACAATTTTAATCTTCTCAATTTTTGATACCTTATAAACTCCGTTACTTCGTTCTTTATTTCTCTTTGAAATGGCATTTACTTTTACTGCTTGTGCTTGCAAAGAGGATGCTAAATTTACTGTTGCTGTGAGTGCTTGATTTCTTTTTGCATAAACTTCAAGAGAATCACTCAACCCTTGTTTTACCATTTTAAGTAGAATATTTTCACTACTTAACGACACATTTTCCGAAACAAGACTTTTGTTCTTTTCAAGTAATTTAGTATTCTCTTTTTTATACTTTGCAATCTCTGTATCTTTTTTAACTAAAATACTTACATATTCTTTAATTCTTTCCTCATACTGAGCCAGCGAAAATGTATTGGCTCTTCTCAAAAGCATTCTATCGTTTTCTAATTGCTTTTTGGTAGCTTCCAAATCCTCAACTTTCCCTCCTAACGACTTTATTTGAGCAATTTTAGCGTCTAATTGTATTCCGATTGAATCTAAACGAATACTTGTTGAGGATAAAGCTTGAACTTTTTGACGAATTACATCTTCTTGAGATTTCTTAAAACTGTTGGCATCAAACAACAAATAGGCAAGAATTGCGACTATAATAGCTAAAAAAACAGTTAATACCTTCCAAAAACCACTGCTTTGCGATGTCTCTTCCATAAATAAGTTAAATTTTGGCAAGCACTAGTCAATGGCTAACCTAATAATTTCATTGAGTTTCCGAATTTAGTAATTCCGACTGGATTAGAGAAATTTTTAGCTGTAAAGTTCAACGCAAAAAAGCCTTAAATTTCAGCTATTTAAGGACTTTGTCACTAAAAACACATCCAAATCTCTCTTATTATTTCGAGTTTTTTATCCTGATTTACCGAATACAAAATTTATTTATTTCAATAGATTCTATCTTTTATTGCGGAGTAAAAAATGAAGAAAAGAGCTTCTCAAAACATTCCCAACTGTTCGTTACTTCCTAATTTCCCTGTATAATAATCATTAACGTCTTTGTAGTTATCTGGAAGATTTTTCCGTGTGCTTGAGATATTGAAATGAGTAAATATTTTCTCTAATTCTTCGGCTGCTTTGTGTCCAGCCTTATCGTTATCTAAATAAAAAACTACATTCACTCTTTTGAAAAGCTTTGCCCATTCTTTCTTAAAAATATTCGCTGTCCCTAAACTTACGGCTGTTTTACCTTCTTGTACTAAACGCATACAATCAAAAGCTCCTTCTGTTACATAAACGGTTTCGTCTGTTTTGGTTTTCTTCAAAGCATCAGCATTAAAAAGCGTTAGCGGCTGATTGCTCAAAAAACAATAACGATTTGTACCTTCGCTGGGTTTTCCAATGACACGTCCTTGTAAATAAACAATTCTCCCTTCTCGATAATACGGAATAATCAACGAATGAGCGTAAAAAATAAGGTTATTGCGCTGATTATATAAGCCCGATTCCTGTAAATCTAAAGTAGAAAAATGCTGTTTTAAATACCATGTTACTTCTGTATAATCTTTAATGACGAACAGATTAAAGGCTTTAATGGTTTTATCTGTAAAACCACGTTGTTTTAAATAAGCAAGTGCAGATTGTGATAATTCGTTGGATTGCTGTTGCAAACAAAAATTACGAAAGGCTTCATAAATCTGCGAGTGAATTTCTTCTGTAGGTTTTTCTTTCTCTTGTACTCGTCTGATGGCAGCAACTTCAAATAAATTACTTGTTGGTAGTTTTTTCTTAGCAAACTTTTTAGCTTGTTGAAAACCTGGAATATATTCTACTGCCATTTCTTGAATAGTAGATTTTATATCCATTTTTTTTACTTCTGAATATAAACTGATGCTATTACCTGTTTTAGCACAGCCAAAACAATAGAAGCTATTGCTATGTGGGTAAAGTACAAGCGAAGGCGTATCATCTTCATGAAATGGACAAATCATTCGTTGCCGTTTTACATCCAATCCCAAATCTTCTGCCACTTGAAGAATAGATACTTGATTGAGTTCGTCTAAAATATTCATATCATAATGATTTAAAATTTATCCGATATATCCTTAGAACTAACTGAACTTAAACACAAAAACCCGTAAGAATGATTGATTCTAACGGGTTTTATTAGATGATTTTCAATGAAACTTAGTTATTAAATTTCATTTTCAATTCATTAAGTCTTGCTTTTACAGAAGTATCAATCTGACGGTCGTTAACTTGGAGGATATATCCACCGATTAAATCAGCATCAATTTTCTCAATTACTTCTACAGTTTTTCCTGTATTTCCTGCAACAATTTGCTGAAATTCAGCTTTTTGAGACGCTGTCAAAGGAGTAGCTGTGGTAACATAAGCTTTTTGAATACCTTTATGCAATTCGTATTGCACTAAATAGTCTTCAGCAATAAGTGGCAATACAGCTTCACGGTTTTTTTGAGTAATGATTTCAAAAATAGCCATTGTTGAATCATCTACTTTACCTTTGAAGATATTTCTAAGAATCGTCAATTTATGGTAATGAGAAACGATAGGGTTTTTCAGCAGTAAAAAAAACTGATGATTTTCGTCGCAAACTTGGTTGAAGAGTTTCATATCTTCATATACCTGAGCTTCAACGCCTTTTTCTATTGCCAAACCAAGTAAAGATTTGGCATATCTGAACGCAACGGTTTGCTGGGACATTTCGATTTTGGATTTTTGAGGTTGAATTTAGATACCAAAGTATCGTCATTCTTTATTCAAATCTTAATATCAATAATGATATTAGTTTAATTTAGCATCAGCCAATAAGCTCGTTACTAAGGCTTCTTGCGCAGCACGGTCAGCTAATTGGTTACGTAATACTTTCTCTGCAATTTCTAAAGATAAAGAAGCAGCTTCTTTTCTTAACGAAGCAACAGCAGCTACTTTTTCTTGGTTGAATGCTGCACGAGCTTTTTCAATTTCTTCAGCACCAGCTTTTTGTGCTTCTGCCTTTGCCTGAGTAATCATTGCTTCGCTAGCTTCTTTTGCTTCTTTTAACACTCTGTCACGTTCAGCACGTGCTTCAGCGATTAATTTCTCGTTACCAGCTTTCAATTCAGCCATTTCTTGGCGAGTTTTTGCTGCTAAAGAAAGAGCATCTTCAATTGATTGTTCTCTTTCTTGTAAAGATGCCATGATTGGTTTCCAAGCAAATTTTGATAACAAGAAAAACAAAAGACCAAAAATTACTAATTGCCAAACTATTAGACCAAGACCAGGGGTAATTAAATCCATCGTTGTCTGTGATTTTGTATGTGAAAATTTCTATGAATGCTTTCTGAAAATGTAGGCTTAAATACTGTTGTAAAAGATTTAGCTACATTTGAGTTTTTGAGATGAAAATCAGCAAAAGCCTAATGCTTACTTTGCTGATTTTCAAATTTTGCTTTGGTTCAGTTTTGATTACCGAGAAACTAGCTTTTTCGGAGATAAAAGCGAATCAGTTGGTTTTGAATTACTTCAACGTTACCAACAAACAGATTACCGCTGCAAAAAGAGCTACGGCTTCAACGAATGCTGCAACGATCAACATAGCACCTTGGATTTTTCCAGAAGCTTCAGGTTGACGAGCGATAGCTTCCATTGCAGAACCACCGATACGACCAATACCTAAACCAGCACCGATAGCTGCAACACCAGCACCTAAACCAGCAAGACCTAAACCTAAAGAAACTTCTCCTAAGATTGACAAAAGTGACATAATTGTAATTGTTTATTTGTTAAATTAATTTGAAAAACGTTTGAATATTAATGATGATGCTCTTCAACGGCTGAACCAATATAAGTTGATGTCAACATGGTAAAGATATATGCTTGCAATAAAGCTACCAATAATTCGATTAGGTTCATGAAAATTGAGAAACCAACGATGATTGGGCTAATTGCGATACTTTCAAAGATAAAAATTAATGAAATTAAGCTCAATAAAATGATGTGTCCTGCACTGATGTTAGCAAAAAGACGAACCATTAATGAGAAAGGTTTCATGAACAAACCGATAACTTCTACGGGTGTTAATAAAATTAATAACCATTTCGGTACACCTGGCATAGCAAAAATATGTCCCCAATAAGTGCTTTTACCGTTAAGGTTAGTTACAAAGAAAGCAATTACTGCTAATACTAAAGTTACTGCAATGTTACCTGTTAAGTTAGCTCCACCCGGTAATAAACCTAAAAGGTTATTAATCCAGATAAAGAAAAACAATGTCAACAAGTACGGAGTAAAACGTCTATAGTGTTTTTCGCCAATGTTATTTTTTGCAATTTCATCACGAACAAAAATAATGATTGGTTCTAACAAAGATTGTAAACCTTTTGGTGCTTTACCTTCACGTTCTTTGTAACCTTTCGCTACTGATAAGAAAATTGTTAATAAAAGAACTGCACTTAATAATAATGAAGCTACATTTTTAGTGATTGAAAAGTCATAAACAGCAGACCCATCTTCAGCAACAATGTGGTGGTGATCTAATTTCAATCCTTCATAAGAAACTGCCTCATGGTGTTCGTTTTTGAACTTACTTGAAGAGAATACTTTTAATCCATCTTTAGTATAAACGATACAAGGTAAAGAAATTGAAACATGTGAATGTCCAATCGTAGCAAAGTGCCATTCGTGTTCATCACCGATGTGTTCAAGGATAAGTTTGCCTGGCTCAAATTTTGCTTCGCCATGAGTTTCTTCATGCTTGCCTTCTATGGCTTCTGTGCTAGTTTCAGTAGTAGGCGTAGCTGTTGTATCAGCACTGTGCTCATGCTGAGCAAAAGTTACTGAAGAGAACAAAAATAAAAAAGCTAAAATATTTGAAAAATACACTTTCTTCATCACGGCTTCTTGGAAGTATATGGTTGTTTTTTGAATATGCTTGTAATAAAATCTTTATCGTTTTGAGTGATAATCAACACTTTACAAATAAAAGTATCGAGAACTCCTCTAAAAGTGTCGCAAGTTACGATACAATCCGTAAATTTCAAACCCTGTGTAACATAAATAGAGTACAAAAAAATTGGTAATAAAGATATAGATGTCTTTTGTACCCATATAAGCAATTACTCCTACGAAAATCAGACTGAGAATTAATCGTGTTACAATACCACCTAAATAGAACTGAACAAAGTTTTCACGGTTATTAGCAAAACCTAATTGTGCAAGGAAATGATTCAGGTAAGAAACCGCAAAAAAGAAAGCCAAAATAATCCATTTATACTCATGGAGATATTGGGAAAGTCCTATTTGAGGAGAAAAATAAAATATCAAACCCAAGCCAATTGTCAGGATAATAATTCTGAGCATAATCAATAATTTTTGCAAAGGTAGGGAAAGACTAACTTTCAGAAAAGGAGAATCATAAAAAAAGCTAATCAACAAACAAGTTGACTAGCTTTTTCAATCTAAAAAGTGAATTTATATTACTTTACTTGGTAAGTATGTTTTGCAATTCCGATTCCTCCATTATATGCAGTACCTTCTGCTACAATATTGATATTAGCTTTTGCATCTGTATTCCAATAAGTTACTGTTGCTTTTCCTGTAGAATCCGTTTGCACATTAGGTGCCCAATGAAGCGTAGAACGGAAATCAGGACGAACATGTTCAGGTTTCTCTACATCGTATTTGGGTGCATAAAACTCTCTTGGAACATTGTAACCCAAACGTTTTTGTATCGATACACCCATCGCTGGGTCTTTTGAATAATCATAGTTTGGTCCGCCTCTTTTAGTAAGTACTGAAATCACGCCATTTGATGCTCTTGAGCCAAAAATAGTAGCATCAGCTCCTTTCAATACATCTATTTGCTCTACATCACAAGGATTAATGCCTGTTAAAATATCTATAGAAGCAGGCATTCCGTCTAAAACAACTAATGGGTCACTGCTTAAACTAATTGAACTTATTCCTCTGATTACTACTTTATATCCACCGCTTCCATCAGATGAAACTTGTACTCCGGGTACTCTACCTTGCAACATTTGTAAAACATTGGTAGCCCCAGCACATAATCTATCATCAACTTTTAACGTATTACTGGCTCTACCATAAATTTTACGAGAATCCTGTGTTTCTTTTTTAGCCTTTACCACTACTTCATCCAGCATCTGAACTTTATTGAGTTTCAATTTCTTTTCAAGTTCTACAGCATCTTTTGCTTTTTTCAGGAAATCAGCTAACTCTCTAGCATCAAATTCCATTGGATTAAAAGGTGTTTTAATGATTTGTACTTTAGGTGCATTTTTCTGAGCATCAATAGATACTTGCAGGTTTTTGCTTCCCTTTTCTTTCATTCCTTGAACAAAAACTTCCGTACTATCGTTAAAATCTATTCCATAAAAACCATAATTTCCTAATGAATCAGCATTACTCATCAGAATCTGTGGCGTACCTTTTTCGCTTTTTAGCATTAAAGTAAGGCTTACATTATTGGCTGGCTTACCATTCGGACGTAAAGCTTTTCCTGTAACATGTAGCCCTGTTTCTAAAATATGTTGAAAATTCGGTTTTCTATCTTCAATAATATCTTTCCAAACGAATCTTCTCCAACCTTGTGTTAACATCAAAATATCTAAATGGCGTGTTGCATTTTCATTATTTGACTCAAAATAATAAGCTGGTTGTTCAATTGTACCTCTGATACTTGAATAATATTCATTAGATTTTTTCTCAGCAATATCTGAACTCAAAAGTAAGTAAGTCAATAAATTTTCTTGAAAAGCATTAGGAATTACTTGATTGCCATCGGTAACAGCTACCGAAAAATCTCCTTTAACGGGTTTCCCTTCTTTATCGGTCGCTTCTATATTGAGCGTTACTTTTTCTCTACTTTTATAGATTGCTTTATCTGAACTGATTTTCAGATTTATCTGCTTGTTTTTATTCACAAAAGCGATGCGTTCACATACAGGTTCGCCTTTTGAATCGAACAATGTAATTTGTACAATTCCATCGTCTGGAATTCTATCTTTAGGAATAGTGATTCCGAATGATTTCAGTTTTTCTGAACCTTTTGCTACAAAAAAAATTTGTCCTTTTTGTTGAGCAACAATCACTATTTCCTTCGCTTTTTCAGCTGGAATTGGGGAACTATTTGAAATAAAAACTTTGATTTTTTCTTTATTAGAAAGGTTATCAATTGCCATTGTATAGCCTTGCTCATATACTTTTGGCAAAGGGAAAGGCTTTAACGAACCATCTTTTTGTTTGATATAAGCAGTATAAGTATCTAAATTTTCAGGAACAAAATTAAAATACCCCATTCCCAAATGCTCAGAATTAAATGCAGTGACAGTGTCTTTAGAACTGCTTAATACAAAACCTTCGCTTTCAACGCCTTTTCCGGCAATGTTAACGGCTTTAAAACCTACTCTTGAAGAAATTCCCATGACTAAGTTTCCTCCTTCTGGAAAAAATTGTAAATCTGCCACTTCCGATAATTTTTTCGCATTACTTTCTGTAAGACGATTTTGAGTAGTGCCTTGCCAAATTTTTACTTCTTGTCTAAAAAAGAATTCTTCGGAGAAATTTCGCATATAACTGGTATATGCTCTGATTTGATAACTCCCTTCTTCTAAAGAATCAGGAAGTGCAATGTCCCCAAAAGTTGAACCATCGCATTTTAAAGTACGCTGGATAATTATTTTCCCTTTCGATTCGTCAATCAAATCGACATAAAGTACTCTACTTACTGAATCAATCCTATGATAAGTAGCATCAAATAAATACCCTTTGAACCAAATCGTTTCTCCAGCCATGTAATAAGGCTTGTCGAGATGTAAATAGACCTTTTCTTGTGGATTTTCGTGATGGTATTTTTCAAATTTTGCGACTAATTTTTCAATGAAGTCGTTGCCATCTTCCGTAAAGGTAAAAGCAGAAGTAGTAATGAGGATTAAAGATAATAAGGTAAACAGTTTTCGATTCATACGTTTAGGTGGTTTGAGTTTTTATCGTTAAAACGTTTCAAAGATGCAATTTGGTGTTTACAAACGCAATTATTTTGTGATAAATGGAGTGATTTAATAGTTAAATAAAGTGCATAAAAAAAGATGACTCCAATTGCGTACAATTGAAGCCATCTTTCTCTTTATCAATAATGAATAATTTTACAAATTACTCAAGTCGAAACCATCCATAAAGGCAGTGGTAAAGTTACCAGATTTAAAACGTTCGTCATCCATCAATTTAATGTGGAATGGAATAGTCGTTTTAATTCCTTCGATAACAAATTCTTGCAAAGCACGCTTCATACGAAGTAATACTTCTTCACGAGTTTGTCCAGATACGATTACTTTCGCAATCATCGAGTCGTAGTTTGGTGGAATAGTATAGCCAGAATACACGTGACTATCAATTCTTACTCCACGACCGCCCGGAAGGTGCAAGTTGGTGATTTTTCCTGGAGATGGACGGAAACCATTTTTAGGATCTTCAGCATTGATACGGCATTCTAAAGCGAATAATTTAGGGAAATAATTTTGTCCCGAAATAGCTTCACCTGCCGCAACTTTGATTTGTTCCTTGATTAAGTCAAAATCCGTAACTTCTTCAGTAATTGGATGTTCTACTTGGATACGAGTATTCATTTCCATAAAGTAGAAATCTCCGTTTTTGTCAACCAAAAACTCAATTGTACCAGCTCCTTCGTAACCGATAGCTGCAGCACCTTTGATAGCGGCTTCACCCATTCTAGCTCTTAACTCAGGAGTAAGTGCTGGTGAAGGAGTTTCTTCACATAATTTTTGGTGACGGCGTTGAATAGAACAATCACGTTCAGATAAGTGACACACTGTACCGAATTGGTCTCCAACGATTTGAATTTCGATATGGCGAGGTTCTTCAACATATTTTTCCATGTAAAGACCATCGTTTCCAAATGCTGCTGCTGATTCAGTTTTAGCATCTGTCCATAACTTATCAAATTCTTCTTCTTGACGAATGATTCTCATACCACGTCCACCACCACCAGCAGTAGCTTTGATGATAACAGGGTATTTAATGTCTTTCGCTAATTTTTTTGCTTCTTCAACAGTATCAATCAAACCATCAGAACCAGGAATTACTGGAACGCCTGATTTTTTCATTGTTTCTTTAGCTGTTGCTTTATCACCCATCGAATTGATTTGATCGGCGGTAGCTCCAATAAATTTGATACCATATTCAGCACAAATTCTTGAAAATTCAGCATTTTCAGATAAGAAACCATATCCCGGATGAATCGCATCAGCACCAGTAACTTCAGCAGCTGAAATGATGGCAGGAATATTTAAGTAAGATTGACGACTTGGCGGTGGACCAATGCAAACAGCTTCATCAGCAAATTTTACATGAAGGCTTTCACGATCGGCAGTTGAGTAAACGGCCACCGTTTTGATGCCCATTTCCTTACAAGTCCTGATGATGCGAAGAGCAATCTCACCTCGGTTGGCAATTAATATTTTTTTAAACATGATTCAATTTGAGCATTTGAAAACTTGAGAATCTATAACTTGAAATCAACATTTAGCAATGTTTTCAACCTATTCAATTTTCAAATTAAGCCAGTTCTACAACAAATAATGGTTGGTCAAATTCAACTGGCGTTGCATTTTCAACCAATATTTCAACAATTTTACCTGAAATTTCAGACTCAATTTCATTGAATAATTTCATCGCTTCAATGATACAAACGGTTTTACCTTTTGCGATTTCTTTTCCTATTTCAACAAAAGAAGGTGAATCAGGGCCAGCAGAACGATAGAACGTTCCAATCATTGGTGATTTGATAGTTACTCTATTAGCAGCAACTACAGGAGCGGCAGCTGGAGCAGCTGGTGCCGCAGGAGCAGCCGAAGACACAGCAGGAGCTGCAACTGGAGCAGGAGCCGCAGCCACAACTTGTGGAGCCGCAACTTGCTGTATTACTGGTGCTGCACCATAACGTTTCACAGATAATTTTAACTCCGACGTTTCGATGTTTACTTCATCAAGCGTTGATTGTGCAATAAAATCAAGGAGCTTCTGAATTTCTTTATTTTCCATGTTTGGACTGTTATAGGGATTACTTTACTCTTTCAGCGTACTCATAAGTACGAGTATCAACTTTAATTTTTTCGTCTGTTTGAATGAATAATGGTACGATAATCGTTGCACCAGTTTCTACTGTAGCTGGCTTTTTAGGAGAATTGGCTGTATCACCTTTAATACCTGGTTCAGTATAAGTTACTACTAATTCTACAAATGGAGGCATCTCGCAAGAGATTGGCAATTCAGTTTCAGCATTAATTAGGATTTCAACTTCTTGTCCTTCTTTCATTAAATCAGCAGCATCAACCATTTCTTTATTAAGCGTGATTTGCTCGAAAGTGATGTTATCCATAAAAGTATAACCAAATTCTTCAGCATAAAGATATTGAAATACTCTACGCTCAACACGTACAGGGAAAATATTTACCCCTGAGTTGAAAGTATTATCAATAACTTTTCCAGAAGTCAATGACTTTAATTTTGTTCTTACAAAAGCAGGTCCTTTACCTGGTTTCACGTGCAAGAATTCAATAATTGAAAATAAATCATTATTGAATTTAATTACTAAACCGTTTTTGATGTCTGCAGTAGTTGCCATTTTTATTATTGATATTGAAAAGTAAATGTCGTAAAAACGAAATTATTCAATCAAAATCTCTATTATTTTTTAAATAAATTTTGTTTACTAAGAATAAAGTATTCGCAAAATTAGTCTTTTATTGATAAATAGTAAAATAAATAAATATCAGAAATTTTACGAGCTACAATGTTGGTCTAATTAGCCTAATAAGCCCATTTTAGATAAATACTTCCCCAAGTAAAACCACCACCAAATGCTGCTAAAATTAGGTTGTCCCCTTTTTTTAGCTGTGATTCATACTCCCATAAACATAGTGGAATCGTTGCGGCAGTGGTATTGCCATACTTCTGGATAGTTAACATTACTTTGTCTGGACCAATACCCATACGGTTTGCAGTAGCATCTATAATTCTTTTATTGGCTTGATGAGGTACAAGAAAATCAACATCTTCACCAGTCAAATTATTACGTTCCATAATTTCGGCTGAGACATCTGCCATTCTAGTTACAGCAAATTTAAAAACAGCCTGTCCTTCTTGGTGAATATAATGTTGACGTTGGTCAATTGTTTCGTGGGTTGGTGGGTAAGCACTTCCTCCAGCTTTCTGTATTAAATGATTAGCCCCTGAACCATCTGATTTCAAAATAAAATCTTGAATTCCTAATCCTTCAGTATTGGCTTCTAACAGCACAGCGCCTGCACCATCGCCGAACAATACACAAGTAGTTCGGTCTGTATAATCAACAATAGAAGACATTTTATCAGCACCAACAACAACAACTTTCTTGTATCGTCCAGCTTCAATAAACATTGCTCCTGTTACAAGTGCATTTAGAAAACCTGAACAAGCAGCAGCTAAGTCATAAGAGCCAACGTGAGGAATACCTACCGCTTCACAAATAATGTTGGCAGTCGCTGGGAAAAAATGGTCTGGAGATATGGTAGCACAAATTAATAAATCAATTTCCTCTGGCTTAGTATTCGTTTTGGCTAACAAACCTTTAACTGCTTCTATTGCCATAACAGATGTCCCTTTACCTTCGCCACGTAGAATATGACGGGTTTTAATACCCGTTCGGCTCATTATCCATTCATCTGTGGTGTCAACAAATTTTGCAAGGTCATCGTTGGTCAATATATCTTCGGGTACATAACCTTGTACTCCGGTAATTGCTGCAGTGATTTTGGTCATGGTTATATGGGGAATGATCGAATGACAAAATGTTTGAAAAATCAAATCATGAAATTAGATTTTTGCAAATAGATTATTCAAAACCTTTGATTCGCTCATTCTGTATTACTTTAAGCAAACGCTTTTTTAATTTTTTCAGTAAGCTTAGATTCAACTATGCGATGGCACAGATGAACCATGTTTTTGGTAGCAAGTGCCGACGAAGAACCATGGGCGATAACAACGTTTCCATTTACGCCAATAATCGGACTGCCTCCTACAGCTTCATAATTTGTTTGATCTATGAAGTCGTCTTTAACGCCTCTTTCAGACAAGATTCCGTACAAAGATTCTCCCATTTTCAAGAGAATATTACCTGTAAAGCCATCTGTTACAATAACATCTGCTTTTGCTTTGAAGAAATCTTTCCCTTCGATGTTCCCAACGAAATTGATTTTCCTTTCTTCTTGGAGTAATTTGTAAGCTTGCTGAACGATGACTGAACCTTTTTCTGGTTCTTCTCCAATGTTCATTAAAGCAACTCTTGGAGATTCAATACCCATTGTAGCTTTTGCGTAGATTGAACCTAGAATACCAAATTGTGCCAACATTTCGGGCTTTACATCGGCATTTGCACCAATGTCAAGAATCACCGCAAGGCTACCATCAATTTGAGGAGCAAAACCAGCAATCGGAGGGCGTTGAATACCTTCTATCGTTTTGATAGAAAATAAAGACCCAACCATCATTGCACCTGTATTGCCAGCAGAAGCAAAGACATCAATTACTCCTGTCTTTAAAAGTTTAAACCCAACTCCGATACTGGAATTGGGTTTAGACTGTAATGCTCTTACAGGATGTTCCCCCATTTCTATTGTTTCATTAGCTTCCACAATTTCAATGTTAGAACCCGTAAAATTTTGGTTATCAATAATCTGCTGAATTACTGCTGTCTGGCCAATCAAAACGATGGTTACATCAGCTGGTAATTCTTGAGCTGCCAATACTATTCCTTCAACGATAGCTTTTGGGGCGAAATCTCCACCCATTGCATCAATCCCTATCTTCATTCAATTATTATTTTCGTTATTCATTAACAGAATTACAAAAATAACATTTTATGAAGTGTGAAACAGCGTTTTTGTTTGAAAATAGTTTTGAAAACTGATAGTTTTTTATCAAATATTAGCTTGAATATTGATATTCAGCACATTAAGTGATAAACAATTACCAAAATCAACTAATTATGCTTGAACTGCATAACCTTCTACAACCATTTTACCTTTGTAAAACAAGTTTCCTTCAAATACGTGAGCACGATGACGTAAGTGAATTTCACCGGTAGTTGGATCTGTAGTGATTGTTTTTGGAGTTCCAAAATCGTGTGAACGTCTTTTATCTCTACGAGTTGTCGAGTGTCTGCGTTTAGGATGTGCCATTTGCTTATTTCTTTATTTTATGATTCTTTGATTTATTTAAAATGTGATTTGCATGTATGGAAACAAATCATTAATTATTGTTCAATTTCTTTAAAATTGCCCACCGTGGATCAATTTCTGGTTCATCTTCGTTTACTTGCTCTTCATCGTCGTCATCTTCTGAATCTGCGGTTGAAGTAGAGTAAACAATTTCACCTTCGTCATCATCTTCCCAAACTAAATCTTCTAAGTCTTCGTCTGAATCATCATCTTCCTCAAAATCTGATAAAAATATTTCTTCTTCAACTTGGAAACGGGGATGAAGTTTTTTCATTGGAATTTGCAAACCAATAAATTCGTAAATATCTTGTGCAACATTGATGTACTGGGTATTTCTATCAATCAACATCAATTCATCTGTAATCTCTTCAGTATGATCAGAAAACTTCAAAATCATTTTCTGAGTAATGTCAATAGGGAAATCAAAAGTATCCAAACTACGATCACAAGTTAGTTCAACAGAACCTACAATATGGTACAATAATTGAATCATTACTTCTGATTTATCTAAAGTAACGATTGCTTTAAAATTCCCTTTTTCGATTAAATCTTGTTCTAATGCCACAAAGAATTCATCACCTCCTTCAAATTCATGCACATAATGCTTGTTTTCAAGGCGGAAGATGTCAATCTTAAATGTATTTAATATGCTCTTATTCACTTGGTTTCATCGAAAAGACTGCAAAATTAGGGACTATTTTTTACAATGACAAGTATTGAACAAAATATTACAAGTACTTATTGGCAAATATCTTTTAGCTAACGACCTTTGTTTTATGAAACAAATTATCAAAAACAATCTTTCTTACTTAGGCTTCTATGCTGTTGTTTGGCTTTTTGTGCTGATTTGGGTATTAACGCACAGTAAATTTGAACAAATGCTATTCATCAATCAGCACAATAGTTTGTGGGCTGATTATTTTTTTCAAGGAGCAACACAATTAGGAGAAGGCTGGTTTTTTGTTGCTATTATTTTGATTTACTTATTTATTTGTTACGATAAAGCCTTGATGTTAATAGCATCGCTGGCTTTGAGTTCACTACTTTCATCATCATTAAAACTTAGTTTTGATACTCTTCGTCCACTTAGTTTTTTTGCAGATAAGCATGTCAACTGGCATTTTGTAGAAGGGTTACAAATTAATATTCATTTGAGTTTTCCATCAGGGCATACCACTACTGCCTTTGCGATTTTTACGTTACTGACAGTCTTCCTTTGCAAAAAACAATGGTCTTTACTCTTTCTATTACTGGCTTGTTTAGCGGGTTATTCAAGATGTTATTTGTTTCAGCATTTTCCTGAAGATGTTTTGGCGGGTTCGTTAGTTGGTACTTTCAGTAGTCTTGTGGTTTATGTCTTAATCAATAGGATATTAGAAAATAATCCGAAAGAGTGGTATAAACGGAAATTACTTCATCAAAAAAAATCCTGAAACACAAAGGTTCTGGATTGCTGATTAATGAATTACTGCTGATTTTTCTTCCAATTTCTTAAAAAAATCATACATCGGATTGACATCCAGCTTCACAAATTTTTGCCAAAGTTTGATGGCTTTAGTTATTAATTGACTTTCTATCAAAAAACCATCGTGACCGTATAAAGAATCTAAGGCTTGAAAAGTTGCTCCTGGAATATGTTTCGCTAAAAATGCTTGTTCATTAATTGGAAAAAGGGCGTCTGATTTTATTCCCATCACCAACGTTTTTGATTTAATCTGCGAAAGTGCTTGAATTGCTCCACCTCTACCACGCCCCACATCTTGCGAATCCATCACTTGTGAAAGTACAAAATAAGAGTACGCATTAAACCGCTGTGCTAGCTTCTCACCTTGATAACGCTGATAACTTGTTGCACGATGTACTTTCCCCAATGGTTCATCATTTCTAGCTTGCGTTACACCATAAGTTTCATAATTTCTGTATGAAATCAAAGCAGTAGCACGTGCAGCTTTCATTCCTTCAATTCCTGCTTGTGGATTACTTTCTTTCCAAGTAGGATCAACTTCAATTGACATTCTTTGCGACTCATTAAAAGCAATTCCCCAAGGTGAATGTTGGGCATTCGTCGCAATTAAAATCAAATTTTCTATCAAATCTGGCTGAGAAATCGCCCATTCTACACATTGTTGTCCACCCAAAGAACCACCAATGCAAGTTCTAATTCGATTAATTCCGAGATGTTCACGAAGTAAATCGAATGAATTTACAATATCTCTAATGGTAATAAATGGAAATGTATGATAATAAGGCTCGCCAGTATTTGGATTGATAGAAAGCGGTCCAGTACTTCCGTAATGCGAACCCAAAACATTGACACAAATGATAAATTGCTTATCAGGGTCGAAAAGTTTACCTCTTCCAACCAAACCTTGCCACCAATCTTCTACATCATGACTACCCGTAAAGGCATGACAAACCCAAACTACATTAGAGTGGTCGTCGTTCATCTTACCTAAAGTTTGATACGCTAGTTCAATTTCTGGCAAAATGCCTCCAGCTTCTAATGTGAAGGCTTTATTATATTTAAAAAGATTATTCAATGGATAAAAATGAGCATCAATACTCTTTTTGGGTGAAACCTTTATTTTAAGCAATCAAAAGCTCGTTATCTAATAATTGCTTTTGCAAGTCCTCGAAATTCTCCTCATATTCCCAATACATCAATCTACCATGTGAGCCTATAACTAAAACATATTTCTCTGAAATAGATTGAATACGCCCGACAGCGACAATTTTCATCATTTTCTGAGGCACAGTTACTTCTTCAATAATTTCCTTATTGTTGGCGTCGAAACCATGAACAATTAGATAATTGCCCGTAGTGATTTTAATAAATTTTGGCATAATGCTGACAAATTTGGTCATGAAAAAATCATGACGATAAACGAAAATGAATCGTAAACCTGACGAATACTTTACAGCATGAAAAATGACTGGGAGAGTAATCGTAATTGGTTTATATTTCCTAAAAAAGCCCAATAAACAGCTATTCATTTTAGGTAGGAATTAGCACCTTGCCTTTACGAGCGGTAGGTTGCCAGAAGTTCATAGAGCCTATTCTCTCCCTTCTTCTTTATAAATCAATTACTCCGATGAGGCTGAAAACCTCGGAAGAAAATTGACTTGATGATGCAAAGTAAAACCTCAATGCTGGGAAATGCAAATTTTTAGAAGAATTCTCTGTGAACAATCTTCTTGCTCAAACAGTATTAAAAACACAATGAGTGATAATACTGCAGTTTTAAGAAGCTTCAAAAGCTTGATTATTACAGATAATTTCCAACTTAAAGTATCAATAAAAGAGTTTTTAAAATAACTTTGCTTATTCGTGACATTAAAATTGTACATTAACTTATAAAATGCGGGCGGCAAGCCGTTTTTCATCATTATGCCCCAATACGACTTTTTAGTTATCGGCTCAGGCATTGCAGGGCTTTCTTATACAGCAAAAATTGCTTCTTATTTTGAAGAAAAAGGTCAAGATGTTAAAATTGCTATTCTTACCAAAACCATTGAAGAAGAAAGTAATACAAAATATGCACAAGGGGGTATTGCTACTGTTTGGAAAGATGAAGATTCATTTGAAAAACATATCAATGATACCATGGTGGCGGGTGATTTTATGTCTGATAAAAGAGCAGTTGAGATTGTAGTAACCGAAGCCCCAGAACGCTTAAAAGAGCTAATTTCTTATGGTACTAATTTCGATAAAAAGAATGATGGTACTTATGATTTAGTGAAGGAAGGCGGACATTCTGATCAAAGAATTTTACATCATAAAGATTCAACAGGAAATGAAATTGAAAGGGCATTATTAGAAAAAGTAAAGTCATTTAAAAGCGTAGATTTTTTCACGCATTACTTTGCTATCGACTTAATTACCCAACATCATTTAGGCGAAAAAGTAACAAAAGATACTCCTGATAAAAAATGCTTTGGTGCTTATATCCTTAATACTTTAACGGGAGAAACTGAAACTTTTCTAGCCAAAACTACTCTTTTAGCTACTGGTGGAATTGGACAGGTTTATCAAAGTACGACGAATCCAACGATTGCAACGGGCGATGGTATCGCTATGGCATATCGAGCCAAAGGTTTGGTTGAAGGAATGGAATTTATTCAGTTTCATCCTACTTCTTTGTATCAACCGGGCAAAAAACCTTCTTTTTTAATTTCTGAAGCTTTACGTGGGCATGGTGGTATTCTGAAAAATATTGATGAAACTACTTTCATGGAAAAATATGATGAGCGTCTTTCGCTTGCTCCAAGAGATATTGTTGCCAGAGCGATTGACTCTGAAATGAAAAAAAATGGAGTTGACCATGTTTACTTGGATACTCGTCATTTAGACAGTGAGGATTTTAAACATCATTTTCCCATGATTTATGAGTACTGTAAGGAAAATCTTGGTTTAGAAATTACCGAAAAAGACATGATTCCTGTAGTTCCTGCACAACATTATTTATGTGGCGGAATTAAGGTAAATGAGTATTCGCAGACTAATATTAATTACTTATTTGCCGCAGGCGAATGTTCCTCAACAGGCTTGCACGGGGCTAATCGTTTGGCATCAAATTCTTTACTTGAAGCTATTGTTTATGCCCATAGAGCCTTCTTGAAATCCATTGAAACCTTTGAAGAAAATATAATTCCAAACAATATTCCAGATTGGAACGACGAAGGAACGACACACCCAGAAGAATTAGTTTTAGTAACAGAAATGGCTAGGGAATTAGAATCTATCATGAGTAATTATGTAGGAATTGTAAGGACAGACCGACGACTAAAAAGAGCTTATGACCGTTTGGAATTAATTTATATAGAACACGAAGAACTTTATCGACAATCAAAAATTTCCGTTCAAATAAACGAACTTAGAAATATGATTAATGTAGCTTACTTGGTTATTAAAGATGCCAGAGCTCGTAAAGAAAACAGAGGTTTACATTACAATCTTGATAACATTAAAAATTAACCAGTAACATAAAAAGCCTGACGCAGCAAATACTTCGTCAGGCTTTTTTATAGAATTTCTGATATTTCTTAAAGCAGCAACCCCGCTAAAGTTGCAGACAAGTAACTCGCTAAAGTACCACAAATCAAAGCTTTGAAACCTAATTTTGCTAAATCCGTTCTGCGTTCAGGAGCTAACTCTCCGATACCACCAATCTGAATTGCCACTGAACTAAAGTTAGCAAATCCGCACAGTGCAAAACTTGTAATAGCCAATGTTTTAGCATCAAGCGTTTCTTTCAATTTCACTAAATCCAAATAAGCTACAAATTCGTTTACTACCATTTTTGTTCCCATCAAAGCCCCTGCAACTTGCGTGTCTTTAGCAGGCACGCCCATTGCCCATGCAAAAACAGAAAACACATTTCCTAAAAGGAAGTTCATACTAAGGTTTGGCATTCCGAAAACGTAAAAACCAATATGCCATAAAATTGAATCTATCAAAGCAATCAAAGCGATAAAACCAATCAACATTGCAATTACGTTAAAACCAACTTTTAATCCTTCAGAAGCTCCAGAAGCGATGGCATCAACTAAATTAGAATGAACTTTTTTGATTTCAAGTTGAACAAACCCTTGTGTTTCCGATTTTTCAGTTTCTGGATAAACGATTTTAGAAATCACCAAAGCACCCGGTGCAGCCATAATACTTGCCGCCAAAAGGTACGAAGCAGGTACTCCTAATTTGATATAAGTAGCCATTACACCACCAGCAATACAAGCAAAACTCCCCGTCATCGAAGCTAATAATTCAGATTTTGTCATTCCTTTTAAATAAGGTTTAATCATAATCTGAGCCTCCACTTGTCCAACAAAAGCCGAAGCTGCATTTGAAAGAGCCTCTGCCCCACTTACTCCCATTAGCCAGTGCATACCTTTTGCCAAAATGGCAATGATTCTTTGCATAATACCAAGATGATAAAGAATATTTACCAAAACGGCAACAAATACAATGGTAGGAATTACTTTAAAAAAGAATACAAAATCATGCCCAGGACCAAACGCTTTTGTCATCAATTCTGGTTGAACCAAAGAACTAAAAACAAATTCTGCACCTTTATCAGCTTTTTCAAGTAACTGATTTACCATCTCTCCTAACTTTGTAAAGAGTGTTTTCCCAATATCAGTCCGTAAAATAAAAACTGCCAAACCAAACTGTAAAGCCAAACCAACCCCAACGGTGCGGTAATTGATTGCTTTTCTATTATTCGACATCAAATAGGCAATTCCTAAAATTAATACAATTCCAATAAGTCCTGTGAAACGTTCCATGTACAAAGTGTTAATACCAAATCTTTTATGTGGTTGTTGAATGAAAAGTTAAAGATAAGAGAAAAAAGACGAAAGGCGATACTTGTCAAAAACTAAAAGATTCTTTGTGTATAATTTTGTATTTTTACAAGATTGAAATATTTGTCTTCATCCATATAAAACTTACTATTAAATTCCCAAACGCTTTCTTAATTCAATAATATGGGCGGTGTGATGTCTGCCATGCCAAGAATACATCCCTGTAACAGTTTGAAGTGAATTGGCTTGTTGAGTAGCAGGATGGACAAATGTTCTTTCAAATTGCTCTTCTGTCATCGACTTTAATAACACTATCCATCGCTTATGAAGTACTTCTAATAAAGTCAATGACCATTCAATTGGTCCATTTTTCCCATCTTCTAATTCTGCCCAAAATTGTTCTTCATAAGGTCTAATAGTTGGAGTATCCTCTGTTAATGCCAATTTAAAACGACAATAGGCATTTATATGAGAGTCTGCTACATGATTTACGGTTTGTCTCAGCGTCCAGCCTTCAGGGCGATAAGGCAATTCCAATTGTTCTTCGCTCAAACCATCAACCGCTTTTTTTAACAAAGTAGGTAGTTCTTCAATATCTTCAATCCAAGATTTCAATAAATCATCAGTGATTTCATTGGGTTTCTTAAACACTCCGATAGGATAACGCATTTGTTCTAAGGATAGATTTTCCATTATATTATTTTGTTATTGTTTTCGAATACAAGATAATCTAAAATTTGATTGATAAAATCATGAAGTATTCTCTTACTAAGAATTAAGTAGTTTAACTTATAAGCACTTATATAAAAAAACCTAGATTGAAGACCTTGATTAAAGGGAAAACTTTTATCACTTTTCAGCATGACTTTTTACAACTCTTGGAAGAATTATATTTATTATAAAATTTTAACTAATTATAATTTCTTACTTCCAATTAATTGACATTTTTTAAAAATTATGTTTGGTTTTTTGAATAAATTCATTATAATCGTACTTGGAAATCAACAAAAAGCAAAATAAAAAACTGTATTTAGGCATTTCTTAAAAACTCTTTGAATTTTGCATTAAGTATAATTTCTTATATCAAAAAACACAGCAAACTAAAACAACAATTACCCGACTTCCGAAAGTCGAACAAAGCAATACTAGTTCCTTTATTTGATTACTTCCAAAAACAACACTTCAATTTATACTATTTTATTAAATCACATTTCCACTTTTAATCAAGAAAGTGTAGTGATTGTTCCTATTGTTTTGATACAGATTTAAAATTTTATTCCTCAGAAATCATTTTAGCCTTTGACCAAAAATCACTGGCATGATATACTATTTCCTTTATCAAAATCAATTGAATTAAATAGAATTACCAACCATATAACAACAAACATTTATGAACAAAATTTTACTATTCTTGTGGGGAATACTGTTGGTTTCATCAACGGCTTTCTCTCAAAAACAAACTGTTACGGGAACAGTCACTTCCGCTGAAGATGGTACAGCAATGCCCGGTGTAACTATATTAATCAAAGGAACTACAAGTGGTACAAATACAAGTAGTGAAGGGAAATTTAGCATTGCATGTCAGCCCAAAGATATACTAGTATTTACTTTCGTTGGGATGACTCCTTATGAAGTTCCTGTTGGTTCGCAAAGCTCAATCTCGGTAAAAATGAAACCTGATGTCATGCAACTTAGCGAAGTAGTTGTTACAGCACTAGGGGTACAAAGAGATAAAAAAGCATTGGGCTTCTCTCAGCAACAGCTTAAGGGTGAGAGTGTTGTGGAAGCTAGATCAACAAATTTAGCCAATGGACTTTCTGGTAAAATTGCTGGTTTCAGAGTAAATACAAGTTCTGGACCAGGTGCTGCGGCTACTATTCAAATCCGTGGTTCATCATCCGTTTCTGGTAACAACCAACCTTTGGTGGTTATTGATGGTGTGCCGATTCAACAGTCATTTGATAAGCAATTCGGTTCGGGCTTGTCAGAAGTAAACCCAGATAACATCAAAGATATTGCAGTTTTGAAAGGTCCAAACGCTGCGGCTTTGTATGGTTCCAGAGCAGCCAATGGTGTTATTTTGATTACGACTAAAAACGGTGCAGGAACAAAAGGCATTGGCGTAGAAGTAAACTCAAACTTTGTTGCTGACAGACCATTCATTTCTCCTAACTTCCAAAATACTTATGGCGGTGGAAATGGTTACCGTACTTGGTACAATGATGGTTGGAGTGGTTCAATTACTGATGCTAATCAAATAGCACAATACAGAGCGGCTTATGGACCTAATGCACCTTTGAGTGGTACAGCAGGTACAGATGAAAGCTGGGGAGCACCAATGGATGGAAGATTGGTTCGTCAATGGTGGACTGGTACAGATGTTGCACCACTAACACCTCAACCTAATAATTATCAAGAATTCTGGCAAACAGGAACAGCTTTCACAAATAATGTGGCTATTTCTGGTGCAAATGACAAAGGTAATTTCCGTTTATCAGTTGGACATCTCGACCAAAAAGGAATTATGTATTACAATGATTTTCACCGTAATAACTTCAAATTTAACTCTGGGTACAACTTTACAAACAAATTCAATATTACATTATCAGCTGAATACGTAAAATCTTGGGCAGATAACCGCAGTTATGCTTCTGGACAAGAATTTATCTGGGCACATCGTAGTGTTTCTTGGGCTCAATTACGTGATTGGGAATCATATACTTCAACACACATTCAAAGAGCTGTTGCAGGCAGATTACCAGACAACGACCCACCCAACTGGCAACATACTTTCTTTACCAACCCTTACTATATTCAACAAAAATTACCTTCTTCAAATGATAAAGATCGCTTAGTTGGAAACATTGCTTTGAACTATAAAATCTTACCATCATTGAGTGTAATGTTGAGAACTGGGACTGACGTTTGGTCGGATACTCGTATCAACATTGTAAATTTTGAAAGAGTAAGAAATGGAAACCGTACTCCAGGTCGTTTCTCAGAAGAAGTACTTCGTCGTCAAGAAACAAACACAGATGCGATATTAACGTATAATGGAAACGTTAATAAAGACATTTCAATTACTGCACAAGCTGGTGGAATTGTAAGAAGTAATTATTACAAAAGAAATTATATCTACGTTGGTGAATTAGTAATCGACGGATTATACAATGCAGGAAATGCAGTACCAAGCCAAAACACAATTGCTTCGACCATTACTAAGAGTGAAGTACAAAGTGCTTTTGGTTCTGTAAACTTAGGTTTCAAAAATGCCATTTTCTTAGATTTAACTGCTCGTAACGACTGGTCATCAACTTTACCATCAAACAACAGGTCTTATTTTTATCCTTCAGCATCATTGAGTGCCGTTTTCACTGATTTAATTGATGGTATCAAAGGAGATGTTTTATCATTCGGAAAAGCACGTTTCAGTTTGGCACAAGTAGGTAATGATGCCGACCCATATCAATTGGCACAAACTTACCGTGCTGGTACTTCTTGGAATGGAGCAACTCCTGAATTTGCAGAAAATACTACAATTTCAAACTCAACGCTTAAACCAGAAATCACAACAGGTTTAGAAGCAGGTTTAGACCTTCGCTTATTCAAAGGAAAAGTAAATTTAGACCTTACTTATTATGAGCAAAAAACCAAGAACCAAATCTTAGGTGTTGAAATTTCGAAAGCAACAGGTTACAATACTCGTATTTTAAATGCAGGTCAAATCTCTAACTCAGGTATTGAAGTAACACTTTCTGGCACTCCATTAAAGCTGTCAAACGGTTTTTCTTGGGATGTTAGCTTCAACTTCTCTCGTAACAGAAACAAAGTAGTTGAATTGGCTGAAGGCTTAACTACTTATGTGTTGAACGAACGTAGAGGTTTAACTTCGGAAGCAAGAGTTGGTCAACCTTACGGAACACTTTATGGCTATGGATTTGAAAGAGCTCCAGACGGACAATTAATCATGGTTAATGGTTTACCTCAACTTTCAACCACTCAAAAAATCTTAGGTAATATTCAACCAGACTGGATTGGTGGTTTCACTAACTCGTTTTCTTACAAAAACTTCTCTTTATCTACTTTGATTGATGTACGTATGGGCGGTTCAATTTTTGACGAAGGAACAGCTAATGCTCGTTGGACAGGACAATATGCAGAAACAGCAGTTGGTCGTGAAGAAGGAGTAATTGGTTCAGGAGTAAAAGTTGTATCGACAAACTCTGATGGTACGAAAGTATATGCTCCAAATGACATCATCGTAAGTGCCAACCAATACTATGGTTATAACAACCCACGCCGTTATCATGAAGCAGCTATTTTTGATGGTAGTTACGTAAAACTACGTGAAGTATCATTCGGTTATAAGTTACCAACAGCTTTAGTGAAAAAATTAGGTTTTCAATCGGCAAAAATTTCAGCAGTTGGTCGTAATGTATTGATGATATTCAAAAATCATCCTCACCAAGATCCAGAAATTGATGCGAATGGTGGTAACAGACAAGGCTTTGGTTATGGAGAGTTACCTTCAACTAGAAGCATAGGAGCCAATTTATCATTCAGCTTCTAAACAAAAAAGTCGATAAACTCAATCATTGTGCGGGTTTGTAATGCTCATGATTTAGCAAAACATTAACTCATCACATTCATTTAAAAAGATTTTTATAACATGAGAAAATATAGCAAAATATACCTCTTGGCTACCAGTATTATTTTAGCCGCAGGGTCTTGTACCAGTACTTTCGACAAAATGAACGTTGACCCCAACAATCCGTCGTCGATTACTCCACAATTCCTTTTACCTACAGGTATCGAAAGTTCCATCGACCGCTACTGGGGACATCGTACCCGTTTTGAAAGAATCAATCTTGACGGTGCTGAACTTTGGATTCAACATTTAACCAGAAATATTTACTCAAACGAAGGCGATAATTACGGTATTTCACAAGCTTTGCCACTAAATAACTGGAAAGGCTTTTTCAACGATGCACAATCAAACTTTAATAGAATCATCGTTATTTCTGGTGAAAAAGGAACAATACCAAATGCAAACTATGAAGGTGTTGCTTTGGTAATGCGTACTTGGAATTTTTCAATCTTGACAGACATGTGGGGAGCAATTCCATACACTGAAGCCTTAAAAGGAACAGCGGCAGAGCCAATTTATACCCCAGCTTATGATTCTATGGAAAAAGTATATGCTGGAATGCTTGAAGATTTGAAAATTGCCAATGAAAAATTGAGTGTTTCTGGACCAAGTATTTCAGGAGATATTCTTTACAGTGGTAATATTTTAAAATGGAAAAAATTTGCTAATTCACTACGTTTACGTCTTGCAAACCGTCAGGCTGCCAAAAAACCTACAGAATCAAGAGCAATCATGCGTGAAATTTTAGCTGATCCAGTAAAGTACCCAATCTTCACAAGTAATGATGACAATGCTTCCCTAAAATGTACTACGATTTTACCAAGTAATAACGAATGGAATCAAGTACTTATCCAAGATGGCAGAACCGACTGGAATTTAAGTAAAACATTGGTTGATAAAATGAATGGAGTAAGCGATGCTAGAATCAAAATTTTTGGAAATCCAAACAAGGTAGGTAAATATGAAGGTCATGCCAATGGTTTACCAGATGCTATCGCTACAACTTACTTAGAAAGCAGTTCAACCATTGGTAGTTTCTTTACTGCCGCTGCTGCACCAGAAGTAGTGATGACTTATGCTGAACTTCAATTTATTCTAGCTGAAGCAAGTATTGATGGAGACATCACTGGTGATGCACAAGCTTATTTCGAAAAAGGTATCACTGCTTCTTTTGCACAATTTAGTATTACTGGAGCAAGCGATTTGATTGCACAACTAGGAACGGCTACTCGTGAAAAAATTCTTGATCAAAAATGGGTTGCTTTATTTGGGCAAGGTATTGAGGCTTGGACAGAATATCGTAGAACAGGTTATCCAGTAATGCCAGCAGCCGACCCAAGAGCAGTTTTCGAAAACGGAGCGATTATTCCAACAAGATTGCCTTATCCAGGTTCAGAGTATTCATTAAATGCTAAAAATGTGGCTGAAGGTGAAAAACTAAATGGTGGCCCGAACGACATGAAAACCAAGCTTTGGTGGGCAGAAAAATAAACCAGAAGCAGAATTACTTAACATTAAATTAGAACAATCATGAAACACATAGATAAATTACCTCCAATTATTCTTATTGCTCTTTTCGCATTATTAACGATGGCTTCTTGTAAAAATGTTGATGACCCATTCGTTCCAAGAGTAGTATCTCCAGTTTTAGTAGCTATTGATGGCACAGCTCCGGGTGATTTCGCAACTGAACCAACCATTAGTTATACCAAAACAGGTAATGTAGTTTTATCGGCTAGAATACTTGAACTAGACAAAACAAACCTTTTAGATTACACTAAAGGCATTGATTCTCTTCCAGTAGCAAATACTAAAATCACGATTACCTTACGAAATAGCGGTGCAATTGTAGCAGAACTAACAACTGATGCAAAAGGTAAAATTAGTGTAGAAAAAACTTGGCAATCTTTAGGACTTACAAGCCCCGTTTCAGGGAATAGTATTCCTCTTAATTGGAGTGGTACTTATAAAAGTCAAGCCTTTACTCGTTTGTCTAGGGTTTCTGTAAAATAGCTTAGATTCAATCAATAAAGTCTATAGATTCGATTCCTTAATATTATTTTTGTACAATATTTTTAGCATAAAATGAGTGTTTTCCTCTATTTAAAAAAAAACATATTTTATGTACTTTTGCAAAGTAATTTAAATAATAGATAATTTTACAACAGAAAAAACGTGTACTTTTAAATATATTATCATTTATCAACACATTTTTAAACGAAAAAATTATCGAAATCAATTTTGATTTTAAAAACTTTAAATTACCTTTAAATAAAAATAGTACAACAATCATACTTCATCAATCTATAAAATCAATTTCCGAATTCTACGGGGTTCAAACCCCGTAGGAGTTCAGAGAATTATGTTGGCAGACTTTCATTGAAATAAATAAAAGCTTTATTATCTTCATCATAAATTTAATTCATTCACTCTTAAACGTTGTGTGAAATGTCATCAAATCTGAATCGCCGTAATTGGCTCAAAAAAAGTCTTTTTGCAACCGCTGGTTTAACTACAGCGTCTGCTTTCATTCAAAAAGCTGCTGCAAATCCTGTCCTTAGACAAGAATTACAATATAGCCTTCTCCCAGAATTTCTACTTGAAAAAGAATACTCAAATATCCCTGTTGCAGCCAAAACACTCGTTAGATTAAGTGCTAACGAAAATCCTTGGGGACCATCAGAAAAAACTAAACAAGCATTAATTGGTGCAATTGGAGATGCTAATCGTTATGCCTTCAAACTTCGTGGCGAATTGGTAAAAGCTATCGCTGAAAAAGAAGGAGTACCTGAAAATTATATTTTATTAGGTGCTGGTTCTTCTGAATTATTAACAGCTTCTTTAGTAGCTTACGGACAAAAAGGCAAAATCATTGTTGGCGACCCTTGTTACATTTCTGGTAACGAAGAAAGAGTACCAATGGAAAAAGTTGCTTTGACGAAAGATTACCAATATGATTTAGATGCCATTGCTGGAAGAATTAACGGTTCGCAAAGTTTAGTATATGTTACTAATCCAAACAATCCGATTGGTGCAGTATTACCATCAGAATCATTTAGTGCTTTCATTGATAAAGTTTCAGATAAAATCACTGTTCTTTCAGATGAAGCTTATATCGACTATGCAAAAGACCCTAAAACAGCCTCAATGATTCCAGCCGTTAAAGCAGGAAAAAATGTTTTGGTGCTTCGTACAATGTCTAAATTGTATGCTTTTGCAGGCTTACGTTGTGGTTATGCTATCGCAAAACCAGAGATTTTAAAAATAATTCAACCATATTGCTCTGGTGGTTTTGATATGTCTGTTCCATCTTTTGCTGCTGCTATCGCTGCCTTTAAAGATGTTGAATTCCAACAATTGACATTAAAAAACACTGAGGAATCAAAACAATACTTGTATTCATTCTTAACCAAAGCTGGATATACATACATTCCATCATCTGCTAACTTCGTTATTTTCCCACTAAAAATGAAAGGTTCTGATATGCTAACCAAAATGGCTGCTGAAGGTGTCATGCTTAGAAAATGGGAATTTGATCGTCAACATTGGTGTCGAGTTTCAATCGGAACAATGGACGAAATGAAGGCATTCGCCGAAGCCTTTACAAAGGTTATTTCTTAGTTCTGTAATTCCTTGTGAAAACTTTTCATACTTTATCTTTCACAAGGAATTACTAATTTGCGACAGATGACAAGAAGAGATTTTATCGAAAAAACTGGTTCTGCCAGTTACCTGACCATGCTAGGTTTCGGTTTAATACCTGAAGCCAAAGCCGAGCCACTTAACTTACAACGAAACAAAGCCAATAAAAAGATTATCATTTTAGGAGCTGGTTTAGCTGGAATGTCAAGTGCTTATGAATTAATAAAATTAGGATACGAAGTAACCATTTTAGAAGCAAGAAGTCGTCCAGGTGGTAGAGTTTGGACGGTAAGAGGCGGAACTACAGAAACCGAAATTGGTGGTATCACACAAACTTGTAAGTTCGATAAAGGTCTTTATTATAACGGTGGGGCAGCTAGAATCCCTCATAATCACAAGCTTTCTTTACACTATTGCCGTGAATTTAATATCCCTTTAGAGATATTTATGAACGTAAATGAAGGAGCTTACTATTATTCAGAAGGAACTAGTAAATTATCGAACAAACCTGTTAAAATTAGAGAGATTCATGCAGATGTGCGTGGATACACAAATGAGCTTTTAACAAAAGCGATTGACAAAAAAGCATTAGACGAAGAAGTTACCAAAGAAGACCTTGAAAAATTAAGTGCATACTTGAAAGAAGAGGGCGATTTGGACATCATGAAAAAGTACAAAGGTTCAGAACGTCATGGTTATAAACGTCAAGGTGGATACGGAGAACAAACTCCTGAATTAGCCTCACCGCATTTATTGCATGATATTATTGAATCAGGGCTTTTTCACCCAGCTTTTTCCAATGTTGGTGAATATACTTTTAATCAACAACCTGTAATGTTACAACCTGTTGGTGGAATGGACGCACTTCCTTATGCTTTTGCACAGAGATTAGAAGGTAAAATTCAATTTCAGGCAGAAGTACAAGAAATCAGAAAAACCTCACCGGGTGTAAAAATTGTTTATAAAGACAAAACAGGTACTGTAAAGGAAATTCTAGGTGATTATTGTATTTGCACAATTCCATTACCTGTTTTAAAAGGTATTACTTCTGATTTGTCTTCAGATATTCGTAGAGCGGCAGATTTTGTGCCTTATATGAATACAGGAAAAATCGGATTACAATTTAAAAGAAGGTTTTGGGAAGAAGATGACAACATATTTGGTGGAATCTCTAAAACCAATATGGACATTACACAAATTTTTTATCCTTCTTACAACTTTATGGGTAAAAAAGGCGTGTTGAAAGGCTATTACAATTTTCACGATAGAGCTTTAAGATTAGGAAACCTTAGCTTAGCTGAACGAGAAAAAGTAGCGTTGGAACAAGGTGGAAAAATTCATCCTCAATACAAAACTGAATTTGAAAGTTCTTTTTCATTAGCTTGGCAAAAAATTAATTATTCAAAAGGCGGTTGGGCAGAATACAGCGAATCAGCAAGAAAACGCTTCTATCCTGCTTTAATTAAACCTGATGATGAAATTTATTTAGCTGGAGAACATACTTCTCATCTAACAGCTTGGATGGCTGGAGCTTTAGAATCAGCAAATTCAGTAGTGACACAAATTCACAAACGAGTAAACGCTGCTTAGCATTCGACTCGCAAAACAAGATTTTAGCATGAAGAAATTTATATACTTTATAACCTTACTTTTTTTATCAACTAGTATTTTCGCCCAAGAAGGTGAAAAAATGGGTATCAAACTAAGCGAATTTGAAGCCGTAAAGAAAATCGCTATCAAAAACTTAGATAAAGATACCTATGTAAAAGATGGAAATTTTGTATTAGATAATAGTACTTCTCCTTATGTTTTCAAGTTTTCTGACGGTTTAGAACGAAGAATTTACTTATACAAAGTACTTGAATCGGCAGGAATGAAAGAAATTGCTAACCTAATGATTTTCACCACACCCAAAGATGGCAAGAGAATCAGTTTAGTAATTCCAAATCCTTTAGCAGAAAAAGAAACTTGGGGTAAATACATTGACGATTTGAAAGATGGAGAAAAAGCAGTTTCTGGGTTTTCATCTTGCGTAGCTTTTGTTTTGGCAAAAGAATTCTCAGGTGTTGCTGGCGATAAAAGTAAAGAAGAAGACAAATACGAATATTGTTTTCCTGCTGAAGCTAAAATCACAATGGCAAATGGTGAAACTAAAAACATTAGTGATGTAAAAGTTGGCGAATATGTGGTTTCTTATAATGCTATCAAGAAAACAGCTGAGTCAACAATTGTAGAAAAAGTTGATATTCATGAAAATAGTGAATTTGACATCGTGAAAGTATTTTTAGTAGATCCAAGTGAAATGATTACTGCTTCTGTATCTGTTAAATACAAATTAAAAGAGCTTGAGGCAACCGCTAATCACCCGATTTATACTGAAAATGGTAAAATAACAATGGGAGATTTAAAAGTTGGACAAAATGTGTTTGTTTACGATAGCGAAACAAATAAATTTAAAAAGTTCAATGTATTTCTTACAAAAGCTGGCGCTAGAAAAGTAAACAAAGTTTATAATTTGATTACAGAAAAAAATAGTTATCTGGTAAACTCAGTTGTAGTTTTAAAGAAATAAAAATATTTAATTTTTTGAGATTGTTTTTGGATATTTCCGTAAATCCTTTCTCCTTTGGGGAAGGGATTTATTTTTTTATAAGCAATTCAAAATGAAACACTTACAGTAAGTCTCCTAATAAAATATAGAATTATTAAAACTAAAACTTGTCAGAAAAATACATTAAGTGAAAAAAAAAGTCAATAAAGTTATATTTTATATAAAAATTTATTCTACCTTTGTACAGGCTTAAACGCCAATATCCAAAAACAATCTTAAAAATAAATGAAACGCATAGTGGTTGCAACATTCATTGTTGGACTTCTTGCTACTTCATGCACTCGGGAAACAATACTTGTGAAAGCCAACAACGACTTTCATACTATAAATACCGAGAATCGTTCTTTCACGATAGTTCAGGAAGTGAGTCGCCCACAAGAATCAATATCATCGTTAAACGAAATGGTGATTAAAGAGGAAATTGAGAAACAAATGGAAATAAGAGGATACACTGAAGGCAATGAAAACGCCGATGTATTGATTTCTTATGCTATTTACAGTAAGAATCTCAATTTACAACAAGTAAAGAAAGTGTACGGAAACACACAAAATGATGAGTTTGAGGTGTATCGAAAAAGCTTAAAGAATGGTACTTTAATCATTTCGATGATTGACAAAAATTCTAACAAAGTATTTTGGACAGGTTACGCTTCTAAAATTTTGAAATTCAACAAATCTTTAGCGAATAGAGATTTAAAAAATATTACCAGAGCAATTTTTGATAATTATAGAGTAACCGCCAATAGTTATTTGGCACAAAACAATTAACAACTCCTCTTATACAATACCATTTAACAATGAAGCTCTGAAAACCTCGATATAATCGAGGTTTTTTATTTTTATAGGAGTTTATTCATCACTTCCTTAATTTCCTCAGAAACGTCAATTCTAGCACTAATTTTCTCCAAATCAGCTAACAGCGTTGATAAGAATTGTTGATGTGCCTCTGAATGTTCATTAAAAGGACGATGAGTTAATCTTTTCTTTATTTGATTCCAATCTACAATAAAAGATTTCAATTCATCATCGAAATAAGTATCCGCAAATTTTTCATAAATGTAGGTTTCGGCTACTTCATTTGGGTGAATTAAATCTGCTTTATAAAAGCGATAATCACGCAAATCATCCATCATTAATTCATAAGCGGGAAAGTATTCTACATCGGTATAATCTGCCGTTAAATAATGACAAGCCGCACGAAGTATTGATTTAGAAATCTGATTCTCTGGAATACCTTCTTTAGTATGTCTTACTGGCGAAAGGGTAAGAATTATTCGCAAATCTGGATTTATGGCTTTCAACTGCTTATGTAGCATCGCAAAGCTTTTACAAATGTCTTTTACACTCAATAAGTCTTTCTCAAAAAACTTATTGGGCATTTTATGGCAATTTGCCACATAAACAGGATTTGATAAAAGTTTGTAAATAAAAGCCGTTCCAAAAGTAATTAAAACGAAATTGGCTGATTGAAGTTTGGTTGATAAGTCTTTGATATTCTCATTTATTCTCTCAGCTAATGCTGCTTTCGAACTGGCGAAAAACTGCGAGTGAAAATCATAATGAAACCAAGTACTTTGGTTTTCGATGAAGAGGCGTTCATCAGCGAATTGATAATCTGGAGATAAAACCTTAAAAATTGAAAGCGGATTAAATAAAGTTCCTAAAGGATTTACTTCAATTTTTAACTTATTATTTTTCAATTGATTCCCAACTACATCCGCAAAGCAAGAGCCAAGCGTAATGAGTTGAGAATCAAGAGAAATCTTATTTTGAGCTTTTGGAATCGTAAACGTCGTTCTAAATTCAGCCATGAAGAGCTTATTTTTGTTTAACCGTAAACGCTAAAGTATCTGCATTTACACCCGTAAAGATACCTAATCCATTAGTAATTGTACTAGGTGGCGTACTGATGTTTTGCGAAGTACTTCCTGTGCTATTATACAAAGCTGCATAATCAGGGTTTACTTTTAACAATACAATGTTATGCTTTCCAAAATATTGAAATTGCTGAGAACGTAATATCGTAGTAGTTCCTTGTACTGGTTGACTTCTAAAACGTCTTGTTAAATCGCTAAAATTAGTCGATGTTGGCAAAGTAATGATTAGTACAGGACTTACTTCAAGGTTATCAACAACTACAAAATGATAATCGCTGGTTGGATTACTCCAAGTTAAATTAACATTTACATTTTCATCCACAAAACCACCGCCAAAACCTCCACCAGATGATAGATTCAATTTAGTACGTGCAATCGAAGTAATATCCGTAGTAAAACCAACTGGTTTAGTTGGGATAATAGTACTTGCTGTTACAGGATTACCATTGTAAACAAATGATAAATTATAAGTAACACCAACCTTCAATTTCACATTTGTATCCGATTTATATAAACCCTCTCCTACTGACGTTAACGCATAAGTATTAGTGCCATCTGAAATTTTGATGTCTAATCCATTGATAGGCGTTTGCGTATTTGAGGTATCTTCATTGTAGGCAATTTCTTTTTTCACAATCAAAGAAATTGGTTTCCCAGCAACTAAATAAGCTTCAACAATAGGCTTGGCTCCTCCTTGAATAAAATTAGAATCCTCTTCACAAGCAATTAGAAACCCAAGTAATGCAGTAGCCATTACAAAAACAAAGAGGTTCTTTTTTGATGATATAAAATTGATATATGATTTCATTTTTTCGTCTTTAATTTGATTTTTTGTTTGATTTGATTATTCGACAAACAAAAAACATTTCAACTTACTTGAACTTATAACTAAATGTGATGTTAGGCGTAAAACCTAAATAATTGACATCCGTAATTGAAAGATACTTATCTCCTGTAGTTTCATCGGTAATTGTTTGATATTTTTTGTACCAAACATTTGTTCTTCCGTAAGCATTAAATACAGAGAATCCGATACTTCCACGTGAGAAATTGTAAGTAGCTGAAACATCTAAACGATGCGAAGCTGGCAAACGATTTCCGTTCGTAATTGATGGATCTGTAAAGTCGATTTCAGTTCCGTCCAATAGTTTTACGGTATAACCGCCCACAATTGAAGTATATGGTTTTCCTGAAGCGTAAATCCAAGTAGCAGCTAAATCCCAACGACCTAATTTGTAAATGTTCACCGATTTGAATTCATGTCTCACATCAAAGTTTGAAGGGAAAGAATTGGCTGAGAATTGAGCGATATATTTATCAGAATGAGCAAAAGTATAACCAACCCAACCAGTATAATTACCGAATTTCTTCTGCACTAAAAAGTCTATTCCTTTTACTTTACCAGTACCATTGAAAAACGTTTCGTCAGCAATTAAACCACGACCAATTTGTGGGGCAAAACGTAATGTATAACGAGTATCGTTTTGAATATCTTTATAATATCCTTCCACATCAAAAAGATAATCGTTCAATTCATAACTCAGTCCGAAAATATAGTGTGTTGAAGAAGTAACTGGCAAGTAAGAATCATTAGCCAAAACCCAGAAATTACGAGCTCCATTTGAAATATCTTCTCTTTCAACTTGTTTTGCAAACTGATAATAAATTCCCCAAGCTCCTTTAAACTTCAAACGATCGTTTACAGAGTAAGTACCTGAAAGCCTTGGTTCAAAATAGTTTTTGCTCGTTACATCAAAATAATTTGCTCTGATACCAGCTTTCAACACCAATTTACTATCAAATAATTTTATTTGGTCTTGTAAATAAGCTGTCAACAAACTTCCTTTATCGTTTTTAGCGATAATGACAGTTGTATCATTTTGACTGTTAGAGTATTGAATGTTAAGTCTTGTCGCTTGAATACCAAAAGCTAACTGATTACTTTTTGAAGTATTGTATTCAATATCTGTTTTAGCAGAAAAGTCTTTTAAATCGTTGCTTTCAATTGAACCAAACTTAACGGTAGTCGTTTCGTTATTTCTTACAAATGAGTTTTCGCTCGTATTATCTCTTCCACTAAAAAAGTTTGAATAACTAATCAAGGTATTTGTATAGAATTTATCACTCCATTTTTTCGACCATTTCAAACTTGTACCTGTATTTCCCCATTTAGAAAGGTCAGTATTATTAAAGCCGCCTCCGCCACCACCAAATGGCAAACCTAAATTCTGCGAATTATCAAGATAATCTTCTCCATTATAAATACTCAAACTTACGTTTTCATTTTCAGATGGTTTAAAAGTAATTTTTCCATTCAAATCATAAAAATATGACGTCGCCGTTTGAGCACTCTGTGCTTGACGGAAACCTCCACCACCAAATCCTGCACCTTGTGTTGTTGTACTACTTGAATTAAAAGTATTGAAGACTTTATTATAAAGTGGACCAGCCCATGAACGACGACCCGCCACTGAAAAAGTAACTTTTTTGTCTTTGGTAACAGGTCCTTCTGCCCAAATATTGGCACTGATTAAGCTTAAATCACCACCAAAATTAAATTCTCTTTTGTTACCATCCTTACTTGTAATTTCAACTACTGATGAAATTCTTCCTCCAAATTTTGCATCAAATCCACCTTTGTAAAGCTGAACATCTTTGATTGGATTTGAGTTGAAAGCCGAGAAGAAACCGTAAAGGTGATCAACATAATAAACCGTAAAACCATCATAAAGTACAAGGTTTTGGTCTGGCGTACCACCACGAACATACAAACCAGAAGAAGATTGATTGGCAGCACTAATCCCTGGCATTAATTGAAAAGAACGGAAAATATCTTTTTCACCAACGTTTGGCAATTTTGCAATATTCCGAGGAGTCATTTTAAACATACCGATCGTTTCGGCAGCTTTCAATACTTCTGTTTTCTCGCCTTTTACTACTACTTCATCCAATTCAGTATTGTCTGGTTCCATTTCAATAGTAATGCCTGAAATGGGCGCATCAGGTACTAATTTTATCGTCGTAGTTACATAACCAATGTAACTTAAAATTAAGGTCGTTGTATCTGTTGGTACTTTCAAGAGCGTAAAATAACCGTCCACATTTGTTTGTGTACCCGTTTTTTTACTCTTAATCATGATATTAACAAATGGGAGTGGCTCTGATGAACGAGCATCAAGAATTTTTCCTGTAAAAGTAAAATCGAATTTCGTAGCAGGTTTTAAACCAACTTGACGACGAGTAGTTTGAGGAATCGCTTCCATTGCAGGGCGATTTACAGTAATTTGTGGCGTTGTTCCTTGTGGCGTTGGAGCAGTAATTCCAGCATCTGCTATTGTTGGCGCAGGTACGGCAGAGTTTCCACCATAATAAGTACCACTGTTATAACTACTTTTCACATAGACTTTTTGTGATTTAGGAACAATATGAACTATTTGATTATCATCTACATAAAACTTCAGACCAGAACCTTTCAAAAGCCCTCTCATTCCTGTTTCCAATGACATATTATCAAACCAGTAACTTGCATATAAGCCTTTAATTTTAGTAGGGTCATATATAAATTTAGCACCTACTTTTGTTTCTAAATCAGCTAAAATTTCGGCTAGAGGGCGATTATTATAGAATTCATCTTTGATAGTAATCCCAGTAGTTGTTGTAACCTGCGAAAATACCTTCACTGAGAATAGTACTAAAGTGGTTAAGAGAAAAAGTTTTTTCATGAAATACAGTTGGTTAATCCGAGTACAAAGTTAGGGCAATCTTCTCATAAATTGCCACTTACTTTAGAATACATCAAATAGACCGCTATTATTGTGCGATAGTTGCGTTAAAAAATGTTAAATGTTTTGATATATTATAAAAACGAGCAGTATATACTTATTGACCTATGGTTTTAAAAAAGCCTTCTGAATAACTTTCGCTGATGGGAATTTGTGCATTACCAATTTTAATCTTTAGGTTTCTGATAGATTCAATTTTATCTAAGGAAACAATAAAAGACTTGTGTACTCTGTAGCAATCGGGTATTGGGAGTTTCTCTTCAATGGCTTTCATCGTCATTCTGGTAACGATAGGTTTTGAAGAAGTAGAAGTATAGATTTTGATATAGTCTTTCAACCCTTCAATATAAGTAATTTCCGAAACCTTAATTTTCACTAATGAATAATCAGCATTTACAAAAATGGCCGATATTTTATCTACTGCTGGCTCTTCGCTTACTTGTGGTTTATTTTTTCTTAAAGTATATAATTCAGAAGCTTTGTTGACCGCTTTTAAAAATCTTTCAAAGTCGATAGGTTTCAAAAGATAATCTACTACATCTAATTCAAAACCTTCAAGCGCATATTGTTTATAAGCCGTAACAAAAATTACCATTGGCTTAGTTTTCAGACTATGTAAAAACTGAACGCCAGTGATTCCAGGCATTTGAATGTCCAGAAATATCAAATCTATTTGTTCATTTTGTAAAACTTCAATCGCATCAAAAGCATTTTTACAGCGTTTTATAAGTTTTAAAAATGGTATTTTATTAATATTGTCCTCAAGTAAATCAAGGGCTAGACTTTCATCATCTACAGCAATACAATTCAGCATAAGCAATCTTATTTATCACAATTAACACTCCGAAAGAGTAATTATGTTTTATCTCTTCAAAGATACTCTTTTTGCACTATTGGAATATTACAAAATCAAATTAAGCCAATTCATCTTTACGGATGATGACAAGCTTTATTTTGTAATAATCTTCTTCATCTTTAATAATCAATTGATGATTTTCCGGATAGAGTAATTCCAGCCTTCGTTTTACATTAGTAAGCCCAATACCCGAAGCTTCATCTTTTTTTTCTTTAAATTGTCTGTTTACTTTATTACTTACTTCAAATGTCAAACTATTTTTCTGAGTTGTCAAAGTAATATCAATGCTTGGGTTCAGAATCATTCCAACGCCATGTTTAAAAGAGTTTTCCACAAAAGGAATTAACAACATAGGTTCTATTGTTTGATTTTTATCTAAATTTCCTACTTCAAAATTGATTGCAATATCATCCCCAAAACGTAATTGTTGAAGTTCAATATAAGCTCTAAGATATTGTGCTTCACGTCCTAAACTTACCATTGCATCATCAGACTCATAAAGCATGTAGCGCATCAAATCAGAGAGCTTTACCACTACAGGTTCTACTTTTTCTGGTTTTCTTCTTGAGAGTGAAACAATACTATTTAATACATTAAAAATAAAATGTGGACTAATCTGCGAGCGTAAAAAGGATAATTCAGATTTTAATCTTTCGTTTTCTTGTTCTTTTTTCGATTTTTCATATTCCAAACTATCAGAAACAATGCGATAAGAAGTACTGATGGCTAAAAAGAAAAGTATCTGAAAAGTAAACCCTGTTTTAGGAATAAATTTTGCATGTAAAAAAACACTTTTCACAATGGTTGTCAGCAAAAAAACTGAGGCAATAAGTACAACAATAGAAAGTAAATACCACCAAATACCTTTAGCTTTTAAAATCTTAGGAATTAGAAAATTGCTATTCAAGTAAAAAAAAGGAATGTTCAATAAAGTAAAAATGGCAAAAAAAGTAGTAATTGATACTTTAGGTACTGGAGGAGGACGACGAATAATTGCTTTAACAGGTTCAGTATTTTGAGGTTGTAGTAAAAATGGTAAAGCAATCATAAAAGCCCAAAATGCAATATGAAGAAATATAACTTGATATTTTGTTAAATTAGTTTTAGTCATTTGAGACATCCCATTTTAAAGCAGTTACTCATTAAATGCCTTATTGATAAAAAGGCAGTCAGACAAATTTAATTAAAGATAAGCTGTTAAAAAACATAATAGTATATTCCGTAAATTTGTGCAGACCATTAAGCTTATAAAAGCGACCATTGAATATCAAATCTAATTTTCTCAACACAATCCATTCAATCAAAAAATGAAACAATTAATATTAAGTTTCGCTGTATTTACAGCCATCGGAAACGTAGCATATTCACAAGAAAAACCCAATAAAGTGACAAAAGCCACCATTAGTAAAGTAAAGAAAGAAGTAATTCTGGAAGAAGGGAAAGATCCAATTTGTAAAATGCACGTAGAAAAAGATGCTAAAAACACTTCTACTTATCAAGGTAAAAAAGTAAATTTCTGTAGTATTGTTTGCAAAGAAATGTTTGATAAAAATCCTGAAAAATATGCTGTAAAAGCGGCTGTGAAGCATTAGAAACGTTAATGTTCATTTTGATTTAAAGTAATTGTATTTATAGCTTTTTCGTTATATTTGTTAAGCATCATTTTAGTAGCTTCTAACCTCACCTCAATATATGAATCAACAATTAAAAATAATAATGCTTGAGGCTGAGAAAAAAATCTATGAGCAAGTATTGAATAACCAGCAAAACTTTCTGAATACCAGCGAAATAGACGAATTACTTGATTTAATTATAGTAATTAACAAACAATTAGTAGAACTCAAAAAGAATATTCGTGATGAAAACCCTTGAAAAACTGAAAGATATTTTCCTGAAAATAGATAACGCTCAAAGTATTTCTGAAATCGAAGCTTTGAGTATTGAAGTAAATATGTTGTTAAATGAAACGCATGAAAGACCAATTGAAGGAATTGCTGGTTTCTTGCTAGAACGGGCTAATTTATTGAATCAAAAAATAAAATCAATAAGCCCTGAATTTGAGGTAAATGTGATTCAATAAATCTGTTTTGCAATTCATGAAAAACACCCTCCAAAGTAAACAACAAGTTTTCAGGAGGGTGTTTTTTATTTCAGGTTAAACCTCCATTTTAGTCCAAACGGCACCAGCAGCGTTTGATTTCAAAACAGTATCAATAAATACCATTCCACGTAAACCTTCTTCAATTCCCATGAAATCGTGAATCTCAGGGTCATATCCAGACGGATTTGCAGATTCACCATTCAATCCCCCAGTAGCATTTTTCTGTGCTTCTTCACCCCATCTTGCACGAAGCGCATAAGTAAAGTTTCTATAAATATTCGCAAAAGTTTCAATGTATCCTTCTGGATGACCCGCTGGTTGGCGAGTATGTGCCTGAGCCGCTTTAGATAAATTACCCACGCCTGTACGGATGATTCTTGAACCATTTTCTTGATTAGTCAAAATCAAAGTATTAGGCTCCATTTGTTTCCATTTCAAACCACCAAATTCTCCATATACTCTGATATTCAAATCATTTTCCTCCCCATTACAGATTTGTGAATTATGCAAAATACCTTTCGCTCCATTGTCAAAACGTAAAAGCATATTGGCATCATCATCTAATTGACGACCTTCTACGAAAATCGTTAAATCCGCACAAATCTCAGTAATTTTCAAACCAGTAATATATTCAGCCAAGTTTTCAGCATGAGTACCGATGTCGCCAACACCACCTGCTGCTCCACTTCTTGCTGGGTCGGTTCTCCAAGCAGCTTGTTTTTGTCCAGTTGCTTCAACCAATTGCGCCAACCATCCTTGTGGATATTCAACAATTACTTTACGGATTTTCCCAATTGCACCCGCTTTAATCAAAGCTCTGGCTTCTTTCACCATCGGATAACCAGAATAATTGTGCGTCAAAGCATAAATCAATCCTGATTCTTCAATAATATCTTTTAATAAATAGGCTTCTTTTGAATTCAAGGTAGCAGGCTTATCTGATACCACATGAAAGCCATTTTCTAAAGCCATTTTAGCAGCAGGAAAATGAACATGGTTTGGAGTAACAATAGAAACAAAATCCATTCTTTCTCCTTCTGGCAATGCTTTTTCTGCCAAAATCATTTCCTCAAATGAACCATAAACACGGTCTGGAGAAATATACAATGCTTCGCCAGTAGCTTTTGACTTTGCAGGGTCAGAACTAAATGCTCCACAAACTAATTCAATTTCGCCATCCAATGCCGCTCCACGACGGTGAACAGCTCCGATGAAAGCTTCCAAGCTTCCACCAATCATACCCATTCTAACTTTTCTTGCCATTTTTCGTATCAATCAGTCGGTAAGTAATTGTTTTATGTATTTTATTACCACAAATTTACCGCATAGTATTCTAATTAAATCCTTTCTTGTGATAAACTAAGTACAAAATTTCATAAAAATACTGATAAGAACTTACAGACAATCTGGAAAAAAATTCGTTTTTTTGATAGATTTTTCTTTGATGATTTTTCACATATCTAAGATTCCTAATTATTCAAACACATTTTAAATCCCTAATCAACTATGTCTCAAATCGTTAACCGTGACAAACTTTTCTTAGGAAGTTGTTTTGCCTTAATTACTACGGCGATGGCTTTCGGTATCCGTGCAGGTGTCCTTACTCAACTCGGTGTAGAATTCAACCTTTCGTCACAAGAACTTGGTTACGTAAATCAAATGGCTTTCTTGGGCTTTCCTATCGCAATGATTATCGGTGGTCCTCTTTATAATGCACTTGGCCCTAAAAAAATTATCTGGGTAGCTTTTGTTACACACGTTTTAGGCTTGGTAATGACTATCTTTTCTGGCGGATTCTGGACTTTATTAATCTCAACTTTCTTCGTTGGTTTTGGTAATGGTACTGTTGAAGCGGCTTGTAATCCGATGATTTCGGATATGTACGAAGGAAATGAGAAAACCAAAATGTTAAACCGTTTCCACATGTGGTTTCCAGGTGGTATCGTAATTGGTAGTTTGCTTTCTCAATTCATGACTTCGGCAAATATGGGCTGGCAGTTACAAATCGGTGCGATTTTAGTTCCTGCCGTTATTTATGCTTTCTTATTCTTTGGACAAGCATTCCCAGCTAGTCAAGACGAAGGAGCGGTTTCTACTGGCGAGAACTTCAAAGCAATGCTTTCACCTTTATATATTTTCATGTTGGCTTGTATGGCTTTAACAGCGATTTCAGAATTCGGTCCAGAACAATGGATTGGTCCAATTCTTGGTAAAGCTGGTGCAAGTCCAATGATTATTTTGGCTTTGGTAACTGGTTTAATGGCAGTAGGTCGTTATTTTGCTGGGCCTATCGTTCACTCTATCAACCCTACTGGCGTATTATTGGCATCAGCTATTTTTGCTACAATTGGTGTTGTATTAATGAGCCAAGCGACTGGTCCAATGGTGTATGTTTCAGCAGTAATTTTCGCAATTGGTGTATGTTACTTCTGGCCAACGATGATTGGTTTCGTTGCTGAAAACTTACCTCGTACTGGTGCTTTTGGTCTTTCTATCATGGGTGGGATGGGTATGTTCTCTACTTCAATTTTCCAACCAATTATCGGTGGATGGTTAGATGCCGAAACAGCCAAGGCTGCTGAAGCTGGCTTAACTGGCGATGCCGCTGAATTAGCAGCAGGACAAGCAACCCTACAAAATATGGCAATTTTCCCCATTATCTTAGTTGTAGCATTCATTGGTTTGTACTTGTACAAGCGTAAAAATAGTACTGCTCACGCATAAGGTATTTCATTATACTTATTCAAACGAAACCCCACAAATACTTGTTATTATGTGGGGTTTTCTTTGTCATTTTCCCGACCTTTCAGCAAGTATTAAAGATGGAATTTTATGTTTAAAATAAATCAAACTCTCATGTTAAAAATCGGGAAAAAGATTCTTATTGCATATATCATTCTCTTTGTCATCTCGCAAATTCTATCTTCTTGTTTTAGTTTCAGAATGAGTCAACAGGAAATTGATAAAGCTTTTGCTGGCTTTAAACAAAAGCCAATTCAACACCAAATAGAAGTACAAGGCACAAAAATGAATTTTGCCGAAATCGGGAATGATTCACTCCCTGTTGCTTTCTTCGTACATGGCTCACCCGGTTCGTGGACGGCTTTTATTGATTTTATGAAAGATACTGTTCTGTTGAAAAAAGTAAAAATGGTTTCGGTTGATAGAATCGGTTTTGGAGCATCTGAACTCGGTGACGGCGAAAAATCATTACAAACCCAAGTAGATTTACTGAAACCTATCGTAGCACACGAAAAGCGTTTTGGTAAAAAAATTATCTTTATCGGACATTCTTTAGGCGGACCAGTTATTGCGAAAATGGCGATGGAGTATCCAGAATTGATTGATAAACTGATTATCGTAGCAGGTTCTATCGCTCCAGATTTAGAACCCAACGAAAAATGGTTTAGAATTCCAATGGCATTTACGCCTATTCGAGTATTAATTCCTGCATCTTTTCGGGCTTCTAATGATGAAATCCTATCTTTGAAACCAGAATTAGAAAAGATGTTACCTTTGTGGAAAAATATTCGGCAACCCGTTATCGTGATTCAAGGAGGAAAAGATATGCTCGTAAGTCCAAAGAATGCTGATTTTGCTGAAAAAATGCTGGTCAATTCAGCTAAAGTAGAAATCGTGCGGGTAGATACCATGAATCATTTTGTACCGTGGTCGCATCCGTTTTTAATAAAGAAGGCGATAAGCGATGAGCTTTGAGCCGTGAGCTTTGAGTTTTTGGAAAACAAGAAACTCATAGCTAAAAGCTAAAAAACATGAAACTAAGAATAGGACAAGGTTACGACGTACATCGTCTGGAAGAAGGAAGAACATTTTGGTTGGGTGGCATCATCGTTCCCCACACACATGGAGCTGTTGGACATTCGGATGCTGACATCGTTTGTCATGTAATTTGTGATGCCCTTTTGGGTGCTGCCAATATGCGGAATATTGGTTATCATTTCTCTGACAAAGACCCAAAATATAAGGGCGTTGACTCCAAGATTTTGGTAAAGCGAGTGTTAGAAATGATTCGAGAAGCAGGTTGGGAAGTAAACAATCTGGATGTAACGGTGATTCTACAAGAACCCAAACTCAATCCGCACATTCCAGCCATGAAAACCTGTTTGGCAGAAGTAATGAACATTCCAGAAGAAGACCTTTCTATCAAAGCGACCACTTCCGAACACATTGGTTTTGTAGGACGTGGAGAAGGCATCGCTGCTCAATGCGTGGCTTTGATTTGCAAAGAGTAAGGTATATTTGCTTATATTTACTCTGGTTAATCGTTCAATAAAAATCTAATTATCATGACTATCATATTAGACATCAAAGAAAATAGTCAAGTACCTGCTTTTATGGAACATTTGAAGGGGCTTGATTATGTCAACATCTTAAAAGAAGTAAAAGATGAAGATAAAAGTCAATTCATTAAGGATTTGGCTGAAGCATTTAATGATGTAAAATTGTACGAGAAAGGACAGAAAAAGTTAAAATCAGCCAAAGCGTTGTTAGATGAATTATGATGTTATTGCTACCGAGCCTTTTGAACGTAAATTAAAAAGGCTTGCTAAAAAATATAAATCACTGGCTAAAGATTTAGCATCTATTATTGATGAACTCTCCGAAAATCCTACAATGGGTACTGCCATTGGTAAGGATTGTTATAAAGTAAGAGTCGCCATTTCCAGTAAAGGAAAAGGTAAAAGCGGAGGAGGAAGATTAATTACTTACGTCCGTGTTGTAAATGAAACAGTATTCTTAATGGACATTTACGATAAATCTGAACAAGCTAATATTTCTGCCAAAGAACTACAAATGCTAATTGATATTTTATCAGCCTAAACACTCTGCCCAAAAGTCAGCAGATTATTGTCGGGGTCTAGGATTGAGAATTCTTTTTGTCCCCACGGTTTTAGCTGTAAATGTCCTGCTGGATGGAGAATGGTTTTGTTGGCTAAAAACGCTTGGTACAATTGGTCAATGTCATCTGTTCGGATATAAACCTGACCATAGTTTTCGTTGGGATCTATGGTTGGAAATTCAAAAAAGTGAATTTCAATTGCATCTTTTTGCACCATTAAGTAACCCTCAAAATCGGCAACGCCAAATTCTTGAAAACCCAATTGCTTTATATAAAACTCCCTTGTAATCGCCTTATTACGCATGGGAAGTTTTGGATTGATGGCTGTAAGCATATTGTTAATTGTTTAATACTAAAAGAATAATTGTTGGTAATAGATTTTTACCTACTGCTATTCAAAGTTTAAAAACTTTGAATCACAAATACGCTTGCAGTCTCAGACTGCATTTTATTTATCGTTCCAAGTCAAAAAAGACTTGGAACAGCAAGGGAGTTTTTTTTATGTTTTAGGGATTAGAAGAGCGTAAGACTAGTTGGGAACTTGGAACAATAAGAGTTTTAAATACCTTGAAATTGTTCTTGGTTTATAATCTCCCCAAGGCATTAATCGTTTTTTAGGATATGTAACATATAAAAATCTTTTAGCTCTTGTAAAAGCTACATATGTATTATTCTTCTCTTGTTGCAATTCCTCACCTCCTTTATTTATCGCCCTAAAATCTGGAAATGTACCATCATCCATCCCTATTAAAAAAACAATTTCACTTTCTTGCCCTTTCATTGTATGAACTGTACTTAAACAAATACCAATGTCTTTGCGATTAGAATTATTTGTTAAACCTAAAGCAATTGCAGATTTGAAACCATCTAATGTAGGCTTTAAGTTTTGTTTTTTATACTGAATCAATTGATTGGAAAAATCGTCTAACTCATCTAACGTCAATTTCTTCTCATCATCTTCAAAAATTGATTCATTGAAAAGTTTTTTTAATAAATCAATTTGCAGATGAAGGTTATCAATAGTACAATTGGTTATTATTTCTTTAATTTTTACAGAAATTGGGAATTTAGAATTTAAAAGTTCACTCGAATTAAAAGTATCTTTAATCTTTAACATATCTTCTAATTTTTTTTGATGTAGCTTATCAAGCGGGTTAATTTTTATTCTAAAAAACAAGTCAAATATCTTCATTGAATTTGAACTAAATTTAATCCCAACATTACCTGACTTAAAATAATAGGGTATCCCTTCTTTATCTAGAAACTCTTCAACATACTTAAATACAAATTTATTTCTAGCCAAAATTGACATCTTTTCGTAAGTGATTTCACCTTCAATATCATTATGCAACTTCAGACTTGTTAGTTCTTTAATTTTGTTTACTATATATTTAGCCTCTTCAATCTCATTGTCAGCATGGTGAATTTGAAAGATTCCTTCAATCACATAGTTTATTGCTTCAACGTCTAAGTTCATCAGAGTGTTTGACGCTTCAATTACAGATTTTGAACATCGATAATTTTCATCAAGCGAAATTTCAATAGCTTGAAAATCCATAACAAAATCTTTTTGCATAAATGATGAAGCAGAACCATTGAAACCATAAATTGATTGATTCGGGTCACCAACCATCATTACGTTTTTGATAAAATTTCCACATAATGATTTTAAGAGAAAATATTGAAGTTTATTTAAGTCCTGACATTCATCAATACATACAAAGGAATATGCCTTACGATATAAATTAGCGACAGAATCATTATTTGTAAATAGCTCATAAACCAATCTAATAATATCATCAAAATCAATAGCATTATTTGATTTCAATATGTCTTGATACGTTTCGTATAAATTCTGGTATTCTTTATTTTCAGAATTTTTAGCTAATTCTTCAGGTAAAACAATTTCTCTTTTTACAGTTGAAATAAATTGCAAAGCATTGTAAGTATATTCATTCTTTTTCTTTGGGTCTAAGTTTTCGTAGATTTTCTCAAAAAATGGCACAGATTTAATTGCCTGTTTAATTAAATCTAATCTATCTGAATCATCTTCAAAAATATGAGGCATCCTATTATAACCGAGTAACTTAAATCGCAATTCAAGAATGGATTGACAAAAACTATGAAACGTTCCTACAAATACGTTTTTATTAATTTTTTCAGAAGTTCCTAATCTTTCCTTTATCTCTGTAGCAGCTTTATTTGTGAAAGTAATTGCTAATATCTTACCATTATTTGAATCTGAAAGTCGTTTTATTCTTTCAGTTAAAACTCTCGTTTTACCGCTGCCTGCACTTGCTAAAATTAGATAAGCTCCCTGATCTAAATCTACAATACTTTCTTGCTTTGGGGATAAATTAATTTTCGACATTGCTACTTGTAGGATTTATAATTGAACTTACTTTTTCAAATAACTCAGTGATTTTTAGGGGTAATGGTTTATTTGAATGGTAAATTAATTCAGATAAGATACCTGAATATTTTGTTTTATTCTGAGATAATAAGTCGTTTAACGCTATAATCCGACCAACTTCGCCACTATAATCTCTTAAGTCTTCAATGAAAATATTTTGATTACAATTTTCGCAGATATCACTAGTTTTAACCCTTCCTTTTGATGTGCCATTTTTATTAGCGATAAATTCATCTATATCTTCTATACCTAGGATAGTTTTAAGACAAGTCTCAATCTCTTCTAAAAAACCATTTCTTAGAATGTATGATTCAAAATCATCATCATTATCAAAATGAACAATATTTTCAGGTAAAATTATATTATTTATGTTTGCGGATGAATTCGTTAGTTTTTTGTAGTCTTTCTTTATTTTTTTTATAATACTGGATTCGCCATCACTTAAAATGAACCATGCTATATTTAGTTTTTCTGCAAAATAAATAAATGGAAAATAATTCCCTCCACCATCTATTCCTACTACATCAATTCCAAGTTCAATAGTACTTTTATTAAAATGTTTTTTCAGTAAAAGAGGAAGTGCTTGTTCTTCAGTTTCTCCTTCACACAAAATAACCACCTTAGAAAAATATAACTCACCTCTCGTGTTAATTACTTGGCGATTTATTTTTCTTATATCTTCAAGATGTAATTCACTCTCTTCAATCTTACCAATTATTGAATCACCATTACTTTTAATTAAGCTTCTAATTTCCTTTAGTTTAGCACTTCCAGCAATATAGCTCGAATGAGTAGCAACTATTTTTTGTCCTATTATATTGTTAATTTGAGAATACAGTTTTTTTTGAGCATTGGGATGCAAATGTGATTCAGGTTCTTCTATTGCAATTATAGGATAATATGCAACTTGACTTTGATTTGCCAATTTCATATTCTGTAAGATAAATGCCTTTAGTATCAATAATGAAGACCAGCTTCTTGTTCCCATTCCGTGATATTCCATTGAAAACTGAGAATAATTGATTTTTACTCCTTTATTTAAATCTCTCAACTTTTTAGTGAATGGTGTTATATCTACCGTGTTATTAGGATTATCCATTGCTGTGTCTAATTCCTCTAACGTACTGTGTAAGTTTGTTAAAATTTCACTTCTCTCAATCGTCTCTTTGTTTAAATCTTTGATAAGGTTCTCTATTAACTCTTTGTCACCATCTTCATAATCAATTGATGAAAGAATTTTACCTAAAAAAGATGTTTTGGATTTCAAGTCTTCCAATATATCTCTATTTGCATCTAAGTAAAAAAAAGGTATTTCATCAAAGTAAAAGCTCAGAGCATTATCATAATTTTTTTGATACCAACATCCATCAACTTCATTACGAAAATCGCCCCAATCATCAATTACAAATTGTTTTTTTGTAAACGTTTTTCTGATTAGATTTTCTTCAATTATTGTTCGAAATGCAAGTATCTGATTTCCATTAGCATCAAATGATATTCTATTTTCAGTAAAAACTGTAGCCCATGTATCTTCAAATTCAGACTGTTGATTACCCTGTTCATCTATACTTATAAAAAGTAAATCAACAACGATTTTATCTCTAATAATAGAATCTGAGAAATAAAAATCATCATCTGTAATTTGAAATGAATTTGATAATGCTAGTTGTAATGCCTTTAAAAGAGTTGTTTTTCCTGCATTATTTGTACCTACAAGGACTGTTGTTGGTTCAAAATCTACTTCAACATTATCTAACCCTCGAAATCCGTGAACTCTTATCTGTTTTAGTAATATTCCCATTTTTTAATTCCTTATTATTGTTAATTTGTGAATTAATAAATCTTTCCCTTGTATTAAAATTAACTTTTAATAGTAAGTAAACAATTGACTTTAGACTAACTTGTCACTAGCATCATTGAAAAGTTTTGTCTTACTTTTTATACTATTCAAGACCTAACTTTCATCCCCCTAAAGTATCACATTAATTCTCAATAAAAAACTCCGCAAATAGCTTTTTGCTAAGTATTTATTATTCGGTATTTTATGGCTTTAATTTTATTCTGATGGCTGTACCACTCATGGCATGAATGACAGAGGTTTGTCCCTTCTCCAAATGAAATATAATTCATGTCATGAGTATTTATAAGCGAAACATCAGATGATGAAACCTTCCTGCAACGTGCAGGAGCGAAACATCAGACGATGAAACCTTCCTGCAATGTGCAGGAACGAAACATCAGACGATGAAACCTTCCTGCAACGTGCAGGAGCAAAATATCAAGCAATGATACCCTCCTGCAACGTGCAGGAAAAAAATATTTTGTTAATTCTTTAACAATCAGCACTTAGGATTCTATTATTTACTATATTCAAATATTATTTACAGGATTACTCTATTATTTTGAGAATGATGTTATCGTCAGTACTGCTTTGAGCAAACTGCACCTAACAGCATGGGGACAGGAATTAAAAACGGCTAACGTGGAATTTGAGGAAGTATTTCAACTCCGTAATAAGGAGCTAACTAGCCAACCCGACCAGAATGTGAAGGATGTTAGAAATGCTGCAACGGAGAATTATAGAAGATTGATTGATGTATTGAAAGCCTTTAACACCATCAATCCCAACGGAGATTATGATAAATTACTGAAAGAAATCAATGGATTTGTTTTAAACTAATGAGGCTTTAAAAACCTCATTGCTTTGCTAAAAATGCAACCTCAACTGTACTTTCACTTCTGAACGATGCGGAGCGGAGATTTCATCTAAACCAGAACCAAAAGTAAGGGCATCCCCCAATAAATCTGTTCTTGCCCAACGAATCCAAGCATCCACATTTCGATTGATTGTGTATTTTGCCAAGAGATAATGCCGAAAACCGTGTTCGTAATAAGCAGGAAAGGAAAAGGCATAAAGTACGTCTTGTTCATAGAAATATTGTCGGTTATCATAATCATCCGTCTTGAAAAAGGCAATTCTACTCGACAAAGCAATCCGACCAAAATCAGCATTAACATCTTGGGCAATGGCAAAACCTTTGCTAAGGGCTTGTCCATCAAACTGAAAAGTACTTGCCGAAGCCCTTGTTTGAAATTCCCAAGTTTTAGAGAGTTTATAATTTACATTCACCAACAAAGCCTTTTTAGTTCTTTCCCTTACCACCGTGATTTCTCTGGTTTTCTCCTTGCCTTTATCCAAATACGTTTCGGTAATTTTAGTATTCTCTTCCTTATTCTCCTGCCTGATTTGTAGATAAGCCTGTAGCTTTTTAGACGGTTGGAAAGTCAATCGCCCCAAATAATCAAAGCCTTTGGTTGGCTGTTTTTCCACCAAGTAACGATACCAAGGAAAGTAAAAATAATCAACATAAGCCGAAGCCAACCATTTTCTATTGATAGCGTGTTTGATGCCCGTATAAACTCCCCGTTCGTTGATATTTCGGGAGCTTTCAGAAAAACCATTAGCATAAAAACTATGGAAATTTTTATCATAATTCCGAAGCATTACCGAAATATCGGTTTGTTTACTTAAACTCGCTAAAATACCCGTTACTGCCCCTACTCCACCGCTTTCGGAACGTGCAACTTCTCCAAAAAAATTATAATTCTGGAAATGATAAGTCCAATGCAAGCCTGCCAAGAAGTTTTCCCTGCCTGAAAACTCAAATTGATTATAATTTTTTTCGGCTTTAATCAATGGCAAACTAAAATTGGTTTGCAACAAAGTAATTCCAGCCTGAAAAGTATTGTTTTTGTTGTTGTAAGTAATATTTCCACCGAAGTTTTCTTCTGTTAAAGAAGCTTTATCAGAGATTTCAGAAGGCGTTCTGTGTAAACCAGAAGTTTGAAGCGACGTTACGTAATCTACATTAGTGTTTTTATCCTGAGCCAAATTAGCATCACGATTGATACGAGAATAGAAAGCAGTAAAATCAAAAGCATGGATTTGATAAGTAGCAGTGCCACCACGAAAGAAATTACTTTCCATCACCGAAGAATAAGGACGAATGCCAAGGTGATTTCGGCGAGTTGTCAAAACAGTTTCAGCACCTTTCCCCAAATAGAATCCAGCCGCAGCAACCAATCCTTGTCCGAATTGGAGTTGATAATCGCCCAAGGTGATGTTTTTCCAATGTCCTTTGTTTTGTACTTGGAAATGAAAAGAAGTAAAATCAGTAAGCTGGCTTTCGCCTTCATCTTTTTCGATGGTGAAACCTGCACTAAAATCTTTGGGCAAAGCAATTTTATAGCGTGCATATAATTTCATCGGCGAACCTTCATAACGTACTTTACTACGAGCATCTGGCTCGGTAAAACCCTTTTTGGTTTCTAAATACTGTGTGTATCTAAGTAAGAAGTATTGATTGGCTTTCTGTAGGCTGTTTTGAAAAGTCTGGATAGAAAACCCATCCGCATTTACCCGCACAAAGGGAATGAATTTATAAATGGTCGGTAAATCAAAATCTGGAATGGCTTGCAATTCATAGATTGATAATAGTTTTCCCACATTTTCACGATAAGTAAAAAAGGCATTCAATTGTTTTTCGGAAAGCAAGTACAGAGAAGCTAATTCTTGACGAGAGACTTTATTCAAATCTAAAGGATTCAAATAGTTTTGGTAGAGCGACTCAAACAATTCTTCGGAAACACCATCGACAGGATTTCCCAAGATTTCTTGAATGAGGTTTCGGATATTACTTTCTTGTGTAGAAAGTTCTTGAGCTTTTACATGAGTAACAATCAGGATACTCATTGTAAGGAGTAGTATTTTTTGCATAGTAGAAATATTAAAATGTAGTACAAAAAAAATGATGCTTAGAGTATTCAAACTCAAAGCATCACTTAAATCGCTTTGTACTAACAAGTTAAATATTTTTACTGAAATTTTCTAGCAACTACTTCTAAAAAATCGTTGGCCTCTTCTGCCACCGAAATCCAGTTATATTTTGGTGCTAAAAACTTATTCATGAAATTTTTTGCATCCGATAAATTACCGCAGGCATCAATTTTATCAATGGCGTTGCTGTAGGCGTTGATGTCACCATCAAATAATTTACCAATAAACACAAACTTCTGGTTTAAGCTCACACCATCGGCAATACTCTTGATGGGGCGATTGAAAGCTAAATCTGACAGTGCCGTCCCTCCAACAATGGAGTCTCTTTTCAATAAATCGTTTACCGTTGGTAAATCCCCTGTAAAAGTATCATTGAGGCGGTCGATTCCAGGCAATTTAATTTCTGCTGGCGTTCCTTTTCTATCAATTTCGGCTTGAATTTTATCAACAGTTGGTAAGGGAACATTTTCATCATCTAAATCCTCTTCTGGTTCGATGTCAAAAAAAGATTGAGCAGCTTTCTTTACTGGAATTTCTTCAACTGGCTTAGGAGTAGCTTTGATAAAATCCTCTTTTCTGAAAGGCACTTTTGCTGATAATATTTCAAAAAACTTGTCTGCATTTTCAAATTCTACTTTATCGCTGATTTCTTTTAGCCAACTCAAGGCAACAGTTACATATACTTTATCATCGCCTGCCATTTTCTCCGCCATCGACTTTGCAATATGGTTGTTGATTTTTGTATATTTTACAAGTTGTGCCAAACGCTCTTTTGTGAGTGTAAACTCTGGAGAATCTCTGACAAAATCATCGAAATATTTACTTGGGTCAAGTAAAAGAATAATGGTTTTAACAACTGCTTTAGATAGCATTGGTTCAAAATGCTCTCGTTTTACCATAATATGTTGTGAAGCCATATTCATAAAAGCTTTTAAAGCGGCTTTTACGTCGTCATTATCAAAATTAAAGTAAGGGCTTTTAAACGCTTCTGTATCTGCTTTCCATTTCTCGAACAAATCGCTCACCACAAACATATTTACTTGTGCAACGTTACTCAGCTTCAAGATTTGTTGACCATTAATGGTAGGAGTTCTATTAAAGAATTCATCACAAACTTGTGCGGCATATTTTTGTCCGTAATGCTCGATTGCAGAAAAATCTAACTTCATGATTACTTAGAGGGTCTTTTTAAACTATTTGAAATAACGTAATGATTAGTACTTATTAACAAAGTTAATGCTTTAATCAGTCTGAAAGAAGAGAGTTTATCAATCAATAGAATAACCAAGCAGCAAGTAATAGATTAAACGCAAAAATTGAACCAAAGATTATTCAATAAAAAACACGAAACAATAAATCCGAGAGAAAGAAGTCCTCTTTTAGCTTTTTTGAACCAAAGAGTAAAGCAAAAATACCATAAAAAAACCTGTGAGATTCACAGGTTTTTTATATTAACTAATTTCTAGTTTTTCGCAGGCTTTCATGGCCGCTGTTTGCTCAGCTTTCTTCTTGGAATAGCCTTGTCCTATCGAAAAGGCTTCTTCATTCACAAAAATCGTTGCTGTAAATTCTTTATTATGTTTTGAGCCTTCTTCGATGATTTCAAACCTAATCGGTTTGCCTTCTCTTTGAGCCCATTCTATGACAATTGATTTAAAATTAGGATTGTTTTGTACAACTGTTTCAATATCAAAATGCTGAGTAAGTATTTTCTTGATGATAAACGACCGTGTAAATCGAAACCCTTTGTCTAAGTAAATCGCACCAATCAAAGCTTCGAGTGCATCGCCATACATAGAAGTTCTGGTCAATACTGTTTTACGATTTCCATCATATTCGACGAGCCTGTCCAAACCAATTTTTCTAGCAACAACATTCAAAGACTCTCGGCTAACCATTCTTGAACGAATTTCTGTTAGGAAACCTTCATCTTTAAATGGAAATTTCTTAAACAAATATTCAGCTGTAATCATCCCTAATACTGAGTCTCCTAAAAATTCAAGACGTTCATTAGAATCCTTGTAACCTTTAGCTATTGTTTCTTTAGATACTGAAGAGTGCATAAAAGCTAATCGGTACAACATTAAATTCGAGGGATTCTCTCCGATAATATGTTCTACTGCATTTTTTAGCTTTTTGTCTTTAGGATCGCTTGAAAAAAAATCAATAATTGGTGATAGCATATTTTTAAAATGATAATTGATAGTTAAACCTTGATAGCCAAAGCTGATTAAAGGAGATTACAACATTAATAAAAAAATTTGACTTCGCCTTAACTACTATCAATTATCCTCTAATGCACTATCAACGATAAAGCTATATTTTTTTGAAAATAACTGTAGCATTATGACCTCCGAAGCCAAAACCATTACTTAAAACAACATCAATTTTTCTTTCTTGTGCTTTGTTTAAAGTCAAGTTCAAACGATTATCAACTTCTGGATCTTCCGTGAAGTGGTTAATCGTTGGTGGAACAATTTGATGTTGCATTGCTAAAATTGAAGCAACAGCTTCGATAGCTCCAGCCCCACCTAATAAGTGTCCCGTCATAGATTTTGTTGAGCTAATGTTCATTTTGTAAGCATGCTCACCAAATAAATCTACAATAGCTTTTAATTCTTGAGGGTCACCAAGTGGTGTTGAAGTACCATGAGTATTGATGTAATCTACCTCTTCTGGTTGAATTCCAGCGTCGTCAAGGGCATCTTTCATTGAAAGTAATGCACCATAACCTTCTGGATGCGGTGCTGTGATGTGATAAGCATCCGAAGAAAAACCTCCACCAATTAACTCTGCGTAGATTTTTGCACCACGAGCAATCGCATGGTCATAATCTTCAAGGATTAATGCACCAGCACCTTCGCCTACAACAAAACCATCACGGTCTTTATCATAAGGACGAGAAGCCGTTTTAGGGTCATCGTTACGCTCAGACATTGCACGCATAGCAGTAAAACCACCTACACTGGCAATCGTTACAGCCGCTTCCGAACCACCCGTTACACAAATATTGATACGTCCTAATCTAATATAATTAAAAGCATCAATAATAGCGTTATTGGCAGAAGAACAAGCCGACACTGTTACATAGTTTGGTCCACGAAAACCGTGGCGAATTGAAATATTGCCAGAAGCTGAATCGGCAATCATTTTCGGGATAAAGAAAGGATTGATTTTAGGAGTACCATCGCCCTTTCCGAAGTAAATCATTTCATCTTCAAAAGTTTTTAAGCCTCCGATACCAGAACCCCAAATTACACCCACTTTATTTTTATCTATATTTTCAAGATCAAGACCTGAATCCACAATGGCTTCATCAGCAGCAACAACAGCATATTGCGTAAATTGATCCATCCGACGAGCATCTTGGCGGGGAATAAATTTTGTTACGTCAAAATTCTTCAATTCACAAGCGAAGCGAGTACGGAATTTTGAAGCATCAAATTTTGTGATATGATCACAACCACTGACGCCGTTTTTTAATCCATCCCAAAATTCTGGCACAGTATTTCCGATAGGAGTCAATGCACCTATTCCCGTTACAACTACTCTTTTAAAACTCTTCATGAGGAAAATAAAATTTAACTAATTTTATATTAGATAAAAGACGAAAGACAAAAGATGATATTTGAATAATTTGTTAGCAAACTCATCTTGATATTTTAATTTTCTTGATTCTACCTTCTTGGGCTTTTATCTAAGCATATAATTAATACTCAAATTTGAGCATAATTAACCTGAAAATCAATAAAAATGTGCTAATCTGTCTATAAAACTATGGTTCAGGAAGAATCAATAATTTTACTTTCAAATTAGCACATAAAGAAGTTCAGATTACTTGGCGTTTTCTTCAAGATATGTGATTGCCTGACCAACTGTTTGGATATTTTCAGCTTGATCATCAGGAATAGAAACGTTGAATTCCTTTTCAAATTCCATGATTAATTCTACTGTATCCAATGAGTCTGCACCCAAATCATTTGTGAATGAAGCCTCCGGAGTAACTTCTGCTGCGTCAACGCCCAACTTCTCGACGATAATGCCTTTTACTTTTTCTGCAATGTCTGCCATTTTTAGAACGAATTTTGGTTAGAAAAACGGTGCAAAGATGATGATAAAAATTAGATTATCAAACATTTTTTTAATACCGCATTACTATGAAAAGATTTACTATAATTATTTAAAGAATATTATTAAAAACATAATGAAGCAGCCCCTAAAAGACCTGCATCGTTGCCTAAAGTAGCACGTTTTATGGTCAAACCATCAGCATGGTATTTCGTTAACCAGTGCTCCATCTTAGCTGTCATTGATGGTAAAATGTAATCAAATGAAGCTGATAAACCTCCTCCAATTAGGATTAAATTAATATCAAGAATAGCCACTAAGTGGCACAAATTTTCACCTAGCAACTCTCCTACTCTAGCAAATACTTGTAATGCCAACACATCCCCTTCAGAAGCAGAAGCTACTAAACCTGTCGTAGAAATTGTACCATCATCTGGCAATTGAGTAATTCCTCTGAACTCTTTTCTCATCGAATTTGCAAGGTCTAATAGCTCATTTTTACCAATATTTCTCTCTAATACTTTACCATTCACTGAAGGAGTATGTCCTGGTTCCATTGCATTTCCTCTACCGCCAGAAAATACTTTTTTACCAATAATTGCTGCACCGCCAACACCTGTACCCAAAGTAATGAAAATATAGCTTTCGTCGATACGTTCTTCACCAAAATAGAATTCTCCTAAAGCTGCTGCATTAGCATCATTTTCAAGAAAAAAATCAACAGCAGGAAAACGCTTTTTAAGTATTTCAACTAAAGGTACATTATTTAACTCTGGAATTGCTGTAATTTCAAGTGGCGTTATTTTAGCCGAATTAATCATTCCCGGTAAACCGATTCCTACTTTTGTAATATTTTTATTGTCGATTAATTGTAAACCGATTGCTTCTCCAAGACGATCTTCAAAATGTCCTGATTTTCTCCAGCTCACAGTATCGTGACTATAAAAATTAGAAATCTGACCCGTTTCTGAATTTACGATGCCCATTTTGACATTCGTTCCGCCAATGTCTATGCCTAAGTACTCGACTGCCGCCATTATTTTGTATTGCTATAGTGATAGTAAAAGTTTGTGGTCTCAAAAATACGGAATTTTTATCAGTGCATAATACAAACTAAAAACGAATTAAGTCTTTTTATGTACTATCCTGTATTATTGAGAGGAACTATTTGTACTTTTTTAGCATTTTATGTTGCCAAAGTTATTCTACAATTCCTCCTTTATTTCCTAAACCCGCTTTTTTGAGCTGTTCCACAATTTCAAAAACTGCTGGACAAACTTTTGTATTCTCTAAAGTAAGTGGTAAAATTCCTGCAATATTTTTACGATCGGTATGTGGATATTCTCTACAAGCCTTTGGTCTGACATCATAAATAGAGCAATAATTGTCCGAACCTAAGAAAGTACAAGGCGTAACATTGAGTACATAATCATGGTCACTATCCAAATGTAAATGCTCTTTTACCAATTGTGCAGGACGAATACGCAAATGTTTTGCGATGCGATCTATATCAATATCCGTAAAAATCGGACTCGTTGTTTTACAGCAATTCCCGCATTTCAAACAATCTACTTCATCAAATACTTCATCATGAACAGGATGAAAAGCTTCGTCCAATTTCTTGATTTTTTTATTTTTAAGTCTATCAAAAAACTTTTTATTTTCAGGAAACTTCAAGCGAGCTTGCTCGTTGAAAGCTTCTATATTTTCTTCTGTGTATATCATGGGGTAAGTAAAATGTAAATCGATTACTTCTGATTTACTAAATCGCAAATAAAAAGGTTCGACAATTTACAAAAAACTGTCGAACCTTTTGGAAATATTATATTGCTTATTAAGCCAATGCACCTTTCAATACACATTCGTCACGGTCTGGACCAGTTGAAATGAAATTGATTGGTAAACCTAATTTTTCTTCTAAGAAATTAATGTAGCCTGTTAATTCAGCTGGAAGACTTTCAAAGGTTCTTAATCCTTCTAATGAACAGTTCCAACCTTTCAAGGTTTCATATACTGGCTCTACAATTGTATCAGTCATGTCGTAAGGCAATTGCTCAGTAATTGTTCCGTCTGGTAATTTATAAGCAACGCACACTTCGATGTCTTCAAAAATATTCAATACGTCTGCTTTCATCATTACCAATTGCGTAACACCATTAATCATCATGGCATATTTCAAGGCTGGTAAATCAATCCAACCACAACGACGAGGACGACCAGTAGTTGAACCAAATTCACGACCTTCTTGACGCATTCTTTCGCCAACTTCATCCATCAATTCTGTTGGAAAAGGTCCAGAACCTACACGTGTAGCATAAGCTTTGAAGATACCGTAAACTTCGCCGATATTTTTTGGAGCAACACCCAAACCTGTGCAAGCACCTGCTGTAATGGTGTTTGAAGAAGTAACAAATGGATATGAACCAAAGTCAACGTCTAATAAACTTCCTTGAGCACCTTCTGCCAAGATTGTTTTTCCTGCTGTAAGTGCATGATTTACTGAATACTCAGAGTCAACCAAACGGAATTGTTTCATAAATTCTACAGCTTCAAAGAAATCAGCTTCAGCAGCAGTAAGGTCGTATTCAAAATGATAAACATCTAAAACCGCTTTGTGACGAGCCACCAAAGCATCGTATTTTGCTTTGAAGTTCGGTGAAATCATATCTCCAACTCTTAAACCTTGACGAGAAATTTTGTCGGTATAAGTTGGTCCAATTCCTTTTAAAGTTGAACCAATTTTGGCATCACCTTTCGCTTTTTCGTAGGCAGCATCTAATAAACGGTGTGTTGGAAGAATAATAGAAGCTTTTTTAGAAACTTCTAAGTTTTCCAATACATTCAAATTATACTTAGCAAGTCCATCAATTTCTTTTTTGAAAATAATTGGATCGAGTACAACACCATTACCAATAATGTTTTGAACATCTTGGCGAAAAATTCCAGAAGGGATTTGGTGCAAAACATGTTTAAAACCATCGAATTCAAGGGTATGTCCAGCATTTGGGCCACCTTGAAAACGTGCAACTACTTGATATTTAGGGGCTAAAACATCTACTATTTTACCCTTTCCTTCATCACCCCACTGCAAACCCAACAATACATCTACTGCCATTTTTTTGTTTTTTGGTTGTCATTCTCACGAAGGAAGCATCTGGCGGTGGCAGACCAGTTCCCTCCTGACGTCAAGATGACAGGAAACAGAAAAATCAAAAAAGAATAAACCACCTAATCAAAGTCGCAAAGATAAACAAACAAAAATAAAACCTCACAAGAATTTCAATAATGCTGTAGTTTTAGTGCAGAGTATCCATAAAAAATCTTTGAAAAACAAAAATCTGCAATATCATTCGCTGTTGAATAATATTGCAGATTTTAATCTTGTTGAAAACTAGTTATGTTCTCTTCCAGAAATTTCTCTTTCAGCTAACATCGCTTTTTTGTGTTCACAATCTGTTTTTGTACAAGCACCATAAAAAATCAAAGAATGGTGCATTACATTAAACTGTAGCATTTCACCTACCATCGATTGTATCGTTTGTACTCTTGGATCACAAAATTCGGTAACATGATGACATTCCGTACAAATCAAATGATCATGTTGACGACGTCCATAAGATTTCTCATATTGAGCTTGATTTCGACCAAATTGGTGCTTTGAAACCAAATCACATTCTACAAGAACGTCAAGAGTATTATATACGGTAGCACGTGAGACCTGATATTTCTTATTTTTCATCGAAATATACAATTCCTCCACGTCGAAATGGTCATCTCTTGTGTAAATCTCCTCCAAAATGGCAAAACGTTCTGGAGTTTTTCGAAGACTTTTATTTTCAAGATAAGCAGTAAAAATCTTCTTTACTGCCTCTAATGTGGCGTTTGATGGCATTACTGACTGTTTTCAGAAAAACAAAAAATAAAATTCATTGATTCAGTATTTAGACTAAATCAATTTTGGAAAGTAAAATAAATCAATTTTTAAGAGAAAAAGAAATTCTACTCTCCTCTTTCAATCTGAATAACGCCATCAACTTGTTCTAAAGAGTGAACAAGTGTTTCAAGATGTTGTGTATCTTGAACCATTAATGCGATTTTTCCTTCGAAAATTCCTTCTTTTACTCCAATAGATAGATTTTGGATATTTACTTTTAATTCTTGCGAAATTACTCTTGTCACATCGTTCATTAACCCCATTCTATCAGTTCCTCTGATAATTAAATGAGCTACAAATGACATCTTCACTTGGCTAGTCCACAAGGCTTTAATCACTCTATCACCATGACGAGACAATAATTCGGTTGCATTCGGACAAGACGTTCTATGAATTTTTATTCCTTCATTAATCGTAACAAAGCCAAAAACAGCATCTCCAGCAATAGGATTACAGCATTTTGCAAGCGTGTAATCTACTCTATCCATGTCTTCACCAATCAAAATAGCATCGGCATTTTTTACATCGCCGTGTAATTTTTTGAGTTCTTTAATGACATTTTTGGTATTAGTTAATGGCTCTTGAATGGTTTTCGTGGCCTGTTTTCGTTCATGTGCTTCTCGGTCAGACTTCCACTTTTTGATTTCATCTAAGCTAATGTAAGCTTTTCCGAAACGATAAAATAGGTCATTAGAATCTTTCGCATTAAAATATGCTCGAAGTTGATTCGTAATTTCGAGCGTCAAAGTATTTACGCCAAGTACTTTTAAACGATGTTCAATCATATCACGTCCCATGATGACGTGCTGTTTGTTGGCTTCTTTTATATAATCTTTGATACGGGCTTTCGCCTTAGTCGTCGCTACAAAAGCCAACCAATCTTCAGAAGGTTTTTGTTTGGGCGAAGTCATACATTCAATAATATCACCCGTTTTGAGTTTATGACTCAAAGGGACTAGCTTATTATTTACTTTTGCTCCAATGCACCTCGCTCCTACTTCTGAGTGAATTTCAAACGCAAAATCCAGTGCAGTTGCACCATCTTTTAGCACAATCAGTTTACCTTTGGGCGTATAAACAAAAATCTCATCGTTATATAAACTACTTCGAATATCATCAACTAAGTCAACCGCCGATTGCGTTTTATCAGAAGTATCTAAGGCTTCACGTATTTGACTTAACCAAGATTCAAAAGCTTTATTAGTACGAGTATCATTTCCTTTGTATTTCCAGTGAGCGGCAAAACCTTTTTCGGCGATTTCATCCATCCGAGTCGTACGAATTTGTACTTCTACCCAACGTCCTCGTCGCCCTGAACTCATTACTGTGGTATGTAATGATTCATAGCCATTTGATTTTGGGTTAGAAATCCAATCTTTCAAACGTTCTGGGTTAGGTTTGTAATGGTCGGTCACCATCGAATAAACAGCCCAACAAGCAGATTTTTCCAGCTCTGTTGGCACATCTAAAATTACTCGAACCGCAAAAAGATCATAGATTTCTTCAAAAGGAGTATTATTCTTTTTGAGTTTATGATAGATAGAATAAATTGATTTCGGGCGACCTTTCACAATGTGTTTGTAACCCATCAGGTTTAAGTCTTTCTCAATCGGTCGAATAAAGTTTTGGATAAAACTCTCTCTTGAAGTTTTGGTTTCTTTTAACTTTTTGGCAATATCCTTATAGGCTTCTGGCTCAGTGTATTTCAAACATAAATCTTCTAATTCAGACTTAATGGCATGAAGCCCCAAGCGATGTGCCAGTGGTGCATACAAGTAAAAAGTTTCAGAACTGATTTTCAATTGTTTATCACGAGGCATACTTCCTAAAGTTCGCATATTATGCAAACGATCGGCAAGTTTTATCAGGATTACACGAATATCATCTGAAAGTGTCAATAACATTTTACGGAAGTTTTCCGCTTGTTGCGAACTTCCATAATCAAAAACACCTGAAATTTTAGTAAGTCCATCAATGATTTTAGCCACATTTTTCCCAAAAATGGCCTCGATTTCTGATAACTCAATTTCTGTATCTTCTACCACATCATGTAGTAAAGCACACATGATAGAAGTAGCACCTAAACCAATTTCCTCAACACAAATCTGAGCTACCGCAATTGGATGATAAATATAAGGCTCACCAGATTTCCTCCTCATCTCTTTATGAGCTTCGGCAGATAACATGAAAGCTTTTTTAATCAGTTTAGCATCATCATCTTGCAAGTATGGACGGGCAATATTGAGTAATTTTCGGTATCGCTTAAGAATCTCTTTTCGTTCTTGCTCTAAATCTATTTCTTTTACTTCCACGGTGTTATTCAAGGACAAATGAGTATTTTTTGAAAGACTGAATATTAGTGTTTAATCTAAATTAGCGAATTTTAAGGGAAACGACAAATTGAAATCTATTTAATTTCATAGATTTTCTGATGCTTTTTTTAGAAATTAGATTAAAGTCCTGATTGATAATTAGTCGCAATTATTTTATTGAATCACTGGACATTTGATTTGGGGAGCTATATGGTAAATTAATTTAAAAGTAGTTAATAGATAAATATCATCTAATCTACTTGCTCCATTTCTGGTAGAGCCTTTTCCAAAAATTTCAGGAAAAGTACTTGTTGGTGTCAATGCAGGGTTTGCATAAGCTGGATTTACATTTGTAGCCAAATACTGGCGAATAGCTGCTTCTCTATTTTTACCTGAATTAGCAGCAATCAATTCGTATTCTCGATGCCCCATAGCAGCTGCAAGTGGGCTTACGGCTATTAAATCGTTATAATTTGCGTAATTCCCTCCAATGTCATCCAAATAATCTGTAAAACTGTATCGAAGTCCAACTTCAAAACCTAAATCAAATTTTCGATTTATCTTATACTTTACCCCAGCTCCAAAAGGAATATTCACCGCAAACAAATTATATGGTGTCTCTGAATATCCTACTAAACCTTGTCCTTCGGTTCGAAGGGGCTGTAGGCTAACCCACTCACCAGCTATGGCTTCAGAACCAACAAAATCTAGTGGTACTTTTGCAATAGGATTATGGTGAATCACTGCAAGCCCTGCAAAAATATAAGGACTCAAGATACTTCTTTTATGATAATTTCTATTTTCTGGAATAATATGAAAAATACCTTTTATTGATAGTTCTTGAATATCATTCCTAAAATGAGTATTCCTCATGAATGTAGTTTCTTGTAGTGGGATTCCTTCTAATTCATTGTCATCTCCAGCAATTCTCACCCAAGTCAAGGCTACATTTCCTGAGAATCTTGGAGTGAAATGTCTGGTTAAGTCAACAGAAACATTCCAACGAATATTTCTTAAAGTTGATTGAATTGGTCGGTTAATGGGAACAACATCCCCGTAGTAGTTCGCTGTTCCAATACCAAAGGCAATATCTGAATGTTTTTCAAAGAGTTTTTTCTGTGAAAACACTTTGAAAGATAAGCAAGAAGTAAGCAGTATTATATAAACATTTTTTATGTACATCTGATGGAAGTTCATTCTAATTATATTTTACAACGAGCTAGGAAAAATAAAAATACAAAGAATTTTGTATTTTAAAATATTGTGCCACAAAAATGCCTTCAGATAGATACTTTATAAATGGATAAGTATTTCTACATTTCACTAAAACAAAAAGTCCCCCAAATTACTCTTGAGAGACTTTTTGTTTTAATGAGATGCTACAAAAAACAGAAACTAAGCAACAGTAGAAATCGCTTTCATATCTGTCATTGCTTGGCGTAATTCAGCACCTACATATTCAATATCGTGTGAACGAAGTGCTTCGTTTACTGCAATAATTGTTCTGTTATCAACACCGTTATCTTTGCCAGCATTGAAGTTTGTACCGATAATATCTGTTTCAACAGTTTTCATGAAATCAGCTAATAAAGGCTTACAAGCGTGGTCGAATAAATAACAACCGTACTCAGCTGTATCTGAGATTACAGAGTTCATTTCGAATAATTTTCTACGAGCAATCGTGTTAGCGATTAGTGGCGTTTCGTGTAATGATTCGTAGTAAGCAGATTCTTCTTTGATTCCTGCTTCTACCATTGTTTCAAATGCTAATTCAACACCTGCACGAACCATCGCAACCATCAATAAACCGTTGTCGAAGTACTCTTGTTCTGCAATTTTAACATCTCCAGCAGGAGTTTTTTCAAAAGCAGTTTCGCCAGTAGCAGCTCTCCAAGTCAACAAGTTTTTGTCGTTGTTAGCCCAGTCAGCCATCATTGTTGAAGAGAATTCTCCGCTCATGATGTCGTCTTGGTGCTTTTGGAACAACGGACGCATAATTTCTTTCAATTCTTCAGAAATTTCAAATGCTTTGATTTTCGCAGGATTTGAAAGTCTGTCAAACATTGCTGTAATTCCGCCTTGTTTCAAAGCTTCCGTGATTACTTCCCATCCGTATTGGATTAATTTAGAAGCATAACCAGCGTCGATGCCTTTTTCAACCATTTTGTCGAAACAAAGAATAGAACCAGTTTGCAATAAACCACAAAGGATAGTTTGTTCTCCCATTAAGTCAGATTTTACTTCTGCTACGAAAGATGATTTCAACACACCCGCACGGTGTCCACCAGTACCTACACAATAAGCTTTTGCATAAGCCCAACCTTTTCCTTCTGGGTCATTTTCAGGGTGAACGGCAATCAAAGTAGGCACACCAAAACCACGAACATATTCAGCACGTACTTCTGAACCTGGACATTTTGGAGCAACCATGATTACAGTAATATCTTTACGAATTTGCATTCCTTCTTCAACGATGTTGAAACCGTGTGAATAAGAAAGCGTAGCACCTTGTTTCATCAAAGGCATTACAGCGTTTACAACTGAAGTATGTTGTTTATCTGGCGTAAGGTTGATTACTAAATCAGCCGAAGGAATCAATTGCTCATAAGTTCCTACTGTGAAATTGTTTTCAGTAGCACTTTTCCAAGATTGTCTCTTTCCATCAATTGCTTCCTGACGTAAAGCATAAGAAACATCTAAACCTGAATCTCTTAAGTTCAAACCTTGGTTCAAACCTTGTGCTCCACAACCTACTACTACGATTTTCTTTCCGATTAATGCACTTACTCCGTCAGTGAATTCAGTGTTATCCATGAATTCGCAAACACCTAACTGATTTAATTTTTCTCTTAAAGAAAGAGTATTGAAATAATTTGCCATTTTTTGAATGTTTTTGATTTTGAAGAACGCTGTCGATACTTAAAATTCACGACATTGCTGAAATATGCACAAAGTTGATAAAAATCATTAATTAATGAATGGTAAATTCGTGTTTTATTTAGGTACTTTTTATGGCTAATTTATATTCACACAAATATTTTTCATTTTAAATAGATGATTTTAAAACTTTTACAGAAAAAAGCAATTGTGTAATTTTATCAAATGAAACAGCTTGACATTCCCGTTTATAGCATTGATAGGTTTAATAATAAATCTGAAAAAACAATTCAGTTTCAGATTGAACATTATGATATTAATCGAAATTTTAAAGTAACTTATCCGCATCGTCACGATGATTTTTATGAAATACTTTTTCTTACACAAGGAGAAGGCATTCATACGATTGATTTTCAGAATTATACCATCAAACCCAACACCATTTTCTTTCTTTCTCCCGGACAAATTCATGAATTAAATCTTTCTGAAGATGTAAAAGGGTATATTTTTCTGTTTACTTCTTCTTTTTATCATTTTAATAAAACTGACCCGTACAAGCTTTTTGAACTTCCTTTTTTCTATCATTTGAATCAAGAAACGCCACCGATTTATTTGGAAAATGAAACAGAAAAACAAGTAATTACCGAGTTGTTCAAAAATGCGATTTATGAAAATCAACAGAATTTAACAGATTCAGAAGAAGCCATTCGAGCTTTATTAGATTTGATTTTGATTCAATGCAAAAGAATTTATCCACTCAGTAAGATTGAAGAAAAAGCCAACAAAGGCAAAATTTTAGTAAAACGTTTCAAACAATTGATTGAAGAAAAAAGTCAAGAAAATTTATCGGTAAAAGACTATGCCAGTTTATTAGCCATTACGCCAAACTATCTCAGCGAAACGGTAAAAAGCGTAACAGGAAGAACTTCTACTGATTTGATTAATGATAGAATGATTCTGGAAATCAAGCGTTTACTGACGCATACCGATTTAGGGATTTCTGAAATTGCTTATCAACTAAATTTCTCTGACCAATCGTATTTTTCGAAGTATTTCAAGAAATTGACGAATCAATCACCTTTGGAGTTTAGAAATTCACTTTCAAAATAAGGAAAGTCATTTATTCCTTACAAACTATCTTATATTTGTAAAATAAAAATTAAAGGCTTTATTCATCAACATGGCTAATAAAACAGATCATAAACAAAATGCTATTTTCCCTACGCTTGAAAGTATCTACGAAGCTGCTGAACGCCTTCGTGGCGTAGCTGTTCATACTCCACTTACCGAAAACATTGTTCTTTCTGAACGTTATGATGCTAATATTTTTCTAAAGAGAGAAGATTTACAAATTGTTCGCTCTTATAAAATTAGGGGAGCTTATAATAAAATGACTAGACTTTCTACGGAAGAATTGGCGAAAGGAGTAGTTTGTGCTTCTGCGGGAAATCATGCACAAGGCATGGCTTATGCTTGCCATAAAATGAAAGTAAAAGGCACGATTTTTATGCCTACAACTACACCAAATCAGAAAATCAAACAAGTAAAAATGTTTGGGAAAGATGATATTGAAGTAATGCTAGTTGGCGATACTTACGATGATGCGTCAAATGCTGCCAAGCAATATTGCGAAGAACATAATGCTACTTACGTTCATCCTTTTGATGATATGGACGTGATTACTGGTCAGGCGACTGTTGGGCTAGAAATCTTTAAAGATTCGGATGTTAAGATAGATTATATCATTTTGGCGATTGGTGGTGGTGGCGTTTCGGCTGGTGTTTCTACGGTTTTCAAGCAACTTTCCCCACATACAAAAATCATCGGTGTTGAACCTGCTGGTGCAGCTTCAATGAAAGCAAGTCTTGAGGCTGGTCATGTAATTGAATTAGAAACCATTGATAAATTTGTAGATGGTGCAGCCGTTAAACGTGTTGGTGAAAAAACTTTCAATATTTGTAAAGAAACACTGGATAATATTATTCTCGTTCCAGAAGGTAAAGTATGTACAACTATTTTAGAATTGTATAACGAATCTGCGATTGTAGCCGAACCTGCAGGAGCTTTAACCATTGCAGCTTTGGATTTTATGAAAGAGGAAATCAAAGGAAAAAATGTAGTTTGTTTGGTTTCTGGTGGAAATAATGACATTACTCGTACCGAAGAAATCAAAGAACGCTCACTCCTTTATGAAGGACTAAAACATTACTTTATCATTCGTTTCCCACAAAGAGCAGGTGCCTTGAAGAATTTTTTAAATAATGTACTGGGCGAAGAAGATGACATTACTTTATTTGAATATCAGAAAAAAACAAACCGAGAATCTGGTCCAGTATTGTTAGGAATCGAACTGAAACATAAAGAAGACTATGAACCATTACTAGAAAGAATGGTCGAACAAAATATCGTCTATCAAAAATTGAATGAACAGCCCGATTTATTTTCGGTGTTGGTATAAAACAAAAAGGTATCAGCCAACACTGATACCTTTTATTTTAATTCACAAACTTTTAAACCTTAACTTCTTTAAACCTACTTTTCTCTGCTTTAGAAACACTTAATATCAATTCAGCAACAAGACCAGTCCAACCAGTTTGGTGGGCAGCTCCTAGCCCTTTCCCAGTATCACCGTCAAAGTATTCATTAAAAAGAATCAAATCTTTAAAGTGTGGGTCACTCTGCATTTTTTCGTATTTCTCATACATTGGGCGCCTTCCTTCACTGTTTTCAGTAAATAGGTTTATCAAACGCTCAGAAATACTTATTGCTGCTTCTTTGATACTCACCATATTGCCCGAATTAGTAGGATATTCTACTTCGTAATCATTTCCATAATATTCTTGGAACTTCATTAGCGAATCAATCAATAAGAAATTCATTGGGAACCAAATTGGTCCACGCCAGTTTGAATTTCCTCCAAACATACTACCCGTTGATTCTGCTGGCGTATAATCTACTCTGAGTACATCACCATTTACTCTAAACTGATAAGGATTTTCTAAATGATATTTTGAAAGGGAACGAATACCAAAATCAGAAAGAAATTCTGTTTCGTCAAACATTCTTTTCATAATCATTTTCATACGGTGCCCTCTCAGGATTGCTAATAATCTACTTTCACCTTTTCCAGATTCATACCAACGGGAAATCAAACTTGCTAAGTCGGGTCTATTTGCTAAAACCCATTCTACTCTACGACGGAAATCTGGTAACTTTTCAAGCATTTCAGGATTCAAGACTTCCACCGCAAAAAGAGGAATCAAACCAACCATCGACCTGATTTTCAATAACATACTATTATTGTTCGGTAAATGAAGCATATCATAGTAAAACTGATCTTCTTCATCCCAAAGACTAATTTCATCTCCTCCAAGCGATTGCATCGCTCCTGCAATATGCAAAAAGTGTTCGAAGAATTTTGACGCCATATCTTGATAAACAGGGCGTTCCAAAGCAATTTCTACGGCAATTCGTAACATATTCAAGCTGTACATCGCCATCCAACCAGTACCGTCTGCTTGTTCCAAACGTCCACCTGTAGGTAAAGTAGCCGAACGGTCGAATACTCCGATATTATCCATACCAAGGAAACCTCCACCAAAAATATTATTTCCTCCTTCATCTTTTAGGTTTACCCACCAAGTAAAGTTTAGTAATAATTTATGGAAGATTTTTTCAAGAAAGGCAATATCTCCTTTGCCATTCATTTCTTTGTCAATCTCATACACCTTCCAAGTTGCCCAAGCATGCACTGGCGGGTTCACATCCGAAAACGACCATTCATAAGCAGGAATTTGTCCGTTCGGGTGCATATAATATTCACGAAGTACTACAGCTAATTGACGTTTTGCAAAATCAGGGTCAACCCTAGCCAATGGCAAAGTATGAAAAGCTAAATCCCAAGCTGCAAACCAAGGATATTCCCATTTATCAGGCATCGACAAAATATTGGCAGAATACATGTGTCGCCAGCCTGCATTTCGTCCATATTTTCTATATTCCGAAGGCTTAGGCATGGCAGGATCGCCTTTTATCCATTCGTTGATATTGTAATAATACCATTGTTTCGTCCAGAGCATTCCTGCATAAGCTTGTCGCTGAATTTTTAACAATTCAGGATTTTCTACTCCTTGTTGTACTTCTTCATAAAACTGATTTCCTTCACGAATACGTTTATCCATCGTATCTTCAAAACCACCAAATGGTTCAAGGATAGAATGGTCAACTAAACGAAGTCTAACGGTATAGCTATCTCCTCCTTTAATCGTTTTCGTATAACGTGCAGCAGCTTTTGTACCAATATTATTCGGGTTTACAGCCGTCTTTTTATCGTTGACGATATAGTCATTGATACCATCTTTGCAATATGGCGAAGCATTTCCTACTTTATAAAGACGCTCAAAATTAGTTTCGTTTTCACAAAAGAGTAATTCTTGAGCATTTTCACAGTACAACTTATAATGACCAATATTTTTATTGTCAATGTCGATGGCTTTCTTCGCCACCCCAGTCATCATTGGTTTGTACTTATAGTTTTCGTAACCCCAACTCCAAGTATTTCTAAACCAAACTGTTGGTAAAATAGTAAGTGGTGCTGCCTTTTTACTTCTGTTATGAGCCGTTATTTTAATTAAAATATCCTGCTCGTCTGCTTTAGAATACTCTATAAAAATATCGAAGTACTCATTATTATCAAAAACGCCTGTATCAAGGATTTCATATTCAGGCTCTAAACGAGAACGCTTTCTACTTTCTGAAACCAATTGATCATAAGGATATGAATTAATTGGATACTTATAGAGCATTTTCATGTAGGAGTGCGTCGGGGTAGAGTCAAGGTAATAATATAATTCCTTTACATCTTCTCCGTGATTAGACTCACTACCAGTTAAACCAAAAAGGCGTTCTTTTAGAATATGATCGTTATGATTCCAAAAAGCCAAAGCAAAACAAATATGAGACTTGTTGTCTGAAATACCAGCAATCCCTTCTTCGCCCCAACGATAAGCAATTGAGCGAGCCATATCATGTGTCACCGAATTCCAAGCATCCTGATTGGCTGAGTAATCTTCTCTAACTGTACCCCATTGCCGCTCTGAGAGATAAGGCCCCCACTTTTTCCATCCCTTGTTATCTTTGCGAGTATTCAATCGCAACTTCTCCGCACTTATACTTTTACTCATACCTTTTTATATAAATGGTTATCAATATTTCTAATAATATTTTACTATTTTATTTACATTTTTAATAAATAAAATACCAAACAATGCAAAGTATTGCAATATTTTATTCAAGAGATGCACTTGTATGCAATAATACCTCCAAATTTAAAAAAAACACCCAAACCTTTATCATAATAGCCTTGCTAAATAGCTTAAAATGCAACTTTTAGAGTAATTATACTTAAATAAAGCCAATCAATCATCATTAAAAGGTTAATTTTCTTATTATTTATTTTGTGATTTACCCTCAATAATACCCGAAAATAGCCCGAAAAGTTACTATTGGTAAATCTTGTAAGACCCAACAATGGATTGCTTCATTTACAGTGCATTTTTCCGCATGATAGTACAGGACGGTTTAAGATACGGAGAATTCTAGTTTTGCTAAACATTAATTATTATATTTTTTATAAAAAAATGGCAACCAAGACATTCAAATACGTAAGCTATCTTTGGGACGAAGCCAAAGCTGCTGAACTAGCAGGCGACGAAGTAGCTTTATTCATTTATCGCTCAAACCTCTTAGGAGCGGATCTCCGTTTAACAAATTATGGCGGTGGAAACACTTCTGTTAAAATCGTAGATAAAGACCCATTAACGGGAAATCAAACTGATGTGATGTGGATTAAGGGTTCTGGTGGTGACATCGGTACTTTGAAAAAATCAGGTTGCGCAGCTTTATATGTTGACAGACTTCGTGCTTTAGAAAACGTGTACCGTGGCATCGAATTTGAAGATGAAATGGTAGAATTATTCAACCACTGTATTTTCGATTTAGCTTCTAAAGCTCCTTCTATTGATACTCCTCTTCACGGATTTTTACCGTTTGCTCATATCGACCACTTGCACCCAGATGCAGCCATTGCCATCGCAGCAGCAAAAGACGGTAAGCAAATTACAGAAGAATTATTCAACGGTGAAATTGGCTGGGTAGGCTGGCAACGTCCGGGTTTCGACTTGGGTCTTCAATTACGTGAATGTTTAGAAGAAGCGGCTTCTCGTGGTATCAAATTAAAAGGTATCATGTTAGGTTCTCATGGTTTGTTTACTTGGGGCGATACTTCTTTCGATTCTTATATTAATACTTTAGAAGTAATCGAAAAATGTGCTGAATATTTAGAAGCAAATTATGGTAAAAAAGCTCCAGTTTTCGGCGGACAAAAAATTGAAAGTCTTCCAGAAGCTGACCGTAAAAAACAAGCAGCTTCAATTGCTCCAATCTTGCGTGGTTTCTGTTCTTCGTATCGTAATATGATTGGGCATTTCACGGATGATGCTCGTGTGTTGGAATTTACCAATTCAAACGATTTAGCAAAATTAGCACCACTTGGTACTTCTTGTCCCGACCACTTCTTACGTACTAAAATCTCTCCTTTAGTTCTTGAATTAGAGCCAAATGAAGATTTGACAGACGTTGCAGCAATCAAAGCAAAATTAGAACCTGCTTTTGAAGCTTACCGTGCAATGTACACAGAGTACTACAATACTTGCAAAAGAGATAATTCGCCAGCTATGCGTGACCCTAACCCTGTTGTAATTCTTTATCCAGGCGTAGGAATGTTTACTTTCTCGAAAGATAAAACAACAGCACGTTTAGCTTCTGAATATTATGTAAATGCAGTGAATGTAATGAAAGGTGCTGAAGCAGTTTCTGAATATACTTCATTACCACGTCAGGAAGCATTTGATATTGAATATTGGTTGTTGGAAGAAGCGAAATTGCAACGTATGCCAAAACCTAAAGCACTTTCTGGTAGAATCGCTTTAATCACTGGTTCGGCTGGTGGTATTGGTAAGGCAATCGCTAAGAAATTTGCAGAAGAAGGGGCTTGCGTAGTAATCAACGACATCAATCAAGAACGTTTAGACGGAGCAAAAGCTGAGTTCGTAAGTAAATTCGGTAAAGACGCTGTTTCTTCTACTTTATTGAATGTTACAGATGCCGCTTCAATCGCTTTGGCTTTTGATGACGCCGCTTTAGCTTTCGGTGGTGTTGACATCGTAGTAAACAATGCAGGTATCAGTATTTCAAAATCTATCGCTGAACATTCTATCGAAGAATGGGATAGATTATATGATATTTTAGTAAAAGGACAATTCTTGGTTTCACAAGTAGGTGTGGCGATGATGCGTAAACAAAATTTAGGTGGCGACATCGTAAATATTGTTTCTAAAAATGCCGTAGTTGCTGGTCCGAACAATCCGGGTTATGGTTCTGCCAAAGCAGCTCAAGCACATTTAACTCGTTTGATGGCGGCTGAATTAGGCGGAGATAAAATCAGAGTAAACACCGTAAATCCAGATGCAGTAATTTCAGATTCAAACATCTGGGCAGGCGGATGGGCTGAGGGTCGTGCGAAAGCTTACGGAATCACAGTTGCTGAATTACCAGCTTACTATGCAAAACGTACTTTATTGAACGAAATCATTCTTCCAGACGATATTGCTAATGCTTGCTTTGCATTTGTAGGTGGTTTATTGAGTAAATCAACTGGAAATGCCTTGAACGTAGATGGCGGTGTAGCAATGGGCTTTTATCGTTAAAATTTATATAGATATGAGTTATTAATTATGAATTATGCGAATGAAAAAGGAAACTTGAAACATTTCATAATTAATAATTCATAACTCATAATTCAACTTTTTCTTTTCTCTCCAATGCAACTCGAAAAATATAAAATCCAATCACATAACGAAGATGTACTTGCGGGACATCAACGTAAATTAGCATACACACTTTCGGAAGTAGAAAATGCTGAGAATATCATCCAAAAATTAGTTGATTTCCAAATCGCAATTCCTTCTTGGGCTTTAGGTACAGGCGGAACTCGTTTCGGTCGTTTTTCAGGCGGCGGAGAGCCAAGAAGTTTGGAAGAAAAAATTGAAGATGTAGGTTTACTTCATTCATTAAACCAAGCAAGTGGTGCTATTTCTTTACACATTCCTTGGGACATTCCTCAGAATGCTCAGGCAATTAAAGTATTGGCGGCACAACATGGTTTGAAATTCGATGCAGTAAATTCGAATACTTTTCAAGACCAAGCAAATCAAGAATATTCTTATAAATTCGGTTCGCTTCAAAATGTTAACAAAGCCATTCGTAAACAAGCGATTGACCATAACATTGAAGTAATCAAACAAGGAATTGAATTGGGTTCTGAATCGCTAACGGTTTGGTTGTCTGATGGTTCTTGTTTTCCAGGTCAATTAAATTTCCGTAAAGCTTACCAAAATACTTTGGAAAGTTTAGAGGAAATCTACGCAGCTTTGCCTGATAACTGGAAGTTGTTCTTAGAATATAAATGTGCTGAACCTAATTTTTATTCAACTACGGTTGGTGATTGGGGACAGTCATATTCTTACGTTAAAAAATTAGGTGATAAAGCCTTTACTTTGGTTGATTTAGGTCACCATTTGCCAAATGCTAATATCGAACAAATTGTTTCATTACTATTAATGGAAGGCAAATTGGGTGGTTTCCACTTCAACGATTCGAAATATGGTGATGACGATTTAACGGCAGGTGCTTTAAAACCATACCAATTGTTCTTAATCTTCAATGAATTAGTAGAAGGAATGGATGCAAGAGGAATGAATCATGCCACAGATTTAGGTTGGATGATTGATGCTTCGCACAACGTAAAAGACCCATTAGAAGATTTATTGCAATCAGTTGAAGCTATTATGACTGCTTACGCTCAGGCATTGTCGGTGGATAAAAAAGCTTTAGAAATTGCTCAAGAAGAAAACGATGTAGTACGTTGTCAGGAAATTTTGCAAAATGCTTTCCGTACTGACGTTCGTGCGTTGGTAGCAGAGGCTCGCCTTCGTGCTGGTGGTGCATTGAATCCGATTGCCTTGTACCGCAACTTGAAAGTTAGAGAAAATTTGATTCAAGAAAGAGGCTTGAAAGCCGTTTCTACTGGGCTTTAATGTTATATGGCAAATAAAACTTCTGTCATTGCGATTTTTGACATTGGCAAAACCAATAAAAAACTGTTTCTCTTTGATGAACAGTATAAAATTGTTTTAGAAAAATCAACCCAATTCGACGAAACCAAAGACGAAGATGGAGATAATTGTGAAGATTTAGACCTCCTCAACTCATGGGTAACCAAAACGTTTGAGGAGGTACTAAGCCTTCCTGATTTTACTATAAAAGCATTAAACTTCTCTACTTATGGAGCAAGTTTTGTTCATCTTAATGCTGATGGCGAAGCTATTGCACCTTTGTATAATTATTTAAAAACGTATCCAGAAAATCTAAAAAAGCAGTTTTACGATACTTATGATGGCGAACAGAAATTTTCACAAATTTCGGCTTCACCAGTATTAGGGAATTTGAATTCTGGAATGGTTTTGTATCGTTTGAAATACGAAAAGCCTGAATTATTCGCTAAAATCAAGTATTCGCTTCATTTGCCACAGTACTTAAATTTCTTATTTACAGGAAATTATTATTCAGATATTACAAGTATTGGTTGTCACACAAACCTTTGGGATTTTACCCAAAATACTTACCACAGATGGGTACATGAAGAAGGCGTGGACGAAAAATTAGCACCAATTTTTCCTTCTAACCAAGTTCAGCAGAAAAGTATTGGCGAACATGAATTACAAGTAGGCATAGGTTTACACGACAGTTCGGCAGCTTTGATTCCTTACTTGGCAAGTTTTACAGAACCTTTTATTTTACTTTCAACGGGTACTTGGTGTATAAGTCTGAATCCTTTCAATCATATTCCACTGAGTGCTGAAGAATTGCAATACGATTGTCTATCGTACATGCACTATGAAGGTAAGCCCGTAAAAGCGTCAAGATTATTTGCAGGATACGAACACGAGCAACAAACCAAACGTTTGGCTTCGCATTTTAATTTAGCAAACGATTATTACAAAACAGTAAAATGTGATGATGGACTTTTACAAGTATTAAGAGAAAGTCAATTACATGGTGATGACGACCATTTGCGAGAAGCAAAACGTCCACCATTGCAAGAATCACTTTTTGGAAGTAGAGATTTAACAGTTTTCAACAATTACGAAGAAGCTTATCACCAATTAATTATCGACATAGTTGCTCAACAATTAATTGCTACGGAATTGGTCTTGAATAATTCGCCTGTGAAAAAACTGTTTGTAGATGGAGGTTTTGGGAAGAACGAAATTTTTATGAAACTTTTGGCAATGGCATTTCCTACTTTAGAAGTTTATGCGGCATCGGTAGCACAAGCCACTTCATTGGGAGCTGCACTTTCAATTCATAAGTATTGGACTAACAAAGCTTTACCTGAAAACTTAATTGAATTAAAACATTATCAACTTGAAGCTTAATCATTAAGCCACATATAGCATTTTCAAGAAGCGAGCATCCAAAAAATGCTCGTTTTTCGTTTTATGGCAAAAAAAAGTGATTAAACGTATTTGGGGCGTTTAATCACTCAGCTCTGTTAAAAGCACAATTCAACCACGAATTGATTATTATGTCACAAAATTAGTATAAATACTCATAACACAATAAGTATTTGTACTTATTTTTAAAAATAATTTTGACCCATGATTTCATCGTTAAATTGTAATAACACATAAGTACTTGTAAATTGCATTCGCATTGAATTCAAACAAAAAGCTAAATGATTGTTTGACAAACAATTATAATTAACATGAGTGTTTTAAAAAAATTAGCGAGCGAAACAGCTTCTTATGGCATAAGTACTATTTTGGGTAGATCACTAAATTTTCTATTGGTGATTGTTCATACAGCGGCTTTTTTGCCAAAAGAGCTTAACGTTAATGTAAAGCTTTATGCCTACGTAGCCATTGCCAATATTATTTATACTTATGGCATGGAAACAGCCTTTTTCCGTTTTGCCGCTGACGATAAAGCCAAGTATTACAATATCATTCAATCTGCCATTATTGTTAGTAGCTGTATTTTTTCTGGAATACTCATTATTTTTTCAACACCCATTATTACTGCATTAGGGTTTCCGGGCAAAGAAATTTTCTTGATTTGGATTTCACTCATTGTAGCAATTGATGCCATTACTGCCATCCCATTTGCTCGTTTAAGATTAGAAAAACAAACCAAAAAGTTTGTCAAAGCCAAAATATTCAATATTCTGGTAAACGTTTTGCTAAACGTTATTTTCTTGTTAGGATTCAAAAAAATTGCCGAAGGAGATTATTTACTTTTCTTACAACCATTGGCTCAGAAACTATATTTACCAAGTGTTGGGGCTGGCTATATTTTCTTAGCAAACCTACTTGCTAATGCCTGCTTTTTTTACTTTTTAAGAGCAGAATTCAAAGACTTCAAATTTCAGTTTGATAAAGCCGTTTTTAAAAACTTATTGATTTACGCTTATCCAATCATGGTGATGGGCTTGGCAAGTACATTTAATTTAATGTTTGATAGAATTTTATTAGAAAGATTACTTCCCGAAGGTTTTTACCCAAATCGTACTTCTCAAGAAGCACTTGGCATTTATGGCAACGTTTATAAACTTTCCATTTTTATGGCTTTGGCTACACAAGCTTTTCGTTACGCTGCCGAACCATTTTTCTTGGCAAAAGCAGAAGATAAAAATTCGCCAGAAACATTGGCTGATGTTACAAAATGGTTTCTAATTACTTGTGTATTTATTTGGCTTGGCGTGTGTTTGAATCTTGATATTCTGAAAGTTCTTTTTCTTAGAAAACCAATTTATTGGGAAGGAATGAAAGTAGTACCAATTTTACTTTTGGCAAATCTTTTCTTAGGTGTTTATTACAATATTTCTGTTTGGTTCAAACTGAACAAAAAAACCTATTTTGGTACAAGAATCACTTTTGCGGGTTTAGCCATTACCATTCTTTTCAACTTTATTCTGATACCCAAAATGGGTTATATGGGCTGTGCGGTCGCTTTTTTAATTTCATGCTTTTCGATGACAGCCCTGTGTTATTACTTCGGTCAAAAGTATTATCCAGTGCCTTATAAAATTTTCTCTGCATTGGGATATATCATTTCGGCGGGCGTGTTAATTTATTGTACGATGCAAATTCACATCGAAAACTTGTGGATTTCTATCCCCTATCATTTCTTGTTATTGTGTTTATACACTGCAAGTGTTGTTTTGATTGAGCGCAAGACAATTATTCCACTGAAAGTCAGAGATAAGTATGCTTTTTTAAGATAAAAACATAAACTTTTCGAGTAAATTATAGAACTTTGTATTTATATAGAATTAAAGCCAATATTAATTTTAGGCTTTTCAATAATGTATTGTTTTTTTATTTAGATTTTTAATATCTAAAGAGTTTACAGGAAAAATCACAAACAAACGGCATGATAACTGACAATCAAATTCGAAATCAATTTGAGGCCTTAGAAGTAAAACTAAGGAATGTCGTGTTGAGATATAAAGAACTGAAGAATAAACTTGAACAAGCCAATAAAGAAAACGAATCGCTGAAAAATACCTTAGCAGAAACATTAAAAGAAAACCAAGAATTAAATAAAAAATTAAACCAAAGAATAAAAAACTTTAAAAAATCAGATAAAATCAGTAAGATTGCAGTAAACAATCTAAATAGTACAGGCAATAATGCCGAATTGAAAGAAAAACTTGACCAATATATCTTAGAAATAGACAAGTGTATTAGTCAACTTAGTAAATAACAAAGTTTCAAAAATCAATCGTTTAATAGTTCATAGTCTCATTAACTAAATAACTGAAAACTTTTAATTTAAAACTTGAATATAATGGCCGAGAAAGTCCCTTGTAATATAGTCGTTGCCCATGAACCCTTCAATCTATCTGTTGGTAGAGAAGAAGAGGAATTCGTTCGCAAGGCTGCTAAGTTGATTAATGAAAAAATGGATTCTTATCGAGAAACGAAAAAGGTTGAATCTCACCAACGTTTGTTAGCAATTGTTGCTTTAGACTTTGTAATGAGTAACCTTAAATTTGGTACCAAACACAGTGATCTTCAAAAATCAGTGATGGGGAAGGTTTCTGAATTGGACAAATTATTAAGTTCTGTTACGGAATGAGTTAATATATTTCTTTATTATTTGTTTAAACGTTTTTGTATAAAATTGAGCGAATTAAATCATCCTTTATAAAATTATTACAAGTAACAGAATACCATAAATTAAACCTTATACATTCTAACGACATGATTTTGACTGGATTCGTTCCCAAAAACAACGCCATACAAATTTCTAGTTTACTTGTTTGATTTATTTTTTGAAATAACATTCTCAATTTTAAATAAGATAATACCAACGTTTATTTTTCTTTTCACATTCAAGGCATCTGTCTGTTTTAGTTCCTTTTTTTCACTCAATAGTTGGTCGGATTGCATTACAAAATGCACGAAAACTATTAACTAAAACGATATAAATAATGCTAACTCCCATCATTGCCGCAGTTGCTTCGCTGATAGCGGGAATATTTGTCGGTAAACTTGCTTTTGCAAAGAATACCCAGAGAATTGAAGAAGAAGCAACTTCCAAAGCTGCAGATATTGTCAAAAATGCTGAATTACAAGCAGAAAACATCAAGAAAGATAGAATCCTAGAAGCCAAAGAAAAGTTTCTAAAACTTCGTTCAGAATTTGAAGATGATTCAAATAAGAAAAAACAGATTTTAGTTCAAAATGAGCAAAAATTAAAGGAGCGTGAGCGTAATATTCAGATTTCTATGGAACAAACCAAGAAGCTGGAATCTGATTTAAATTCACAAAAACAATCGTTGACTTCTAAAGAAGAAAACCTTAGAAAAAAGACTGAAGAGGCTGATAGAAAAAGAATACAAGCTGAAGAAATGTTAGCTTCGCAAGTAACGCAATTAGAGAAAATTGCAAGCTTAACGGCTGAAGAAGCTCGTCAACAATTGATTGATGCTTTGCGTGCTGAGGCTGAAACCAAGGCTTCGTCTATCATTAAAAATACGATTGAAGAAGCGAAACTAACGGCAACAAAAGAAGCAAAAAAAGTAGTTATTGAAACCATTCAAAGAACGGCTGCTGAAAATGCAATTGAAAACTGTGTATCTGTTTTCAACATTGAATCAGACGATGTAAAAGGTAAAATCATTGGTCGTGAAGGTAGAAACATTCGTGCTTTAGAAGCTGCAACGGGTGTAGAATTTATCGTTGACGATACGCCAGAAGCGATTATTATTTCTGGTTTCGATCCAGTTCGTCGTGAAATTGCTCGTTTGTCATTACACCGTTTGGTACAAGATGGTCGTATTCACCCAGCTCGTATTGAAGAAGTAGTAGCAAAAACGAAGAAAAATATTGATGAAGAAATCATCGAAATTGGCGAACGTACTGTGATTGACTTAGGTATTCACGGATTACATCCTGAGTTAATTAAAATGGTTGGTAGAATGCGTTTCCGTTCATCTTATGGACAAAACCTTTTACAACACTCTCGTGAAGTAGCAAAACTTTGTGCAACTATGGCGGCTGAATTAGGCTTGAATGCGAAATTAGCCAAACGTGCTGGTTTATTACACGATATTGGTAAAGTTTGGCATGAAGAAGCTGAATTACCTCACGCTATTTTGGGAATGCAATTGGCTGAAAAGTACAAGGAAAATGTAGAAGTTTGTAATGCAATTGGTGCTCACCATGATGAAATTGAAATGACTTCTATGATTTCGCCAATCATTCAGGTTTGTGATGCCATTTCGGGTTCTCGTCCGGGAGCTAGACGTGAGATGATGGAATCTTATATGCGTCGTTTGAAAGAATTAGAAGAATTAGCAGTAAGCTTCAGTGGAGTTCAGAAATGTTATGCTATTCAAGCGGGTAGAGAGCTGAGAGTATTGGTAGATTCTGAAAATGTTTCTGATGAAAAAGCAAGTATGCTATCTTATGATATTTCTCAGAAAATAGAAAAAGAAATGCAGTATCCAGGGCAAATCAAAGTAACGGTAATTCGTGAAATGAGAGCTGTGAATTATGCGAAGTAATTTTCAAATTAGTTTTAAAAGAGGGATTCAAAATTAGTTTTTGAATCCCTCTTTTTTGGCTTCCCTTTAATCTTGTAAATATTTAATAATCAATATATTACCAATAAAATAACCCCGGGAAAGTGTCAATACTGGCAATTTTCGGGGTTTTTCTGTATTTTGTTTCTGCTAAAAAA